>JASGCE010000180.1 GCA_030054295.1 Minisyncoccota bacterium
ACAAGTTTTTTGTTGAATTAGAACCACGAAATTCATTTTGAGACAGTCTGGGGCGTCAGCCCCCCGACAGGTTTTAATTTAATACGCAACTGAGTTTTTGAATTCCCAAGTGAAAAACTATTACCCTATCGGTTGCAAGGCCGCGCCTTGCTGGATTTTTAAGGCGAAGCCTTAAATGGGTCTGGGCAAAGCCCAGCATTAGCCCGCCAATCGGTGAGGGTCGGCAAGCGGCGCGTTTTTGCTGTGGTGGTTACAGCAAGTTAGCGACGCCTTGACGAGCCCGAACCGATGGCGTTTCATGGTTGAAAAAATAAATAACATAGGGATTGACAATTGAAAAACACATAAATACAAATCTATTCGGAGGGTAAAAATGGGAATCAAATTTTATCATTATACAAGTCTTGAAAATGCTGAAAAGATTCTTGATTCGGGTACTTACCGTTTAGGTAATATTAACCATACTACAGATCATACTGAAGGTTATTATGCATCTATATCGGAAATGAACGACCTAAAGTCAGTCTTATCTAATGAAGCTTACAATAGATATTTTGAATTAAAAAATGAAACTTCTGTTTATCGCTTTTTTGCATCTATGACAATTGTGCATAAGCCAACTGATTATCATAATCCCCTTTGGCGTATGTATGGTAACAAGAAATGCAAAATGAGTGAAATGGCATTTGGCTCTGGTGCCTGTGTTGAATTTGAATTACCTGAGCGACAAGTTTCGAATTGTCTTATTTCAGAGAGTTTATTATCAGGTTATTCTGTAATGGCTTTTAGTAATAGTGAAATCATAATCAGCATCAAACCAATCCAATATGTTTACAACGGGCCAAGTTTTAAGGTTAGCGAGTTTCAAATAAGTAAGAATTTTACTAATAGTTTAAATCCAAATGAACTTAATAAATACTTAAAAACATTAGCCTGGGCAGGCGATTATTATTATAAGAGTACAAATTTTTCAGCAGAAAATGAAATTCGACTGATGGTTGTATATAAGCACAAAGAATTGACACCATACAATCCTGAATATTGTGAAATCCCTATTTCAAACATCAGGATTCATAAAAATGAAATTTTCAAAAAAGAAAAAGATATTCCTAAAGGTAGTTTACGGGTTGTACTTTAATTTATAGTTTAATTTGAATTTAACGCCATCGGTTCGGGCTCGTCAAGCGTCGCTAACTTGCGCAACCACCGCGCTCATGGAATGCTCGTCAGAACGACCACTCACCGATTGGCGGGTTTCGCTACGCGCTGGCTTCCGCCAGACCGCTCGGGCTTCGCCCGAACCCACTCAGGGCTCTGCCCTGAGAACCCGCCAAGGCTTCGCCTTGGAACCGAAAGCTGCACACCCCCTCCATCAAAATCCTTGCCTGTGGGATTAAGAACCTGTAAAACTATAGAATAATCCTATTCTCACTCTGGCGGAGTATTCCCATGGCATCCTATCGCAGTCCCGATTTTGGCACCCCGGCCCTTGCTGAGTCCAACAGTACCATCATGGTCTCCGTCGAGATCGACGGGCAAAAGGTAACCGTTCCCGCCGGAACATCGGTAATGCGAGCCGCCATGACCCTCGGCACCAAAGTCCCCAAACTCTGCGCCACCGATTCCGTCGAGGCCTTCGGCTCCTGCCGACTATGCCTGGTCGAGATCGAAGGCCGCCGCGGCTACCCCGCCAGCTGCACAACCCCAGTCGAAAACGGCATGAAGGTAAAAACCAGCAGCCCCAAACTCGGCGAACTGCGGCGCGGAGTCATGGAACTCTATATCTCCGACCACCCCCTCGACTGCCTGACCTGCGGAGCCAACGGCGATTGCGAACTGCAAGACATGGCAGGCGCAGTCGGCCTCCGCGAAGTCCGCTACGGCTACGAAGGCGCAAACCATTTTGACTCGGTCAAGGACACCAGCAACCCATACTTCACTTTCGACCCGGCCAAGTGCATCGTCTGCTCGCGCTGCGTCCGCGCCTGCGAAGAGGTGCAAGGAACCTTCGCCCTAACCATCGACGGCCGCGGCTTTGCCTCCGTGGTTTCCCCCGGCCAAAACCAAGACTTTATCGACAGCGAATGCGTCAGCTGCGGCGCCTGCGTCCAGGCCTGCCCCACCGCAACCCTCATCGAAAAATCAGTCCTTGAACTCGGCCAGGCCGAGCACAAGGTCACCACCACCTGCGCCTATTGCGGAGTCGGATGCTCCTTCGATGCCGAGATGCAGGGCAGTACCGTCGTCCGCATGACCCCCAGCAAAGAAGGCAAGGCCAACCACGGCCACAGCTGCGTCAAGGGGCGATTCGCCTGGGGCTATGCTACCCACCCCGACCGTATCACCAAACCCATGGTGCGGCAGCGAATCACCGACCCCTGGCGCGAAGTCTCATGGGAAGAGGCGATCAAAACCGTCGCCACTAAGTTTAAAAATATCCAGGCCGAACACGGCACCGATGCCATCGGCGGAATTACATCGTCGCGCTGCACCAACGAAGAATCCTATCTGGTACAGAAGATGATTCGCGCTGGCTTTGGCAATAATAATGTCGATACCTGCGCCCGAGTCTGTCACTCCCCCACCGGCTATGGTTTGCGAGCAACCCTCGGCACCTCGGCGGGAACCCAGGATTTTGACTCGGTCGATCATACCGATCTGGTTCTGCTCATCGGGGCCAATCCGACCGATGCCCATCCAGTCTTTGCCAGCCGCATGAAGAAGCGACTCCGCGCCGGCGCCAAGCTGATTGTCATTGATCCGCGCAAAATCGATCTGGTCGATTCCGCCCATGTCAAGGCCGAGCATCACCTCGCCCTGCGCCCCGGCACCAATGTCGCCATGATCAATGCCCTCGCCCACACCATCCTGACCGAGGGCCTGTGGGACGAGAAATCCGTGCATGAGCGATGCGACGCGGCCGACTTTGCCTATTGGAGTGACTTTATCCGCGACGAGCGCAACTCCGCCGAGGCCGCCGCCACCGTCACCGGCGTGCCAGCCGAGTCCATCCGCGCCGCTGCCAGGCTCTTTGCCGCCGCGCCCAATGGCTCGATCTATTATGGGCTTGGAGTCACCGAACATAGCCAAGGCACGACCATGGTCATGGGCATGGCTAACCTCGCCATGCTGACCGGTAATTTTGGCCGCAAGGGGGTTGGGATCAACCCGCTGCGAGGGCAGAATAATGTCCAAGGGGCCTGCGACATGGGTTCCTTCCCCCATGAATTCAGCGGCTATCGCCATGTCTCCGATGCGGCGACGCGGTTTGACTTTGAATCCCTGTGGGGTGTGCCACTGTCGGGCGAGCCGGGCCTACGCATTCCCAATATGTTTGACGCGGCTCTCGCGGGTACATTCAAGGGAATGTATGTCCAGGGTGAAGACATTGCCCAGTCTGACCCCAATACCCAGCATGTGGTGGCGGCCCTCAAGTCGCTCGACTGTTTGGTCGTGCAGGATATTTTTATGAACGAGACCGCGGCCTATGCCCATGTGTTTTTGCCGGGCGCGAGTTTCCTCGAGAAGGACGGCACCTTCACCAATGCCGAACGGCGCATCAGCCGAGTCCGCCGCGCCATGCCGCCACTGGCCGGCTATGCCGATTGGGAAGTGACCATGATGCTGTCTAATGCCTTGGGTTATCAGATGAATTACAGCCACCCGTCGGAGATTATGGACGAGATCGCCCGCATGACCCCGACCTTCAGTGGTGTCAGCTATGCAAGGCTGGATGAACTTGGCTCAGTCCAATGGCCCTGCAACGATGCCGCGCCGATGGGGACTCCGACCATGCATATTGATCATTTTGTCCGCGGCAAGGGTCGGTTCATGATCACCGACTATGTGCCGACGGATGAAAAGACGACGGCTAAATTCCCGCTGCTCCTGACGACCGGGCGGATTCTCAGCCAGTATAATGTCGGGGCTCAGACTCGCCGCACCGACAATGTGGTCTGGCACGACGAGGATCGCTTGGAAATTCATGCCTTCGATGCCGAATCGCGGGGCATTAACGATGGCGATACGGTGGCATTGCAAAGCCGCGCCGGTGAGGTTGCGCTGCGGGCAAAAATTTCGGAGCGGATGCAGCCGGGGGTGGTCTATACCACCTTCCACTTCGCCGAGACCGGGGCCAATGTCGTGACTACCGAATATTCCGACTGGGCAACCAACTGTCCGGAATACAAGGTCACGGCGGTACAGGTACGGCCGACCAACCAAAAATCATCCTTCCAACTCGACTATGAGCTGGAGACATCGATCGGCCGCAAGGTCGCGGCTGAGTAGGGGGGGGCTTTTCCCGCCGCTTGCGTCAGCCACCCCACCCATTGTCATTACCCGCCGCCTCGTTTACGAGGCGAGACGGGTAATCTCACTTACTTTAAAAAAAGCGAGATTCCCCGTCTGCGGTTGCTTCACAGGCGAAGCAAACTGGCGGGGAATGACAATAGAAAGGGACTCCGCCTACCTACCCATTGTCATTACCCGCCGCCTCGTTTACGAGGCGAGACGGGTAATCTCCCTTCCTTTTTTTTGAAAACAAAGAGAGATTCCCCGTCTGCGGTTGCTTCACAGGCGAAGCAACCTGGCGGGGAATGACAATAGAAAGGGACTCCGCCTACCTACCCATTGTCATTACCCGCCGCCTCGTTTACGAGGCGAGACGGGTAATCTCCCTTCCTTTTTTTTGAAAACAAAGAGAGATTCCCCGTCTGCGGTTGCTTCACAGGCGAAGCAACCTGGCGGGGAATGACAATAAAAAGGTGGCAAATGCGGCGACGGTGAATCACAAGACTGTAGCTTGCCACAAAAGACTTACCTGTTTAGCAAAGTTACATCTATACTCTGTTCACTTGAGAATTCAAAAACTCAGCCTCGTAATTTAAACTAAAATTTGTTGGGGGGGGGGCGGATGCCCCCCCATCTCACTTCGTTCGATTCCCCCCCGCTGGATAG
>JASGCE010000181.1 GCA_030054295.1 Minisyncoccota bacterium
CGCAGCGAAAATCTTAGAACGACTTGGGGGGTATGTCTTTACATCAAACTAAAGCCTATCGACCCTACCCCCCCATCTCACTCTGCTATGCAGAGTGAGATTCCCCCCGCTTCCCAAAGGGAAGGGGGGGCATTCTTATATATGCCAAAGATTTGTTGGAGTAACAAAACCATAAACCACCCTAGATCTCCAGATGCACGCCAATCTCCACCACCCGATGCTGGGGTAGGCCAAAATAATCTGAACCGCGCGTGCCATTACGGCGCATAAAGGTAAATAGGTTCAGCAACCAGCGCGGCATGACCGAATTTTCGGGGGCGGCGACAATCACTTCGCTCCAGAGGTAATAGGTAGCCTCCCCCGGATCAACATCGAGATTGGCCAGGCGCGGCAGCCAGCGCAGAATCACATGAATATCCGGAGTCTGCATATAGCCATAGGTGGCGATGATGCGGATGACCCCCTTACCCAGGGGCTCGATTCGCAAACGATCGCGGGCATGAACCCGCGGTTCGCGCAAGACATCAATCGACATGAGAATCACCGTCTCGTGCAGGGCGTGATTCCATTTAAGCTGATTGGTCAGCAATGGCGGGGCCTTGTCGCGCATTCGGGTAAAGAATACCGCGACACCGGGCAGGCGGCGAATCTCGGGGTCGTCGAGCCGCAGTAAAAAATCATCAAAGGATTCAGCCATTTGCCTGATCTGTTGGCTACAGGCATTGGTACCCTTCTGCCACACCATCATGACGCCAAAGAGAACGGCTCCGATGGTCAGGGGCAGCCAGCCACCATCAAAAAACTTTGTCAGGTTGGAGGTAAAGAACATAAATTCTATAAATATAAATGTACCCGCAACAACGATGGTTGACCAAAGACTCCATTTCCAAGCATGGCGCATCATGCCAAAAAGCAAAATCGAGGTAACAACCATCGTGCCACTGACCGCAATCCCATAGGCCGCGACCAGATTTTCCGACTTCTTGAAGGTGATCACCAATATGATGGTGCCCAGGGCCATCATAAAATTGATCGCGGGCAAATAGATCTGCCCATATTCACTCCCCGAGGTTTGGATAATCTTTAACCGTGGCAAGCGACCCAATGCGATCGCCTGTTTGGTGAGGGAGAAAACCCCCGAAACCATAGCCTGACTGGCGATGATGGTTGCCGCCGTCGATAGAATGACCAGAGGAATGACCAGACTTGCCGGGGCCAGTTCATAGAAGGGATTGACCAGAGGCTTGTCGAGATTGCGCAGCAGATGCGCTCCCTGACCAAAGTAATTGAGCATCAGGGCCGGAAAAACCACAAAGAACCAGGCCTGGGTAATGGGTTTGCGCCCAACATGGCCCATATCGGCGTAAAGGGCCTCGCCACCGGTCACGACCAAAAAGACCGAACCAATCACAATCATCGCAATACCGATATTATTAGAAATAAACTGCGCGGCGTAAAGGGGATTGACGGAATGGAGAATCTCGGGGGTTAAGATCACCGACCTTATGCCCAAAACAAACAGAGATATAAAAAACAGCAACATAATCGGGCCAAAGAGCTTGGCAATGCTGGCCGTTCCGCGCCGCTGAATGCTAAAAAATATCAGCAGGATTACAACCGTGAGCGGCACGATATAGGGGGCAAAAAATGGCTCGGCGGTGTTAAGTCCCTCGAGTGCCGAGAGGACAGAGATGGCCGGGGTGATGATTCCATCGCCATAGAGCAGGGCCGAACCAGCCAAAGCCCCCGCCATGATGATCGGTTTATGGCGATCACGGGTGAGCAAACCAGCCAGGGCGAGAATTCCCCCCTCCCCATCATTATCGGCCCTCATGATAAAATGGACATATTCGATGGAGATGACGATGGTCAGGGCCCAGAAGATCAAAGACACAATCCCCATGATATTCTCGGGCGTAAGACCTCCCGCTGCATCCATTCCGGCCTTAAAGGCATAGAGGGGGGAGGTGCCAATATCGCCAAAGACAATTCCCAGCGCGGTTAGAATCAACAGGGGCTTGAAGGATTTTCCCCGAGAAGAGGTCTCGGCATGGTTATCTTGGGCGGCAGACATGGGACATAACTCCGATTATAAAAATCTATCCAAAGGACTATAGCAGAAAGCCAGTTCAGCAACAAAATCTGCAAAAAAGCCATTAGCTCCCCAAGATTCCAAGCTGGGGACTCGAGGCCTCGGCATAGAATTTTTTGCTGATTCTGCCAGCCCTGGCGGCGGCATAGCCCGCAGCAACCGCATCGCGCATGGCACAAGCCATCAATACGGGTGACAGGGCCTTGGCCACCGCCGAATTGAGCAGAACCGCCGAACAGCCAAGCTCCATCGCCAGGGCGGCGTCGGAAGCCGTACCAATACCGGCGTCCAGAATCACCGGCACCTCGCTGGTGGCACAGATTCGCTCAATCGCCTGCGGGTTGTTAATCCCCTGACCCGAACCAATGGGCGAGCCAAGCGGCATGACCGCAGCACAGCCAAGATCGGCCAGACGGCGACAGAGAATCGGATCATCGGTACAGTATGGCAAGACGGTAAAGCCATTCTTGACCAGGGTCTCAGCCGCCGACAGCAGTTCCACCGCATCGGGGTACAGGGTCTCGCGGTCGCCAATCACCTCGAGCTTGATCCAATTGGTATCGAGGGCTTCGCGCGCCAGTTCGGCGGTCAGAACTGCATCGCGGGCGGTCTGGCAGCCCGCGGTATTGGGCAAGAATTTATAGTGGCTGCCAATAACCTCGACCAGACTGCCCTGATAGGCATCCAGGCTGATGCGGCGCAGGGAAGCGGTGACAATCTGACAGCCGCTCGCGGCTAGACTTTCGAGCATGGCCGATTGGTTGGGATAGCCCGCCGTCCCCATCAACAGGCGCGACGAGAATTCTAACCCGGCCAAGACCCAGCGCGGTTTCAATGAAGTCTGGGACAATGGAGACTGTGACACCTAACCCCCTTGGATGGCGACAAGAATCTCGAGCTCGTCACCCGAACGAATCAGGGTCTCCGACCAGCGGGTCTTGGCCACAATCTTGCCGTTCTGGGCCACGGCAATGCCCTTCTGTTCCAGTTTAAGCCCTTGACGAATCAGCAGCTCGGCAAGATTGCCAGTATCGCTGTCGTAATCCGCGCCATTAAGGCGCAGACGAATGGGTGTTTTTGTCTGTGACATGGCTTGATTGTAATTAAATCAAGCCTGAATGTCTTGCGGAAAAAGATTTAAACGGATTGGTGATTTGGTACACTAACAATAGTTGGGTAGAGGAAAAGAATGTCCCCGATGGCTCATTTATGAAAGCGGGGGATAGTAACTCTTGGCGAAGCCGGAGGCGAGCCCTAGAGTTACTTGGGGGGTATGTCTTTGTATTTACAACAAAACTTAGACCTACCCCCCAACTGGTTCTAAGTTTTCAGCTTCGCTTCGCTTGCTTAAAACTAAGAACCAGTATCCCCCGCTCCCTGAAGGGAGGGGGGACATTCTTTAAACTATCCTAGCGATATAGGTGCAACAAACCTGTAACTGCTCTATCTCAGGTCACCTATAAACCTCGCCTTAATTTGAAGTGCCTGTTTTAACAATTCCCGATATTCCACGCGCGGCACTTGGGTGGCCCCAAACTGGGCGAGATGGTCGGTGAGGAACTGGCTATCCAGCAGAACAAATCCACCCTCGCGGAGCAATCTGACCAGCTGTACCAGGGCAATCTTACTGGCATCGGTCGCGCGGCTGAACATGGATTCGCCAAAAAAAGCTCCCCCCAAGGATACGCCATACAAACCCCCGACCAGCTGCCCATCCAACCAGGATTCGACACTGTGGGCGTGACCGCGCAGGTGCAGCTGTCCATAGACCTCGGCGATCTGTGGGTTGATCCAGGTCTCAGGGCGGTCGGGGGCCGATTCGCCACAGAGCCTTACCACCTGATCAAACTGCGAATTGATCCGCAATTGATAGGGCTGGTTGCGCATTATCTGCCGCAACCGCTTTGGCACATAGAAACTATCGAGCGGCAGGATTCCGCGCTGATCGGGGTCAAACCAAAAAACCGAGTCAGAATCGCGCCCCTCGGCCATCGGAAAAAATCCCTGACTATAGGCAAATAACAGGGTCTCGACGGTCAATGTAGTTCGAGCCGACATGATTATCCCTCTCCCAAAAAACCCAAAAACATTTGCAGCCAAGCCGAATTAAAGCGATTATAGCGGGTGCGCAGAATGAAACCCAATCCAATTTAGGTTCCTCTATGGCGAGATCCCTTCCCCATTATCGGTTATGGAGCGGCAGACCCCTTGCCGGTCATCCCGGTCTACAGCCTAATTTTTGGGATCTGCTGGCCTTTCCCTTGGTGATTGGGACTATTGGACTCTTTGGCTGGGTTGCCTTCGAAATGAGTGGTCGAACCCCCCCGGCCATCGCCCAGACCATCAGTCTTGATTGGTGGCACTTACCGGAATATGCCCTGAGGTCCATGGCGCGGATGATGCTCGCCCTTGCTGCATCCCTGGTCTTTACCCTGGTCTATGCCACCCTCGCCGCCAAGAGTCGCCGCGCCGCCACGGTCTTGATTCCGATGCTCGATATTATGCAGTCGGTACCGATTTTAAGCTATGTTGCCTTCACCTATACGGCCTTGATTGCCCTGTTCCCGGGGCGACTGTTGGGGGCTGAACTGGCCGCCATTTTTGCCATATTTACCAGTCAGGTCTGGAACATGACCTTCAGCCTCTATCAGTCGCTGATGAATGTCCCGACCGATTTGCGCGAGGCGGCGAAAATTTTTCAGCTCTCGCGCTGGCAGAAATTCTGGCGGCTTGAACTGCCCTTTGCCATGCCGGGATTGGTATGGAATGCGATGGTATCGATGGCTGGGGGCTGGTTTTTTGTGACGGCGGCGGAATCGATTACTCTGGCCAATCAAACCCTGTCCTTGCC
>JASGCE010000182.1 GCA_030054295.1 Minisyncoccota bacterium
CAGCTTTGGAATGTCAGCCTTCGCCGACCGCTCGACCTGGCTGGTTGGCTTCGCCTAAGGGGGATTGCATCCCCCTTAACCCCCAGCGCAAGGCTCCGCCTTGCATCTGTGAATTGTTTAAATGAGAACTTTTATGTCTTCACAAACCAAGCTGTTTCATAACAATTTTTTCTGCAACTGCCATTATCAAATCAATCGTCATATCGACACCTTTGGTTTTGAAATGTTCCTTAATTTTTTTCCAAGTTGTATCATTCTTCATGGCTTCGAGAAAATCATGACCTTTCATTGTCAGATTATCGATACACATCCTCCCACCAGCATGAATTGCTGAATTTGTTCCAATTAGACCACTGTCCTTGATTAGATTAAAATGGTACAAATACTCAACCATGTTGTTGCGATTAAACCATTCTCCATCCTTTGGTTCATAGATATCACCTACAAGACTAGTTTGCTCGTCTGCAACTTCGAGCAATTTTCTAATCTTTTCCCAATCTCTTTTCATTTAACCCCTCCTCACCGCATAATATCTGCCATGGTTTTACCCAGTGCGGCGGGAGAATCAGCAACCGTGATTCCGGCGGCCCTCATCGCGGCGATCTTCTCTGGCGCGCCGCCCGTACCACCCGAGATAATCGCCCCGGCATGACCCATCCGCCGCCCGGGGGGAGCCGTGACCCCCGCGATAAATCCCACCACCGGTTTTTTAATTTTAGCACGGACCAAAAATTCTGCCGCCTCCTCCTCCGCTGAACCACCAATCTCCCCGATCATGATGATCCCCTGAGTCTCCTCATCGGCCAAGAACAGTTCCAAAACATCGATAAAATTAGTGCCATTGACCGGGTCGCCACCAATCCCAACACAGCTGGATTGACCGAGTCCCACCGCCGTCGTCTGAGCCACCGCCTCATAGGTCAAGGTACCCGACCGCGAAACAATCCCAATCTTGCCGCGTTTGTGAATATGGCCCGGCATAATGCCGATTTTACATTCGCCCGGGGTAATAACACCCGGACAATTGGGGCCAACCAGCCTTGTCCTTGACCCCTGCAAGGCCCGCTTGACGCGAATCATATCCAAGACCGGAATCCCTTCGGTAATGGCAACCACCAGCGGCAGTTTAGCGTCAATCGCTTCCAAAATAGCATCGGCAGCAAAGGGCGGGGGGACATAGATGACCGAAGCGGTAGCACCGGTCTTAGTAACCGCCGCGGCGACCGTGTCAAAAACCGGCAGCTCCAAATGGCGCGAGCCACCCTTGCCGGGGGTCACCCCACCAACCATCTGGGTGCCATAGGCAATGGCCTGTTCGGAATGGAAAGTACCCTGAGCCCCGGTAAAACCTTGGCAGATGACTTTGGTATCTTTATTGACCAGGATCGACATTATGCAGCCTCCTTCACAGCCTTGACCACCTTAACCGCCGCCTCTGACAGGTTATCGGCAGTGATGATCGGCAAACCCGATTGTTTAAGAATCTTTTTCCCAAGCTCGACATTGGTACCCTCGAGCCGCACAACCAAAGGTACGGTCAAACTGACTTCGCGAGCCGCCGCCACCACCCCTTCGGCAATGACATCGCAGCGCATAATGCCGCCAAAAATATTGACCAATATCCCCTCAACATTAGGGTCACTGAGAATAATTTTAAAGGCCGCCGTGACCCTTTCCTTGGTCGCGCCGCCGCCGACATCCAGAAAGTTGGCCGGGGCTCCACCTTCCAGCTTGATAATATCCATGGTCGCCATGGCCAGACCAGCCCCATTGACCATACAGCCGATATTGCCATCGAGCTTGACATAGTTGAGTTGATTCTTGGCGGCCTCGAGTTCGGCTGGGTCCTCTTCATCCTCGTCCCGCAGCTCCTCCACCTCCTTTTGCCGATAGAGGGCATTGTCGTCAAAATTCATCTTGGCATCGAGGGCTATGACCTCTCCCGCCCCGGTAACTACCAAGGGATTGATCTCGATGATCGAGGCATCCAGACCAACAAAGCACTTATAAATGCCATTCAAAAACCGCGTGCAAGAGGCAATCTGCTGATCCTTTAACCCGAGGGCAAAGGCAATTTGCCGACAATGGAATCCTTGCAGCCCCATCACCGGATCAATGGTCACGCGAATGATTTTTTCGGGAGTCCGGTGCGCCACCTCCTCGATATTCATCCCCCCCTCGGTCGAGGCCATGATGGTCAAGCGACTGGTACTGCGATCCAAAAGCAGACCGAGATAGAGTTCGCGCTGAATATCGACACCCTCCTCGATATAGACTCGCTTGACAATCCGTCCGCTCGGCCCGGTCTGCGGAGTCACCAATGTCATGCCGAGCATCTGTTCAGCGGTTGCTGCAACCTCGTCAAGGGTCTTGACGACCTTGACCCCGCCCGCCTTGCCGCGACCACCAGCGTGGATCTGGGCCTTGACCACAAAGACCTTGGAGTTCGCCGCCAAGGCCTCAGCGGCCTTTTTGGCCTCCGCCGTGGTATAGGCAACCCCGCCCCGCGGTACCGAAACGCCAAACTTACCGAGAAGCACCTTGGCCTGATATTCATGGATATTCATGGTCGATATTCCTGAAGTCAAAAAATTGGGAGGAGAATGCCGGTATCAATTACCCCTTGCGATCGATCTCAACCGCCGAATCGACCAGTTTGCGTACCGCGTCGCAGGAGGCATCAAAGGCGGATTTTTCGCTGCTATTGAGTTTAATCTCGATAATCTTCTCCACCCCGCCCGCACCGATGACGACGGGGACTCCGACGAACAGTCTCTTCTGTCCATATTGGCCATTCAACTGCACCGCGCAGGGCAGAACCCGTTTTTGATCGCGCAGATAGCTCTCGGCCATTTGAATCGCGCTGACCGCCGGGGCATAGAAAGCCGAACCGGTCTTGAGCAGGGCGACAATCTCTGCCCCGCCATCCCTTGTGCGCTGAATAATCTTTTCGATCCGCTCCGCAGTCGTCCAACCCATGGCAATCAAATCGGGCAGAGGAATACCGGCAACGGTCGAATAGCGCGGCAAGGGAACCATAGTATCGCCATGTCCACCCAAGACAAAGGCCGTCACATCCTGTACCGAGACCTTGAACTCTTCAGCCAAGAAATATCTGAACCGCGCCGAATCCAAAACCCCGGCCATGCCAACCACCTGATGGGGCGGCAAACCCGATTTTTGCTGCAACAGATGAACCATGGCATCGAGCGGATTGGTGATACAGATAACAAAGGCCTTGGGGCAATGGGCCTTAATCCCGGCCCCGACCGCGGCCATGACCTTGGCATTGGTGCCAATCAGATCATCGCGGCTCATCCCCGGCTTGCGGGCAATACCGGCAGTGACAATCACGACATCGGCACCGGCAATGGCGGCATAGTCATTGGCCCCGACAAAATGGGTGTCATTACCACTGATGGGGGTCGATTCAATCAGGTCGAGAGCCTTGCCCTGCGGCACCCCCTCCATGACATCAAAAAGCACCACATCGCCGAGTTCCCTGAGGCCCGCCAGCAATGCCAGAGTTCCACCAATATTACCTGCACCCACCAGTGCAATCCTATGCCGAGCCATGATTCTTCCTTTCTGAACGGTGATTCCCGATTTAATTATAAAATTGTCGCGCCCTTAATGAATAGGGGCCTGTTGAAATAATTATTATGCCGATTATTATTGCACTGCAATAGCGATAATGACAAAAAAGGCTTACAATCTGCCTGCACCAAGCGCAGAGTTGCCTTTTGCCGCGATTCCCGCTAGGCATTTCTTTTCTTTGCATAATTATAGGAGCGATGATCGTGGGTTACAGTGTAGCAGTTGTCGGGGCAACCGGAGCCGTTGGCCAGGAAATTCTTGCCACCCTTGCGGCGCGGGAATTTCCGGTCAGTAAGGTCTATGCCTTGGCTTCGGGTCGTTCGGCCGGACAACAGGTATCCTTTGGCGAAGACGATCTTCTGACGGTGCAGGAACTCGAGAAGTTCGATTTTAGCGGCGTCGATATTGGGCTATTCTCGCCCGGGGCTGCCATTTCTAAAATTCATGCCCCGCGAGCCGGAGCGGCTGGCTGTGTCGTCATCGACAATACTTCGCAGTTCCGCATGGATGTCGATGTTCCCTTGATTGTGCCAGAGGTCAATCTCCATGACCTTGATATGTATAAAAAGCGCAATATCATTGCCAATCCGAACTGTTCGACCATTCAAATGGTAGTGGCCTTAAAGCCCCTGCATGATTTTGCCAAGATCAAGCGGGTGGTGGTCTCGACCTATCAGGCAGTATCGGGGGCCGGTCGTGAAGCGATGGATGAATTGTTCAACCAGACTCGTGGAATCTTTGTCAATGATCCGGTAACCATCGAGAACTTTACCAAGCAAATTGCCTTTAATGTCATTCCCCATATTGATGTCTTTATGCCCGACGGCAATACCAAAGAAGAGTGGAAAATGGCCGTCGAGACCCGCAAGATTCTCGACCCCAATATCAAGGTCATGGCTACCTGCGTTCGCGTGCCGGTTTTTGTCGGCCATTCGGAATCGGTGACGGTGGAGTTTGAGACTCCAATCTCGGTCGAGCAGGCCCGCGCCCTGCTCAAAAAAGCCCCGGGGGTTACAGTGATCGATCACCGTGCTGATGAAGGCTATGTCACCCCGGTGGAGGCTGCGGGGGATGATCCGGTATTTGTCAGCAGACTTCGTGCTGACGACACGGTTGCCCATGGCCTGTCATTCTGGTGCGTGTCGGATAATCTCCGCAAGGGTGCCGCCCTCAATGCTGTGCAGATTGCCGAGGCCTTGATCGCCGGTCCGCTTAAAAAGTAACTGAGTTGTTTAAGGAAAGGGTTTGAAAAAGTCGAATTTTATAGTGCAACCCCTCCAAGAAACTCTAAGGTTCGACTTCGTCTCACCAAGAG
>JASGCE010000183.1 GCA_030054295.1 Minisyncoccota bacterium
GGCAATGGCGGCAGAGTCATTATCTGGTCGGATAACCATACCGACTATCTCGGCCTTATCACCGCCCGCGGCGGCAACACCAGCGGCGACGGCGGCTTTGTCGAGGTTTCGGGGGCAATGACTGTAAACTATGTTGGTACGGTTGACGCCCGCGCCCCGCACGGCAAGCGCGGGACACTGCTGATTGATCCTTATGAACTCGAGATTGTGACGACCCTGCCCCAGGGTGGTGCGGTTATGGTTCACAAAAGCTATCTATCGACAGCAAAGATCGTCCGAGATTTAGAGGGGGCGGATATTTCAATCGATGCAACCGGAACGCCACCCGTACAGAATGTAACCCCGCAAGGTGGTATTTCTCGCAGCTATGGTACTGGCAACAGTGGAACCATAGAGGTTCTTGGGCCGATCGATAGTACGGGGAATACCGATAACGGCAGCTTGATTCTGACTGGCAATATTGTCACAATCAAAGCCAACATCAAGATCAAGGGCAATCTGATCGTCAATATCCCGACCAGCGGCCTATCGAGTGCAAGTATAAACTTTAGCGGCCCGTCGCTAGCGACTCCGCTGGTGATTGAGGCCACGGGTGACATAGGCCTGAATAATTTTGCCGCCACGAGTTTTCAAAGCTATGCGATAAAACTTGATTCCGCCAATTTTAAGGCGGGGGGTACCATCGATATCATTAACCGGACAACGGCCAGCAATACGGCTATCTTTATCAACAATGCGACTCTCAAGGCTGGCGGACAGATTAATGTTACCAACAGTGGGCAAACTGGGCAAAATGGCGGTGACCTTTTAAGGGAAGGCATCAGGATCGTCGATTCTACCCTTATCTCGGTCGCCAATCTGCGGGTGACCCAGTCGGGGGTGGCGGTTGCGGGCAAGGGTATCAAGGTCTCGAACACCACCCTGACTTCTTCGGATATGGGAGTCTATTTGACTCAATCGAAAAATTCGGCCGGAGTCGGTGTCGATCTATCTGGCTCGACCCTGACCGCTGGCGGAATGATCAGTCTCAGTCAGGCCGATGGCGCGGTTGGCACCGGAATCGCGGTCGATAGTTCGACACTCACTTCGAGCGGCAGCAGTGTCTATCTCGACCAGAGCGGCACGGTCAGCGGCGCGGCCATTGGTATCAACCTGACCGCCAGTGCGGTAAAGGGAACGGCCTTTGCCGCCGGAACCAGTGACCATTGGGTTAATCTGCAAACCAATGGCTATAGTCTTCAACTGAACAACACCGATAGTTTTGCCGCCACCAAGGGTCGGGTGCGGATCAGCCTGACCACCAATCGCGGGGTTGGCGCACTGGTTTCAAAGGACAGTGCTGGCACGGTGGTCTCGGCGGGCTATAGCATCACGGCCCAAGGGCTTGACCTCATCTATGCGGGTGCTGCGACGGGCAACAGTGTCAAGTTTGATGTCGGTAGCGGTAACTTTACCTATGTCACCAATAGAACCGCCACCACCGGGACGGCAGTTCTTACCAACAGTATTACCGCCAGCGACAGCACCCTCTTTTGGTCTGGTCTTGGCACCCTGACCAGCGGTACCCAAGATTCCACCAGCGGCCTGACCGTCACCGCGACCGGCAGCGATGCGGGCGACAGAATCAATTACCAGGGCGTGATCTATGGCGGCCAGGTGGAGATCAATGGCGTGACCACGGCGGGGTCGGGGACGGCCAAGTCGCTGCGCTATATCGAGGGTGCGGAGGTTAAAGTCTCGGCGGACAGCAGCTTTGTCGGCTCCCTGACCTTGGCGAGTAATCTTGTCGATGGTCCAACAATTCTGTTAAATAATACTGGTTCAATTTTGGTCAATGCCAATTTAACCGTCGCCTATAACCTTGCTTTTTTGCAAAGGGGAGATGTTCGTCAATACCAATTTCTCTATGGAGTTGACCTCAGCCACACCATTACGGTTGGCGGGAGTCTGGTCGTCGAAACCAATGGCATCACCAGCGGTGCTGCGATCAGGATTAAGGATGCGACCGTTACCGCTGGCACCCATATTATTCTGACCAAGATAAATATATCGGGGGGCTATGGCATTTATATAACCGATTCAACCGTGACCGCCGAGAATGACTTGACCCTGTCGCAACTGAATTTGACCTCAATGTCATTGTTTAATCGTTCAAGTCGAACAGCAGATCGAGCTCTGTGGACTAATACGGGAAAAACGGCTGGGAACGGAATATTTATCGATAGGAGTCAGGTCAAGGCCAATCGCGGCAATATTTCGCTGATTGAATCGGGACGGCAATTGAATGGCGGTGCAATCGGTATCATCGCCTCGACCATCACTGCCCCGGGGGGTAATATTCTGCTGCGGCAGGCGGCCCATACCAGCACTGTAAGAGACGGAATCAATATTACGGGCTCGACCATTACAGCCGGGGCTGATCTGACTCTCGAGCAGCTTGGCGAAATCGATCGTAAATTCGAATATTTTATCCCGAATACGGATGACACAGAATTTGATTTTACCATACCCACCATTAACAAGGGCTTTTTTGGCATTGCCCTTAACTCCTATGACCAAACTGAAGCCAATAGGGTGGTACTCTCGGCCGGCAGCAACAGCCATTGGCTCACCTTAAGAACCAACAATCGCAATGTCAGCCTTTATTCCAATAATTACACGGGCAATTTTATCCTCACCAAGGGTCAGGTGCGGATCGATCTCGGGCGCGGCGGTATCCTGTCGCGAATCTTGGCTGGTGCGCTTGATCCTATTTGGGCTGCCGTGCCATCTCCGGTCGATGTACCGATTGCGACTGCGGTCAGTGCCAGCCTCGGTCACACCCTCAAGGCCCATGGTCTATCGGTCTATTTTAGCGGTTCAAACCTAGCCGCCGATTCCTTTGATGTAATAAAGGGCACACTGGTTAATGGTAGTTATGTTCTCACTGACTTGATCAGGGGGCTCCCGCGGATTTCCGTTGTTCTGAATGGTTACGACTCACCGGCCAGTATTGGCAATAATGCGACCATCGATGTCGGGGCGGGTGGCAGTTTTACCTTCGTCAAGAATCTGCGGGCGGCTGCGACCACCACGGTGGCGACGACGGGTCTGGTCGTTTCAAGCGACTTTGTCGTCGGCAGCAACAATAATGGGGTAGAGGTCGGCAGCGGCCTGGCGGTCATCGGCGCGGGCGGTACGACGGTGGCATCCTTTGGCACCGGCATTGTCGGGCGGGCGGTGGTTTTGAACGGAGCGGGCGGCGGCAACAGCAGCCTCGGGTTTATCGAAGGCGAGACCATTACAGTCTCTGGCGCGGCCTCGAGTTTCACGGGCGGATTGATTCTCAGCACCAATCGCGGGGCGGTGAGTCTGGGGGCTGGTTTGACCACGGTCGGGGATTTGAATCTCTACACTCGCAACGGCGATTTTGCCACCACCGCCAATGCGACCATCAATCTGACCAACGCTACCAGCAAGATACTGCTCAACCTCGGCGGGATTAACGGCGGAGGGATTTACAAGGATGGCGGCTTTACCCTGACCGTGAACAATGCCAAGGTGCTGACGGTCGCCGCCGGTGGCTATGACTTGACGGCGGGTACCTCCAGCATCAATATCGGCACGGCCGATTTTGCCCATTCCCACGGCGATGGCGGAGTCGCCTTTGATCTCACTGGCACGGTTCTGCTGGGAACTGGTAATGGTGCTGCGGGTGTAACCTATGCCAACACCGTTCGAAATGCGCCAAGCTATCTGGTCAAGGGGGCGGCATTAACCCCCTTGCAGCTGGCGAAAATCACCGCCAGCAATAGATATGATCTCCTGCCCAACAGCCTGACTGCAACCGGTAATATCACCATCGATGCCGCGGTGGGTTTTGCCTATAGATTCATCACCACCACGGCTGGCACCATAAGCTTCATCGGCGGCGCGAGCAGTTTTAAGGGTTCGTTACAACTTTCGGCAACCGGTGCCATCAGCCAAAGCGCGACAATCGCGGTTGAAGACACCCTCTCAGCTGCTGCCAGCGAAATTTCCTTAGCCCAGACGGGCAATTCGCTCGCCCGCCTTGGTGTTTTAAATTCAGGCGCGACTAGCATTAAATCCAACCGCAGCCTGAGTCTGACCGGCAATATCTCCAGCCTTGGCGCGACCATCGCCACCACCGGCAGTGGCAGTGACATAACCATTGCCAACAGCCTGACCAGCAATAACTTTTTGATTCTCGATGCCAGCGGGGCCGTCAGTCAAGCCGCTGGCACCACCCTGACCGTCTCCACCGACAAGTTGGTGATCAGCAAAAGCACCAGTGTCAATCTGACCCGTGTCACCATCAGCGGCGTGAACCTCGGCACGATCACCAGCAGCGGAACGGTGGCCATCACCAGCACCAGCGGTCTCAGTCTCGACGGCAATATAACAAGTGTTGGCGGCGCGACCATCACCACCACGACGGGCAACATCGCCCTTAGCGCGATTACAATCAATGGCGGCGCGACCCTCTCCAGCACCACCGGCGGCATTACGATTGGTGCGATTTTGGTAATGAACGGCAATCTGACTCTGAACGCGACGGGGCAGATTACCCAGGGCGCGAGGCCCGAGAATGCCTTTACCGTCAACGGCGGCCTCAAGCTGATTGTCACTGCCAGCAGCGGCATTGCCTTAACCAATATCGATAACCAGATCTCTGGCCTCGGGGCCTTGACCTCGACGGGTTCGATTGCCGTCACCAGCAAATGGGGCATGACTCTGAATGGCGATATAACCACCACCGGCACTGGCGCGACCATCACCATCAAGACCATTAATCAAGACCTGACTCTGACCGATACCATCATCACCAGCGGCGGGGCGGTTACGATTGATCTTGGTACGGGAACCTATCAGAATGGATCTGGTGCTGGATTTCGTTTAAACACCACC
>JASGCE010000184.1 GCA_030054295.1 Minisyncoccota bacterium
CAACTCGGGGGGCATCCGCCCCCCGCTAAAAACGAAAAGTTTTGGATTTTCAAAGCATCAAACTATAAACCAAAATCATTTTAAGATGATTAAGAATGTCCCCGTTCGCTCGCGTGCGAAAGCGGGGGATAGTCGTTCTTGGATTTGAGCAAGCAAAGCGCAGCGAAAATCTTAGAACGACTTGGGGGGTATGTCTTTACATCAAACTAAAGCTTATCGACCCTACCCCCCCTATCTCACTCTGCTGTGCAGAGTGAGATTCCCCCCGCTTCCCAAAAGGGAAGGGGGGGCAGTTCATTATGAAATGAAACCAATCTCACAGCCCATTCCTCCCTACCCCAAATCATGGCCTGAACGGTGTTTCTTGGTCTCAAGATAGGCTCGGTTATGGGGGTTGGCGGGAAAACTATGGCCAATCCGCTCGACCACCTTGATCCCGAGTTCGCTCAAGGCTGCCACCTTGGCCGGGTTATTCGACAGCAGCCGCACCTCGGTGATGCCAAGGCCGCGCAGGGTCGCCGCGGCCAGACTATAGTCGCGCAGATCGGCCGCAAGACCCAGTTCAAAATTGGCATCGACCGTATCGACTCCCCGCGCCTGCAGCCGATAGGCGCGGAGTTTATTGGCGATACCGATCCCCCGCCCCTCCTGCTGCAAATAGAGAATGACTCCCCCGCCCGCCTCCGCCAATCGCTTGATCGCCGAGCGCAGCTGCTCGCCACAGTCGCAACGCATCGAGCCAAAAAGATCACCGGTCATGCAGGATGAATGAAGCCGCACCAAGGCCGGGCGCGACAGATCGGGTTCGCCGATCACCACTGCCACCTGTTCCGTTGCTCCGTTCAGCGGGCGAAAGCAGAAGAAATCGGCCGAGATCGATTCACTCATCCCTTGATGGTGGAGCGGAATCTGGGCGCGACTGACGAACTTTACCCCTTGGGTTTGATTCGGTGCCGAGCCAGCATCCCACAACAATGCCGCTTCGGGCAGATGATAAAGATTCTCCCACGCCTTTGAAGTCGAACAACCGCGCCGGACGACCAAAAAGGCCGGCAAAATCTGTGCCTGAATAAACAGCGGCATGGCCGCCGCCAGCCGTTGCGATTCAGCGAAACTGAACTTGCCCAAGATCATCTTTGGTGGCATCTGTGGACTAGCCCCAAAGGGCGAGGCAAAAGCCATAACTTCTTTACTATAGTTCTGCAAATCAATCGGTGTTCCATCCAGCCAGGTTAAACCGACAAAATTTTGCGTCCCAATGGGCAGGTATAAATGCCTCGCCCTTTCGACGGTTAAAATCAGGAAGACTTCGCACTCGCCCTTAACTGTACGACCGAGCTCGATAAAATCACGCAAGGCTGAAACCTCGAGTCCATCGACCGCAATGACCGCCAGGTCGCCAGAATCCGCAGCAAAAACTAGCGGCACGCCGCGACGCAGCTCGACCAGTGCCGCCGCTCGCTCGGCCAGGGGGGGGCGGATCGGAATTTTGGACAAATCAAAGGAATCAGACACACTAGACCCAAGGGTTATTCATCAATGCCAGCACTCTAGCCCAGACCGTGCAATAATTAAAGCCCTGTGGCAGATTCGATGCTATAACTGGCCCATCATGAACCGTGACAGCCCAATAAAATTCATTGCCTACCGTGATGTGATTCTACCATCGTCGGAATCCTTCATTCCCCGCCAATATCAGGTGTTTAATCGACTGTCGCCGATCTGGCTTGGCTCGCGCAGCATCGTGACAGGGCCGCAAAGGGAGCGATTAATCGGCACGGATGGGGAGATCATCACCCTGCCGATTCATAGGCGCGACCTGTGGCGGCAACTGGGCTATATTCCGCGGCAATTCAGCCATCTGATGAGCCGACCCGTCGAGCAAAAACCGCGATTGATCCATGCCAATTTTGGCCGCGGTGGTGCCCTCGCCCTGCCCCTGGCACTACGATTTGGACTGCCGTTGGCGGTAACCTATCACGGCGGCGATGCGACCAAGGATAGGCATTACAATAGGCGAATGGGTCTGCCTTCGCTCTATCTTCGTCGCCTGCCGCGGTTGCTGGACTATGCCAGCATCATCATCTGCGTCTCGGAATTCATCCGCGCGACATTGTTGCGGCGCGGATTTCCGCCCGAAAAATTAATCGTCAATCCTTATGGAATCGAACCAGCCGCGCCAAAGGATTGGGCGGTCTTTGGTCTGGATTCGACTCCCCCCTATCTGTTTTTTGCCGGCAGGTTGGTCGAGAAGAAGGGTGTCGAATATCTGCTCCGCGCCTTTGCCACGGTGATGACCGAACTACCAGAACTGCAATTGGTGATCGCCGGGGATGGCGAGCTTGGCCCATCGTTACGGCAGCTGGCGGGGGAAATTTCGAGCGAGCAAATCAAATTTATCGGCTGGCAGACTCCCGAGCAGCTTTTGGCCTGGCGGCGCGGCGCGGCGGCTGTGGTTGTGCCCAGCGTCACCAGCCACTCCGGCGATGCCGAGGGCCTGCCCAATGTAGTGCTGGAGGCGATGGCCCAGGGCTGCGCCGTGATCGGCTCCCGCCACGCTGGCATCAGCGAAGCCATAGTCGATCACGACTCGGGCCTGCTGGTGGCAGAGCGCGATGTCGCTGGTCTGGCGGCGGCGATGATGCAGGTCGTCAGCAATCCCACCATGGCCCAGCAGCTGGGTTCCGCCGCCCGAACAAGAGTCAGTGAAACCTATGATGCAACCCGCCAGTCACAGCGGTTGGAATCCATTCTGCTTGCTGCTATAAGCACAGATGATAATTCAAACCAAGGGCATTGTTGTGATTGATCGTTTAGAAGAGACCCTCGATAGGCTGGTAATTCGTCACCGGGATTTGGGCCTAGAACTCAGCCGTGAGACTCGCGGCGATGCGGCTGAATTTGCCAAACTATCGCGCGAATATAGCGAACTGACTCCGGTGGTGGAGACCATTGATCGGTGGAAAACCAGCCGTGCGCAACTGGCGGCGGCTGAGGCCTTGGCGGCGGAATCTCAGGCCAGCGGCGATAGTGACATGCGCGATCTGGCCGAGGCCGAGGTCTATGAACTGCGTGATTTGCTGGTCAAGCTCGACCGCGAGGTCTTGGTCTTGCTTCTGCCCAAGGACGAGGCCGACGATAAGAATGCGATCCTCGAGGTGCGGGCTGGCACGGGTGGCGACGAGGCTGCGCTCTTTGCCGCCGAACTGTTTCGCATGTATCAAAGATATTCCGAAATTCACGGCTGGCGGTTTGAAGTCAATGACATTGCCGACACGGGCATTGGCGGCTTCAAGGAGGCCAGCGCATCGATCACCGGCCGCAGCGTCTTTGCGCGGTTAAAATTCGAATCGGGAGTCCACCGTGTCCAACGGGTTCCCGAGACCGAGGCCAGCGGGAGAATTCATACCTCGGCGGCAACCGTGGCGGTTCTGCCGGAGGCCTTGGAAGTGGATATTCAGATCAATGAAAATGATTTGCGCATCGATGTATTTAGATCATCGGGCCCGGGCGGCCAGTCGGTCAATACGACCGACTCGGCGGTGCGGATTACCCATATTCCGACCGGCCTGGTGGTGCAGCAACAGGACGAAAAGTCTCAGCATAAGAACAAGGCCAAGGCCTTAAAGATTTTACGGGCGCGGCTCTATGATGCCGAGCGGCAAAAGCAAAATGACGAGCGGGCGGCGGCACGAAAGACTCAGGTCGGCAGTGGCGATCGGTCAGAGCGAATCCGCACCTATAACTTCCCTCAGGGCCGAGTCACCGACCATCGCATCAATCTTACCCTTTACAAGATCGACCGGGTCATGAGCGGCGAAGCCCTCGACGAAATCATCGAGGCCCTGATCTCCGGCGACGAGGCCGAAAGACTGACGGCCTTGGGAGAGGAGTAGGGCTCACCCCCCTGACAGATTGCTCTTTAAAAACCCGAGGCTCCGTTCCCACGATAACCTGGCCGAGGCTTCGTTGTAATTGGCGCTGCTGGGGTTGGCGAAGGCGTGATTGGCGGGATACCAGTGAACCGTTAAGTCCTTTTGCGCCAGTTTCATCTCGGCTTCAAAGCCAGCAACCATGGCCTGGTTGATGCCCTTGTCCTCGGTACCAAAATGGCCGAGAACTGGCCCCTTTAATGTCGCCAACTCGGCCGATTTTTGGGTGCAGCGACCGTAATAGATCACCGTTGCCTCGACCGGCGCGGCGATGGAACCTGCCAGCGACCAGCCGCCGCCAAAGCACCAGCCGATAGTGCCGACCTTGCCATTGCCGCGCGGATGGTTGCGGGCAAAATCGATAATCGATTTAAGCTTCGCGGTCGTGGCGGCAATGTCAATTGAGCCAGTCAGGTTCTTGGCCTCCTCGGGCGATTTGGCGACCTTACCATCGTAAAGATCAACCGCGAGGGCGACAAATCCCTGGTTGGCAAACTCCTGAGTCACGGCCAGAATCTGGTCGTTCAGTCCCCACCATTCATGAATCAAGATCACCACCGGAGCCTTGGTCGCGCTCGGCAGGGCCTCGGCATAGGGGAGGTTATTGCCACCCACCAAAGGCAGGCTGCCCCGACTCATCCGCATTGCCTGAGCCCTGGCCAGTTCGGGATAGTAAAGCACCGTTGCCAAGGGCAAGATCGCCAAACCCTGCAAGAACCTACGGCGCAATGGATCGGGTAAGTCGGGCGGCGGAACCGCCGCCGCCGATGGATCACAGGAATTAACTGTACACATGTTTTACTCCGTGAATTGGTTACATCAATTTTTTTATAGAATCAGTTACCTTTTCAACTGCCCCCCTCCCTTTAGGGAGGTCTGAAAAACTCACTTATTTGTCACTCTGAGCGTCGTCGCGCTTGACTTTGCGAATGCAAAGTCTTTAGCAA
>JASGCE010000185.1 GCA_030054295.1 Minisyncoccota bacterium
CGATTATCGGGGAATTTCCGAATATCGGCCTTGGCGGGAATCTCGATGGGATAGCGTTTGTTAAAACAGGCAAAACAATATCCCGGCGTGTCCCCCTGTTGGGTGGTGCTGCCGTGCAGTAAATTTTGCGTCGTGCTGACACTATTGTAGAGGGCCTCGATCGAGATGAAGGCCAGGGTCGTACAGCCGAGATAATTTACCATGCCACTATGGTCGTAGTTATTGGCGAGCAACTCTTCTTCATCGGGGGTATCGACACCATAATGGCAGGTTGATTTAGTCGCGGGACTTGCGATCCGCAAATGAACCTCGGTGGCTCCGGCATCCAATATCATGCGGACGATTTTCTTGGCTGTGGTTCCGCGGACGATTGAATCGTCAACCAGAATGACTCTTTTGCCTTTGATGATGGTTGGAATGGCATTGTGTTTTAAACGCACCCCGAGGTGCCTGATCTGTGCGGTTGGCTCAATAAAGGTGCGACCGACATAGTGATTGCGAATAATTCCCAACTCAAAAGGAATTTTGGAAGCAGCGGCATAGCCGAGGGCGGCGGGAACGCCCGAGTCGGGAACGGGAATGACAATATCGGCCTCGACATGGCTTTCGCGGGCCAGTTCCATACCTATATGTTTGCGTCTTTCATAGAAAGATACTCCATCGCTAATGGAATCAGGGCGGGAAAAATACACATATTCAAAGACACAGTTAAATACATTGGTCTTTGGGTGATGTCTGTGACTTTTAATCCCAAATTGGTCGATAACGACCATTTCACCGGCCTCGATTTCGCGAATAAATTCGGCGCCGATAATATCGAAGGCACAGGTTTCCGAGGCCAGCACCCAGGCCTCTCCCAACTTACCCAGAACCAGCGGCCGCAAACCATTGGGGTCACGGATACCAATCATGGAATCATTGACCAGGGCAACAAAGGCATAGGCGCCGACGATCTCGGCCAGGGCATCGTTTAATTTTTCAATGAGATTTTCTTTAAGGCTTTTGGCCATCAGTTGTAGGACAATTTCAGTGTCAGAACTGGTGTGAAAAATTTGCCCAATTTTTTGCAATTTGCTGCGAAGTTTAGGGTAGTTTACAATATTACCATTATGGGCAATTGCCACATGTCCCAAATCCAAATCGGCCTCGAGCGGCTGGACATTGCGCAGAGAATTCTCGCCGGTTGTGGCATAGCGATTATGGCCAATGGCCGAACTTCCCTTGAGACCCTCCATCACCGACGGATCGTGGTAATTGGCCGAGACTCGCCCCATGCCGCGATGGGTATAAAACTGTGCGGTTGAATTATCAAAGGTGACAATACCGGTTGCCGATTGACCGCGGTGCTGCAAAGCGTGGAGTCCCAAGGCCGTATGGGCGGCTGCATCGGGGGTACCAAAGATTCCGAATACCGCACATTCGTCTTGGAAATGGTCATCGGGACTGTCGATTATATCTAAATTTTTTTCCGAGGAAGAATGGCCATTTTGATGAGTCATTTCATTTCCCTAGTCAGTCGATAGGTACAAAACCATATTGAAAACTATTGCTTCAATCGTCTATACAAATGCTAGCTGCTTATACCTAATCTGCTCGGTTGAGTCTAGTAAATATTTGACGGTGATCCCTGTCGTTGAAGCCATTGGATTTTACTGGGTCAGATTGGGATCGCGGCTATCGACGGCCAGGGCATGAATCGGTCGGTCTTGTAGATCGTAAATGGCTTCAGCCGGGACATTGGTAATGTTCCATTTAAAATACTGGGCAAAGGGCATTTGGCGGATCGCCCTGATTCCTTGGAAGTTAAAACTAATCTCGGTAAAGCCCTTCTTCAGTTGAATGGCCTGTAGCTGCTTATTCAGAGCGAAGCAGCTGCTGTTATTGATCGCCCCCGCCGAGCTTGCCAAGGAATTACTACAGTCAATGGCCAGGCGCTCGTCGATTCGGATAATTGGTTGAAGACCCATTTTGCTCAGACTTTGTAGGCAATCGGCAGTGGCTAAACTATCCAGTGGCGTAGTTGCAGGAAACTCGATCAACAGACCCTTGGCATTGGGGCGATGCTTAACCACATAGTCTGCTAAATAGCCACATTTATCGGTTGGGTTGAGGTTATCAATATTTAACCAGACTGGTTTTTTGAACCTTCGATTGGCCTTCTCGACGACCGCCAAATCTTGATTCATCGGTTGCAGTTTTGGCGTCAAGACCTCGAGCGAATCCGGCGAATTGACCGCGATGTTAATTCGGTAACAGTCGCTGCTAAAGACCGCGCGCAGCCCAGTAGCGACATTATCAACATGGTCGGTGCAGACCAGCCTATTACCGCCCAGAACCTGCGCACTTGCCCTGAAGACTCGGGTCGCAGGATCGCTCTGGTCTACCAAGGCCGGTTGCAGATTGGCGGCAGAAAGTTTCTTGGGGTCACTATTGAGATCGATAGAACTGACATAGTCGACGCGATCACGAATGAGCAGGGGTGGCAAAATATCGAGCCTTGAACCAATCGGCTTTTCCATCACAATGCCTCGGTTATTGATTTGCTCGAGGTCAAAGCCCAAAAGATCAATGACGGTTGTGGAGAACTGATCCAATGTGCCAACGCGACCGCTTGCCGCAAGCCTTTGATATTTTTTAAAGAGTTCTGGATAGGCCTTGATCGCCGCATCATTAAAATAGAGCAAAAACGGGATGGTCAACATTTCGTGAATAAAGCGGCTGGAATCATGACCACTGTTGGCATAGGGCGATTCCCCATGGTCGCTAAAATAGATAAAGACAATCGGCTTGGCGGTTTTTTGCACCAGGGCAATCGACTGGGATAGATTGCTGTCGATATAACGGATGACCGAATCATAGGCCTCGACCCTGTGATGGGCATTGTTGCCGGTGATTTGCTTATCGCCGAGATCGCGCAGCTGGCTGTCGATCTCGGTTCTAAAATCAGGCGGGCTATTGTCTCGATAGTCATCATGACCAGCATAGGAATGGAGATAGATCATCCGATTGCCCGATTTGCTATCGAGGCTGGTTATAAACTGCGACAGATTCGGCAATAGATAGTCTGAATCAAATGGAGCCTTCACCTCGGTCGAGAAATGATGTTCGATGGTGCCAAAGATTTGCTTAAAAATCGGTTCGCAGGCGCGGTCAGAACATTGGCTGCTATAGAGCTGAGACTGAATCCTCCACTCTGCCAGCTGGGCACTCAAGGGGATGCGATTGCGCATAAAAATTGGTCTATGGCCTTCGGTCGGATTGGTGCCAAGGGTCAAGGCCTGATTGAGCGATTCATTAGTATGGCTGAAGGTCGAGAAGATATTGTTAAAAACCAACAGATTCTTGGAACTATCCTTGATCGCCTGAAGCTTCGGTGTCGTATCGCGGAAATAGCCATAGAGCTGGAAATTCATACGACTTGTCGATTCACCGATATAGACCACCAGATTGAGCTGGGCATTTTTATTGCTAAGATCGGGAATGGCGATGGGAGCATCGGCCGAATTTAATTTTTGGGATGATTTGGCCTGGTTGGCGAAGTGGCGATAGATGAGTTTTTCAGTTTTGTTAAATAAAATGAGCAAGGAAACGACGATAAAACCAACTCCCCCCCAGTGCAGACAGCGCCTTAAGTTCAACCACCTTATCTGAAACGAGGTTAAGGCCCGCACCAGCCAATAGACCAGAACAAAATTAACCACCAGCAAACTATTGATCAAAACCTCGTAAACCAGCCAACCCGAATTGAACAGGCTGAGGAATTGATTACCATAGAGACTATCAAAATAGGCCTTGGCTTCCGACAGTTTAAAGTTAAAGGCGACGGCAATCGAATCATCCCCGAGTCCATTCTGGAAAGGAATAATCTCGAAAAACAACTGAAACCAGAATTTGATCAGCAGGGCAAAAAACAGTACCAAGAGCCACCGCCGCTTGATGAGGGCCAGGGCCGCGAGGATCGATAGTCCAACCACGACAAAATAATTGAGCAAAAAGGCTGGGTAGACAAAACCGCGCAGAATAGCCACCAGCACCGAGCGATTTGGGCGGATGAGGCCATCAACAAAATAGCCAATCTGGATAATGATAATCACGACCAGAATCAAGGATGCGGCGGCGGCCATATCCTTGACGACCTTGATCTGGGCGTTGAACTCAGGGGTTATATGGTCGCATAGATTCTCGATCGCGCTATTGAGGGCCTCGCAGGCGAGCAAAACCGCACAGAGGGTGACAATCGGCAGGGCCGCCGCCTGTTTAAATCCGAACAGAACCACCAGCCAAAAACCCAGCAGCAAAGATTCATGTCTTATGGCACGGTGTGAAGACAGGGCCTTAACTCCATGAAGGGCATAGATAGAGGCTTGAAATATATTGGTATCCTTGGGTTTGCCCGGCTCCATTATTTGTCCTTCACTAAAAAAGTTGTTTGGTCTATAGAACGGGTAATTCTATCTGTCAATTAAAATTTAAGTAATCTTTGCATTTTTAAAGCCATTCGCATTTCAATTTGGCAAATTTAATAATCCCTTGTCGTGGTGGAAATTTTTTTATAGAATGATCTCTGAGATTAGTTTGGTTTGCCGTGATGGTCATAATCGTTTGGTGATCAGTGTCGCTTGGCTTGGTCGGGGTGGGTAGTATGAACCCTATGTGAATCAAGCTGCGACAAGGGTAAACAAGGCTGAGAAGGCTGGGTTCGGTTGGCTGCTGCTTCTGCGCAGGTGAACCGACGGCTTGAGAGACAGTGAAGCTAAAGGAAGGTCTGAAAAACTCACTTTTTTGTCACTCTGAGCGTCGTCGCGCTTGACTTTGCGAAT
>JASGCE010000186.1 GCA_030054295.1 Minisyncoccota bacterium
GCTAAGGTTTTCTATCCTCCCCTTCCTAAAGCAGGAAGGGGAGGTATAATGATCCAGTTATTCATAAAACTGCTCTAGGATAGGCTATTGGGGTCAGAACCCGTTTTTCGATGATGGAGGCTGGCGGGGAGGTACCTCTGGGCCTCGGCCTCATTGATGAGTCCGAGCAGAACCTCCCGCATTCCCGTAACCGCTGAGGCCCCCGCTGAACGATAGGCGCGGGCGAGATAGGCACTGAGTTTGGCCGTGACCTGTCGCTCTATGTCACGCCCCGCTTCGGTCAGGCAGAGCAGTCTTTGCCGCCGATCGTCATTAAATGAGGTTTGGATAACCCAGCCCCGCGCAACCAGGGTCGCGGTCATCCGCGAGAAACTCTGTTTGCTGATCCGCATCAGCCGCAGAATCTTGGTTGCTGGCTGGGCCGTCGGGCTGGACAAAAACCCAATCAGTCGCAGATGACTGGGGGAGATTACCGATTGCGCGGTCGAGAGACGGCGGGCCAAACCCTCGACCTCGGCGGCCAGATCACGGGAGGCAAAATAGAGCAGATCAATGCCCAGCCTTAACTCCTCCTCTCGCAGGAAAAGCTGGTTGGTCCCCGATATGGGCTGGCGCGGCTTCATGGAAATAGGGCGGGTTGATCGAGGGACAGGGATTCGGGGTAACCCAGCATCAGATTCATATTCTGGATCGCCTGACCGCTCGCCCCCTTGACCAGATTATCGATGACCGAGATGATAATGGCGCGACCCTTCAACCGATCGGCAAAAACATTGACCAGGCAGCGGTTAGTGCCGAGGACAAAACGGGTTGAGGGCAACTGGTCATCCGCAGCGACCAAAACAAACCTCTCAGCACGGTAGGTTTCGATGAGTTTCTGCTTGAGGTCGCTGGCCCTAAGCCCGCCCTTCATCTCGACAAAAATGGTGGCGAGAATCCCGCGACTCATGGGCATCAAATGGGGGGTAAAACTGACCTCTATTGGTTCTTGCGCCGCATCGCTTAAGCCCTGTTCGATTTCGGGCGTATGGCGATGGCTGGCGACACCATAGGCGGCTATGCCGCCAGCAACCTCGCAAAAAAGCGAAGCCTCCTTGGCGGCCCGGCCAGCCCCTGACACCCCTGACTTGGCGTCGATGATGATCCCATCGCGGGCGATGAGGCCAGCCTGTAACAGCGGGATCAAGGGCAATTGAGCGGCAGTAGGATAGCAGCCCGGATTGGCGACCAATCGCGCAGTCTTAATCCGCTCGCGGTTGACCTCGGTCAGGCCATAGACCGCCGATTTTTGCAGCTCGGTCGCGCGGTGTTCATGGCCATACCATTCGGCATAGCTGGCAGGGTCGCGGAGTCTAAAATCGGCCGACAGATCGATGATCCGCAGATGGGGTGGCAGGGCGCGAATAATCTCCTGCGTCGTGCCATGGGGCAGGGCGCAGAAGACCAGATCGACTCCGGCCCAGGTCTCGGCGCGGTTCAGCTGGCTGGCCTCGGGCAGGGCGACCAGATCGGGTAGATCATAGCCGATAAACTGCGGAAAAACCGAACTGATGGGCTTGCCCGCGCTGCGGTCGCCGGTCATCATCACCACCCGCACCAGCGGATGGGGTAATAGAAGGCGGAGCAGTTCGGCGCCGGTATAGCCACTCGCCCCCAAAATCGCCACGCCAGTTTTATGAGACATAGTTACTCTTCGGTTAAGGTTTTTTTCGGGGCAAGACCAGCCCCCAGCGGATGATGAGTTCTTAGCATATCTTGGAGGTGATCAATAGCCAAGTGGGTATAGATTTCGGTGGTCGCCAAATCAACATGGCCGAGCATCGACTGGACTTCGCGGAGGTTGGCTCCACCCGTCAACATGGCTGTCGCGCAGGAATGGCGAAGCCTATGCGGGGATACCAAACGCGGGTCAATATTGGCACGAAGGGACAGGCTTTTAAGCTCGCGCCAAAAATCACTGCGGTGCTGCGGCATAGTGTCATTGGGGCGCGGAAACAACAGGTTTGAAGCCTGCCCCGCTGCCAAAAACCAATTTGCGCGATAGGGCAGATAGAGCGACAGGGCGGCCAGACTATGGTCGGTCACCGGGATCAATCGCTCCCGCCCGCCCTTGCCCTTGACCAGAGCCAGTCGTTCAGTTGGGCGCAGGTTCCGAAGTGGCAGGGTCAGGAGTTCGCTGACCCTAAGCCCACTGCCCCACAGCAATTCAAGCTGCAAAACCATCCGCCGCGCCCGGGCGGCGGCCTTTAAACCCGGTTTGGTAATTGGCTGCTGGGATTCGGCGATTTTGGCCTCCTGCTCCGCCCTAGTCAGCAGCCCTTCAATCAGCGACTGTTCGAGAATCTTCGGCAAGGGGCGACCCAGATGCGGCGAGTCGATGAGGGTCATGGGATTGTCTTGGCGATAGTTCTCGGTCACCAAAAACTGAAAAAACTGCCGCAGACTGACTCGCCTTCGGGCTCGGGTTTGCGGCGAATAGCTCTGGGTTACCAGATGGCTAAAATAGGATTCAAGCTCTTGTCTTTGTGCCGAGGCCAGCGAATCGGCCATGGTCGGGTGGCGCGTCTTTAAATAGTCTGAACAATGGCAGAGGTCGCGGAGGTAAGCATCGAGGGTATTTTTACTCGCCCCCCGTTCGGCCGCCATCATATCGATAAAGAGGGCGAAGTAATCGGGTGCCAAAGGTTTCACTCAATTCTTCCGAACAATCCTGGCCTCATCGACGGTAATGGTGACTGGGGTCGTCGTCACCTGCAAGGGGCGAAGGGTCAGATAGATCAGACTCAAGGCAAAAACCCCGCAAACCGCAAAGAAGCTATATTTAAAGACCGTCATTGAATCGCTCCCCTATTTTATGGCCTATCGAGAAGATTGGCACCCGGCAGTTGCTTGCCTAGTTTCCAACTATTGACAATCTCATCGGCCTGTTTTTTCTCCTCCTCGGTAGCGAAGGAGGCAATGACCTCCTTGGCCAGCTGGGCCTTTTTATTCCCCGCCCGATCGGCCAAGGCCAGATAGGCAATGCTAAAGCTGGTATTGCGCGGAATCACATCGCCACTGCCAAAGAGAATCCCAAGATTATAGAGGGCAATATCATTACCGCGACTGGCAGCACGGCGCAGCCACAGCACCGCCTGTTGCGGATTCTTTTCGGTAAATTGCCCCGAAGCATACATCCAGCCGAGGGCGATCTCGGCATTGATCTCGTTCTGCTCCGCCGCCGCGCGATAGAGGGTAATGGCCTTGAGTTTATCAAATTCAACCCCATTGCCAAAGCGATAGAGGGTGCCAAGGTTATACTGTGCCTGAGCCAGCCCCTGATCGGCCGCCTTGTTCAGCCATTCGGCGGCAAGTTTGTAATCCATCACGACTCCCGAACGGTCGGTCGAATAGAGGACTCCCAGAGCATTTTGCGCCAATGGGTTGCCGAGTTCGGCGGCGCGTTGGAAATTCTTGACCATCTCGGCGTTATTGGGCTTGCCCGCGACCGCCCCAATCTGTCCCGCCTGATAGAGCAGAGCCAGGTTGTAATAGGCCGCACCATTGCCAAGTTCAGCCGATTTACGATACCAATACTCCGCCTTGTCGATATTGGGGGCCGAGCCAATACCGGTTTGATAGGCCCAGCCGAGAGAGGCAATCGCATCGGGGTCTTTCTTTTCTGCCGCCTTGACCCAATAGTCGAGGGCCATAGCCTGATCCGCAGCAACCCCGCGACCATTGTGGAGGGCAAGTCCAGCCAAATAGGCGGCATGGGCATGACCCTGATCGGCCGCCTTGTTCAGCCATTTATAGGATGTAGCCTCGTTAACGGCGACGCCAATACCGCTCGAATAACGCAGCCCAAGGGTATATTGAGAGATGGCATGACCCAGATTGGCTGCTCGGCTGTACCATTGCAGGGCGGCGGCGGGGTCAACCTCCACCCCTTGACCATTGTCATAGGCCATGGCGACATTGTAAATGGCAGCAACATGGTTTTTACTCGCCGCCATCTTCAGGTATTTTAAGGCTTGAATATAGTCGAGCGTGATGCCCGCACCGGTTTTATACATAAGGCCAAGGTTATAGGCAGCAGAGACATTGCCTGCGTTCGCGGCCTTGAGATAAAGTTCCTCGGCCTTGGCCGGATTGCGCTCTACCCCCTTACCCAATTCAAAGGCCAGGGCCTGGTTATAGTTTGCCTCGGGCGAGTTCGCAGGCGCAGCCTTTGGCGTTGGCGCTGCTGCGGGAACCACCGGCTCGGCAGCGCTTAATCTGTGCGGTGCCAGGGTGATAAAGCCTGCCAAACCCACAACCGCAGCCAATTGACCACAGGCCTGAATAGAGGTTCGTACTGTCCTTTGCGCCATCTTCAATCGTCCATCATGGTTGCGAGTTTAGGTCGGTTAATCCTATTAAATAGCTTAAATTTGCAAGGGATTCAACCCATCATCTGGTTGGGTTCGAATTTATTGAATTTTTAATTTTTTAGACAATAGTCTGATTATTTAAATCCTAAATTTTTTCGGTTTTTAGAGGGGGGCGGATGCCCCCCGTCGCACTTCGTGCGACTCCCCCCGCTGGATAGCCTCGTGCTTACGCACGACGCTATGAGGGGTTATGGGAGGTTTTAATCTTTCGATGGCCCTCATCGCCCCGTCGGCGTAGGCCGACATAACTATGAGAAGCAAGGCGATCCAGAGGGGGGGGAGTTGCGCAGCAACTCGGGGGGCATCCGCCCCCCTAAAGGAAGGTCTGAAAAACTCAAAACTTGTCATTCTGAGCTTAGAACAGTCCGAGCT
>JASGCE010000187.1 GCA_030054295.1 Minisyncoccota bacterium
CAACCCCTCCAAGTCTCGCTAGGCAGCAAGCTGCCCCGTCAGCGAATGCTGACATTCGTCAGCGGGGCTGCGACTATCCTCCCCTTCTAAAGAAGGGGAGGTGAAACCAGCGCGTTCTTATGAATTATTTATCCTTACTCGCTATTTGCTCACTTCGTTCGCAAGCTCGCAAGAATAAATAATTCATGGGGGTAAAAGAACGCGCTGTTAAGCATTCTATAAATTTTTTATCGTGTCGGGCGGGGGAAGTGTCTGCGACGCTTCAAATGGTTGAAGGGTCTGTGACTCGCGAAGATTCGCTTCGCTCATTGGCTTGCAGCCAAACCGCTTTTCTTTTTCTTTTTCTTTCTTTATTTTTTTGTGATTTCAGTTTGAACTAATCCCCATCCTTCTTAACCGTGACCAGCACCTGATCGACACGGCGACCATGCATCTTGACCACCTCGAACGAAACCCCAGCCTGTTCAAACTGATCGCCCTGCCGCGGAATCCGTTTAAGACTCGCCATGACAAAACCACCCACCGTATTGACCCCAACCTCGTCAACCTCGTCAAAATTCAAATCATTGGTGCCAATATGATCCGACAGTTCATCCAGCGGCATCATCCCATCAATCAACCACGACCCATCCGCCCTTTTAACCGCAGCAATATCCTGCTCGCCATTGGCCTCGGCAATGTCGCCAACCAAAGCCTCCAGCAAATCATTCTGAGTCACCAACCCCTCAATATCGCCATATTCATCGACAATAATCGCCATCTGCTGCCCGGTGTTCTTAAAGGCCTCGAACAGCTTCAAGGCCGGAGCCGTATCCGGCAAAAACAACGGAGGCTTCATGAGTTGGCGAATATCCTCCACCTTGCCACTCATGCCGCGCGAAACCAGATCGCGGATTTCCAAAACCCCGACAATATGCGACAGGTCACCCTCCACCACCGGATAGCGAGCGCGTTGATTGCTCGAGAGTCGCGCCTTGATCTCGGCCGCCGAATCGGCGAGGTCAATGACAGACATCTGTGTCCGCGGAGTCATGAGGGTACTGGCGCGACGATCCCCGAGCTTCAAGGCCATCATGACAATGGTCTGTTCCCCCTCCTCGAACTGGCCAGTCGCCGTGCCTTCACGCATCAATATGCGAATCTCCTGATCGGTGATCGGGCTGGGGGCATTGATCGGAATCCGCAGCAGCCGCAAAACAAACTGAGTATTGTGGCTTAAAAACCAAACCGCCGGCGAACAGACCTTCTGCACCAGCCACATAAATCGTGACAAGGATGAGGAGAGTTTCTCCGGGTTGCCAATGGCAATCCGTTTGGGCACCAACTCGCCAAAAATCAAACTGACAAAACTGACCAGAGCCACGGCAATGGCCAGACCCAAACTATCGGCAAATTTGGCGACCGTGGGAACTTCGCGCAACCAATCGGACATGCGACTCGCCAGGGCTAGCCCGCCATACATGCCGGTCAAGACATTGACAATGGTAATGCCCGTCTGAATGGTCGAGAGGAACCGCGTCGGATTGGCCGATAAAAACAGCGCGAGCTTCGCCCCCCTGTCGCCATTCTCGGTCATGTGGGTCAGGCGCGACTTGCGCGCCGAGAGAATCGCCATCTCCCCCATGGCAAATAGTCCATTGATCCCGATGAGGAATAACAGGATGAGAATCTCGGTAATCATGGCGATGTGATCTTAAAAATGGCTGGAGACATTGAACAGACTGTACCTGTGGTTTATCAATCTGCACTATAGCGCAAATTGCGTAAGGATTAAATAATCTTATTGAACGACCGATAATTGAGACTGCAAGCCCCTTTGGTCACTGGACAAAGGGCTTTACTCGGTCTATAAGGATGCAAGGCACGGAGTGTAGCTTAGCCTGGTAAAGCGCTTGCTTCGGGAGCAAGAGATCGGAGGTTCAAATCCTCTCACTCCGACCAGGAGAATATTTCTCGTATTAAAGATTTGGCATTTTTGTTTTTGCTAAAATTTCCCTCTAATTTCGCCGATTTTGTGTAGGTAAATTAAATGGAAGAATTTGGAATTAGTCATCAATATGACACGATTGATAGCATTGAGCGAAATGCTTCAATTTCCCATGAGTTTATTAATAAAATCATCCATGGTGATTCGTTAACAATACTTAATAAGATTCCTGATAATTTTGTTGATTTAAGTTTTTGGTCTCCACCATATTTTGTGGGGAAAACCTATGAATCGCATTTAAGTTTTGAGGAATGGCAAAATTTGATAAAGGGTGTAGTGGCTGCCCATTTTCGGATATTAAAAAAGGGGGGTTTTTTGGTTATAAATATTGCTGATATACTTTGTTTTAAAGACAGCAATATTCCACGATATATGGCAAATAATCTCAGCAATAAAAAATCAGCCGTGACAAAAAACGATATTTTGAAGGCAATGGAAGCTAATCCTGATGCCAACAGGAGAAGACTTGCAGAAATCTTAGGTTGTAGCGAACAAACTATACAAAGACGAATCGAACATAACAATGTTCGTGGGGGTAAATCGAACCCAAGTACCAGAATATTATTAGTTGGTGGATTATTGCAAGATTGGGCACTAGAAAATAATCTTTTTCTGTATGACCATCGTATTTGGCACAAGGATCCTTGCTGGGCAAATAGTCGGTGGCATAGTAATTCATATCGGGCAGTTGATGAATTTGAACACCTTTATATTTTTTCAAAGCCAGGAATTGTTGAGATTGACCGCAACAGACTTTCCAAAGCGGAATGGGCGGAATGGGGATCCCGTGGCGTTTGGGAAATTAGATCGGTACGCAGGAATGACCGTCACGAAGGGGAGTTTCCAGAATTATTAGCAGAAAGAACGATCAGGTTGCTTAGTGATCCTGGAGACATTATTCTTGATCCATTTGTTGGGTCTGGAACTACTGCTGTTGTGGCTAAAAAGTTAAAGCGAAACTATATTGGAATTGATAGAATGGAGCAATATGTTGAAATTGCTCGTGAACGCATAGAGTCTCAACTTCTATAGGTTTTTTATGGATATGAGTGATGAACTTTCGGATTTGGAAGAGGTAGAAAAGCTATGCCAACGCTTGGTTGTTCGGGCTATATATGATTATCTTCCAAATGCTCTCAAAATTTTTAGTGAGGAGACAGACAATGTGGCGGATGTTGCTGAAGATCTAACTCGTGAGGCTTTAGACAAGCTAGGTATGTCAAGAATTAATCTTCGTTTGTATGGAAAGATTGATTATAAACAAGCAATTGTTATTTTTTTGACTGAACGAGAGGTTGAGGTCGCTCTATTTATTGATTCAAAAGCGGAGAAGGATGATAATACGGCAACACTTCAGATGTCACAAACGACAATGGAAGTCAGACAAAAAAGGGCTGGTCAAGATGTCGGTATTAAAGGAGAATTACCAATTTTAGTAGAGAAATCAGGTAAGGCTCTACAAACGGTTACGATAATTGTAAAATATGTATATGACGATGCAAATCAAATAAAAAACCTAGTAAAGATTGTTGTTGCGTGCATTCCAAGCGGAGTCTTTCAAGATAAATATAATCCAAATCCAGAAAAATCAATTTGGCTTGCTGGAAGAAATGCATATTCACTAGGTGAAGATTTTCGTGTGAGGCTTGCATTTAAGAAATTAGCTGATGTTTCTTCTTGGAGAGTTAGAATAATTGACGCGAATATTACAAAGACTTAGAATAATATTGAAATAGGTGAGTGGGCATTAAATGAGTATAGACTCTGGTGATACGGCCTGGATGCTGGTGGCGACCATTCTGGTCATATTGATGTTGATGCCCGGACTCGCGTTGTTTTATGGCGGGATGGTGCGCAAGAAGAATGTTCTCGCCCTGTTGATGCAGGTGATCTCGACGGCGGCGGTAGTGACGGTGCTGTGGCTCTGTCTGGGCTATTCGTTGGCCTTTTCGAGCGGCAGTGGCGTAACCGCGGGCATAATCGGTAATTTAGACAAGGTGTTTTTGCTGGGGCTGACTCCGGGTTCGATCTCGCCACTCGCCCCGACGGTGCCCGAGACATTATTCATCATGTTTCAGGCCAGTTTTGCCATGCTTACACCTATGATTCTGCTGGGTGGCCCAGCGGATCGGATGAAGTTCTCGGCGGCCATGATCTTTGTCGGTTTCTGGACTCTGTTGGTTTACAGCCCGATTGTCCATATGGTCTGGAGCCCCGATGGCTGGCTGGCCGGTCGTGGCATTCTCGACTTTGCGGGCGGTACCGTGGTTCATATCAATGCCGGGGTAGCGGGACTGGTCGCCGCCCTGATGGTTGGCAAGCGGCGCGGCCTGGGGTCGGATGCCATGGCTCCGCATAATCTGATTCTGACTCTGTTGGGCGCGGCCCTGCTGTGGGTGGGTTGGTTTGGCTTTAATGCTGGTTCGGCCTTTGCCGCCAATGGTTCGGCGGCCTATGCGATGTTGACGACTCATCTGGCGGCGGGGGCTGGCCTCATCGGCTGGAGCGCGGTCGAGTGGATTCAGCGCGGCAAGCCGAGCCTCCTCGGCGCGGTTTCGGGGGCCATAGCTGGACTGGTTGTGATTACCCCGGCCTGTGGTTTTGTTTCGGTCTCCAGTGCCTTGATCATGGGTCTGGTTGCTGGTCCGATCTGTTATTGGGGCGTCAGTGGACTCAAACGGCGGTTTAAATATGACGATGCCCTCGATGCCTTTGGCATTCATGGCGTGGGGGG
>JASGCE010000188.1 GCA_030054295.1 Minisyncoccota bacterium
TTCGGCTTCGCTAAGGTTTTCTATCCTCCCCTTCCTAAAGCAGGAAGGGGAGGTAAATTTATTCCATAGTATTTTGTCATCAGTCTGAATTCTTGCCCCCTGCAAAATTATCGTTTAGATTATGCTCAGTCATAACAGCGAGCATTATCATGTCCAGTTCCGCCGCCAATTCCGACAGCCCCTTGACCATTACTGTGCAATCGTCGCAGCTTCATTGCGATGGCACGGCGGGGGGGGAGGGTCATAGCCTTGGTCATCCGCGCATCTATCTCAATATCAGCGCGAGTGGCAAGGTTGCCTGTCCCTATTGCGGGATTCTGTACCAACTGGCGGCGGGGGCTAAACCCCTTGCCTCGGCGCACTGATGGACTCCGCGCCTGTCGCTAATGGAGGACAGAGGTCGCTCCATCTGATCGATGTTTCGGGCTTTATTTTCAGGGCCTTCCATGCCCTGCCGCCGCTCAACCGCGCCGATGGTACTCCGGTCAATGCCGTGCTGGGCTATTGCAACATGTTGCTGCGGATTTTGGAATCGAGCAAGGCCGATGCCATTGCCGCGATTTTTGATGTCAGCCGCGTGACCTTTCGCAACAGCCTCTATGCCGACTATAAGGCCAATCGCACCGAGACTCCGCCCGAATTGATTCCGCAGTTCGCCCTGATCCGCGAGGCGACTCGCGCCTTTGGCCTGCCCACCATCGAGCTCGATAATTACGAGGCCGATGACCTGATCGCCAGCTATGCCGCCGCAGTGGCCCCTGACCATCAGGTAATTATTCTATCCACCGACAAGGACCTGATGCAGCTGGTCGATGACCGAGTGACCCTCTACGATCCCGTCAAGTACCGCAGCATCGGCAAGCAAGAGGTCTTCGAGAAGTTCGGCGTCACCCCCGACAAGGTTATCGAGGTTCAGGCCCTGATGGGCGATAGTTCCGACAATGTACCCGGAGTGCGCGGCATTGGCGAAAAGACTGCGGCTAAATTGATTACCGAATATGGCTCGGTCGAGAATTTGCTGGCTAGTCTCGACCAGATGAAACCGTCAAAAATCCGTGACTCCCTGATCGAACAGGGCGATTTGGCGCGGCTGAGTAAGGTCTTGGTGACGCTTAAAAACGACTGCCCGCTGCCCGTACCGATTGATCAGTTGAAACTGCGTCGCCCTGACCCAGAAGTTCTGCGCGATTTTCTGGCCGCCCAGGGTTTTGGTTCCTTGCTTAAAAAACTCCACCTCGGGGCGATTACCACCACGGCATCGCCCGAATCGGTGCAGAATAAAAATCAGATGGTTGAATCGGCTGTCATTGCCGCGCCGACTCCACCCCTCGAGTGTGACTATCAGACCATCCAGGAATGGGAGCAGCTCGACCATTGGCTGAACCTTATCGCCGAGGCTGGCATCGTCGCCTTTGATACCGAAACCACTGGCCTCAATACCATGCAGGCCGAACTGGTCGGAATCAGTCTGGCGGTAGCAGCCGGCAGTGGCTGTTACATTCCGCTCGCCCATGGCTCTGTCAGCAAGGGTGGTTTGGATTTTGATGGCAAGGAGCAGCCAAAGCAACTGGCCCGCGATCAGGTCTTGCAGCGACTCGCCCCGATGCTGAGTGACGCGGCGGTTTTGAAGATTGGGCATAATATAAAATATGACATGAATATCATGGCCAACTATGGAATAGCCATCAGCCCGATTGACGATACCATGTTGCTGTCGTCGGTGTTGGAGGGGGGCAAACATGGCCATGGGATGGATGATCTGGCCCTGTTATTCCTAAACCACCGCTGCACCAGTTACGATCAGGTGACTGGCACCGGCAAGTCGCGGATCAGCTTTGCCGAGGTCGAGATTCCCACGGCGACACAATATGCTGCTGAGGATGCCGACATCACCCTGCGGCTGTGGCAAAATCTGAAACCGCGATTGCTGCGAGAAAAGCAGGTCGCCCTCTATGAACAGATGGAGCGGCCCTTGATTGCGGTCATCAGTGCGATGGAGCGACGCGGCATATTGGTTGACCGTGGTCAACTCGAATCCCTATCGCGCGACTTTGGCGAGCGGCTGTTGGTTTTGGAGCGGGAGATTCACGGCCTGGCGGGTCGGGAATTTAATGTCGGCTCGCCCGCGCAACTGGGTGTGATTCTGTTTGAGGAACAGGGACTCCCGGGCGGTAAAAAAAGCTCAAAGAGTGGGGCCTATTCGACCGATGCGGCGGTGTTGGAATCTCTGGCAGAATCGGGCAATCAGCTGGCGGCCTCGGTGGTTAAATGGCGGGAGATTGCCAAGCTCAAATCGACCTATTCCGAGGCTCTGGTCAAACAGATCGATCCCAAGACCGGAAGGGTTCACACCAACTATGCTTTGGCGGCGACCACCACCGGTCGCCTGTCGTCGAACGATCCCAATCTCCAGAATATTCCGATTCGCACGCCGGAGGGGCGCAAGATTCGCAAGGCCTTTATCGCCGCGCCGGGGCATAAACTCTTGTCATTGGACTATTCGCAAATTGAACTGCGGCTGCTGGCGGAGATTGCTGATATTCCCGCCCTTAAATCGGCCTTCCGCGAGGGGCGGGACATTCACGCCCAGACCGCGAGTGAGATTTTTGAACTACCTCTGGAACGGGTCGATAAGGACCTTCGTCGCCGCGCCAAGGCGATTAATTTTGGCATTGTCTATGGCATCAGTGCCTTTGGTTTGGCGGCGCAGCTCGACATTGCTCAGGGCGAGGCTAAACGCTATATCGAGCGGTATTTTGCCCGTTATCCTGGCATTCGCGCCTATATGGACAGGGCTAAGGAATCGGCGCAGCGCGATGGTTTTGTCACGACTCTCTTTGGTCGCCGTTGCCACATTCAGGGGGCGGGAACCAAGGGCCCGGCGCGGGGTTTTGCCGACCGTCAGGCGATCAATGCCCCGATTCAGGGTAGTGCTGCCGATGTGATTAAGAAGGCGATGGTTCGGATGCCGGCGGCTCTGGCGGCTGCGGGTTTGCGGGAGTCGCGGATGTTGCTTCAGGTTCACGATGAACTGCTGTTCGAGGTTCCGATTGATGCGGTGGAGGCTACGGCTTCGGTTGCCAAGTCGGTGATGGAGGGGGTTGTGGCCCTGTCGATACCGCTGACGGTTGAATTTGGCTCGGCTGACAATTGGGCCGAGGCGCATTAGCTGGCACGGCCAAAGCGGTTCGTTTTCACATTGTGTTGCGCCTTCCTCCCTTCATTGTCATTCCCCGCCGCCACATTTATGTGGCGAGTCGGGGAATCCAGAGTAACAAAACCGAATCTCCATTATGCGACTCTGGATTCCCCGTCTGCGGTTGCCCCCTTACGGAGGCAACCTTGCGGGGAATGACAATCATTATGGATAGGTCAAAGTCGGAACTGCTCTAATTGCTATATGTCACTTACGGATCGGGCAGCGATTGAGGGCGGCGGTAATCGTCTCGGGCGGCGGCGGCAAAAGCAGGGCCGGATCAAAGGCAATCTCGTTCCAAAACATGCCCCAATGAAGATGAGGCCCCGTCGCCCGCCCAGTCATGCCGATGGTGGCAATCAGCTGGCCGCGACGAACCCTCTGCCCCGGCTTGACCTTAAAACTCGCCAGATGGGCAAAGATCGAACTGACACCCGAACCATGGTCCAAACCCAGAGTATTCCCAGTCAAGAGCATATTGGCCTGCAAGAGACTCACCTTACCATCGGCCGGTGCGCAGAGTTCAGTCCCCATCGGCGCGGCAATATCAATCCCAGCATGAAAGGCACGGGGAATGCCGTTCAGGATTCTCTGACTGCCAAAAATCCCGCTGATCCGACCATAGGATGGCCAACGAAGCGATTGCCTGTAACCGGCAACTGTCGCTTTACTGGAGCGGCTGGCACGAATCTTGGCACTGTCCTCGGCAATCCGCATCAGACCGACCGGGTCTGGCATGACCACCTCGGTCGGCAAATTCTGGATCGACTGAATGTCATAGCTGCGCGGGATCAGCGGAAGGGTCACAACCTCCACCCCGCCATTGCGACCGCGGAGCTCGAGTTCAACCGAACCCTTACTGTCGCGGTGCAGAGCAAAGACCAACCAGCCATTGGCCGCCGCCTTGATCTCCCGCTCCCGCAGCCACAGCCGCGAACCCGCTGGAATCTTGACCCGCAGCAGCCGCCCCGGCTCGGGCGGGGTAAAGAGTTTTAACGAGCCGAGGGTCAGGTAAGGTTTGGCAGTGATGGGTTCCCTATATCGGGGGTTTAGGGCAACCACCGGGCTGTTCTCGACCATGGATTCTGGTGCCGGTTTTGGCACTGCCGGTGATAGTGGCCTGCTCTCGAGCAGCGATTTACTATCGAGATCATTGACCGGAGCCGATTTCATAATCGGCGGCTGTTTGGACGGCGCGGTTTGACAGGCGGTCAGGGTAAGAATCACAATGACAGGCCCAAGGGCTGCGAAGAGCTTGCCAATTCTAATCAGTGACCCCATTGCATGTCCATCAAGGTGGAATTTTTTAAGCCATCATGGAATTTATATCACAATATTCAATTGCTGATAATGATGTTATAGGGAAGACTGAAAAACTTTTTTTATGGCAGTATGGCAACCCCCCTTAGTCTCACTAAGCCGTAAACGGCTAAGTGAGACTATTCCCCCCTTCTAAAGAAGGGGGGATAAACATGAATTACCTCCCCGCCTGACGAAGGGGAGGATAGAAACTCTTGGTGAGAC
>JASGCE010000189.1 GCA_030054295.1 Minisyncoccota bacterium
GAATGGGAAATATCCCGCTCGTGCCACAGGGCAACATTCTCGAGGGCCGGAGTCACCGCCGCTCGCACGATCCGCGCCAAACCACAGAGATTCTCCGAAAGAATCGGATTGCGTTTATGGGGCATGGCAGAGGAACCCTTTTGCCCGGGGGCGAAATATTCCTCGGCCTCTCCTACCTCGGTTCTTTGCAGGTGGCGAATCTCGGTAGCCAGTCGCTCGATACTGCTGGCGATGATCCCGAGGGTGGCAAAAAACGCCGCGTGACGGTCGCGCGGAATGACCTGGGTTGATAGGGTCTCGGGCATCAGACCCAGATGCTCGGCAACATATTCCTCGATCTCCGGCGGCAGATGGGCAAAGGTGCCAACCGCGCCCGAGATTTTACAGGTCGCAATCTCGGCCCGCGCGGCAACAAGCCTTTGTTTATTGCGGTCGAACTCGGCATAGAATCCCGCCAGCTTGAGGCCAAAGGTCACCGGCTCGGCGTGAATCCCGTGCGAGCGACCAATCATGATCGTATCCTTAAACTCATGGGCACGATGATCAAGAACCGCCAGCAGTGCATCGAGATCATCCAGCAATATATCGCTCGCCTGGGTCAGCTGCACCGCCAAACAGGTATCCAGCACATCGGAACTGGTCATGCCCTGATGGAGATAGCGCGCTTCCGGCCCCACATGGTCGGCAACATTGGTCAGGAAGGCAATGACATCGTGCCGAGTCTCCTGCTCTATTTGGTCGATCCGCACCGGATCGATCATCTGGTCAGGGTAAAGGTCAGCCTTGGCGCGAACCGCCGCCGGTACCTCGGCCGGAATGAGTCCCAGGTCGGCCATCTTCTCGGCGGCCAGAATCTCGATATCGAGCCAGATACGGAAGCGATTCTCGGCTTCCCACAGGGCGGTCATCTCAGGGCGGCTATATCGTTGGAGCATGGTTTCCTGTTTATAAACGGGGTTGGAGTGGGGTGATTGAACTTAAATATTGTCCCCCCTCCCTTTAGGGAGCGGGGGATAGCAAGTCTTAGCGAGTGCTTACGAGCATTAGACTTGCTTGGGGGGTAGGTCTTTGGATTAATGCAAAAACTTTAGTCCTACCCCCCCTGTCTCTTGCCGCATTCTGCGGCCAGAGCCTTCCCCCCGCTCCCTAAAGGGAGGGGGGCATTCCTAAACCTTAACCAAACACTCGTATCAGTAATAAATTCATTATAGACCGAACGACCGACCCATTCTATGGTTTTGTTACACTAGCCGCGCAATTTTGCACAGAACCGCACCATCTGTTCAGCGACAAATTCGGGCCGTTCAATCGGCGGCAGGTGACCACAGTGCGGCACCACCACCAGCCGCGAATCGGCAATCGAGGCCGCCATGTCGCGGGCGACCTCCAGCGGGGTGATCTGATCCTGCTCCCCCACCATCACCAGGGTCGGACAGGCAATCTCGGCGAGGGTCGGGCGACTGTCAGCCCGCCCCAGAATCGCAGTCTGTTGGCGAATAAAGGCCGCGACCCCGACCCGCTCGGCCATGGCCAAAACAATCGGAGCCACCGCCTGATCATCGACCCTTGATGGATGAACCAGCGATGGCAGCAAATGACGAGTCACCCCCTTGAACTTGCCGGATTTGGCGAGATCAATGGTCGCCAGTCTTTTGGTTTGACTGGCTGGAGTCTCGGGGTTCGGCTGGGTATCGACCAGCATCAAACCCTCCACCCGTCCGCCCGCTCGCCGCATCATCTCGAAGGCGAGATAGCCGCCCATCGACAGGCCGCCGAGGATAAATCGCGGTGGTGCCGTCTGCAAAACCCGCTCGGCCATCGCGGCCATCGACTCATCCAGAGTCAGGTCTGGCACGGTGATTCCATCGATCTGCGGCAGGGATTGCAAAGACGGAATCACCCCTTGCCACAGGGCACGATCACAGAGCAGACCCGGCAAAAGAAGGAGAGGAAGCGACAATTTGGAACCTCTGTCCGGGTTACGGCCTATTCCACATCGGGGCTGATTGGTCGCTTGGTGGCATTGAGCAGAAAGGCCGGAATGAAACCCGATTCCTGGAAACTGGTGGGATCACGATCGAGACTCCGTTCAAACCGACCGCCACTCGACCGGCTGTTGGCGTCACTGGGCGAACGGGAATGGTGCGATTCGCGTGGCTCCCGTGATTCACGAGACTCCCGTGGTTCGCGTTTTTGGTGGGGTTTGGATTCCCGCCGCGAGTCACCGCGATCCCCGCGAGCCCGCGATTCAGACCTGTTGCGCCCCTGGTCGCGCCCGCCCGCCCGCCGATGGGATGGGGCATAGACCGTTGGTTGCGACTCCCCAGCAGCATCAAGGGCGGCAACAGACTCACCATCAGGGCTGACCAAAATACTCGGCTGCGGCGATTCGAGCGGATAGGGTTCAGCCGCCTGAACCGACGGAGAAGCCGCGCCGTCAGCCACCTCCGCCCGCGGTTTAGATGAACGGGTTCGGCGGGTTCTGGTGCGCGGTGATTTTTCTGCCGCTTCGGTGGGCAGGGTTGAATCCCCCACTACCGCTTCGGTGACGGCGGCATTTGACTCGAGAGCCGCAGCCTCGGGCTTCGGCTTGCTTGGGCTGCGCCGCCTTGCCCTTGGTTTTGGCGAAGGGGCTGATCCCGCAACTGCTTCGCCCGCACCTTGACTGGTCGGAGCCTCATCAAAAAGACTATTCTTATCCACTGACTGATCCATAAATTGATTATAGGTTATATCAAACTATGCTGCAATACCGACCTAGGCATCAGGGCGCGGCCTGCGGCGGCTGCGACCGGCGCGGCTGGGTGGAAAGCCGCCCGGTTTATCGCCGCCACTTCGGCTGCGGGGTTTTGCCGCCGCCGACGGGCTAGCTCCGTTTTGCGGACGGGCCTGCCTCTCCCCCTCGGCGGGCGGACGGGGTTGACGCAGTTCGCTCCGCTCACGGGGTGGACGCGGTTCGCTCCGCTCACGGGGTTGACGCAGTTCGCTCCGCTCACGGGGTTGACTCAGTTCGCTCCGCTCACGGGGCGGACGAGGTGTGCGAGTCACTGTCTCCCCACCCTCGACCGGAGTCGCGGCAACCGCTGGGCGACGGTTGCGTTCCCGATTGGGATTGGGGTTGGCTTCGCGCGGCGCTCGGGTTTCACGGGGTGGACGGGCTTCACGGGGTTGCCGTGGTTCGCTCCGCTCACGGGCTTCACGCGGTGGACGAGGTTCGCGCGGTTGCCTCGGTGACGAGCTCGCTGATTTACCACGCGGCTGACCCTTTTTACGGCGACCGTCGCTGGGCAGCAGTTCCGCCTGCACCATGCCGCTCAGAATAAATTTTTCGATGGGTTTGCCGATCAATTTTTCGATCTCGGCGACTTCGCGGGCCTCGTCGGGCTTGACGAAGGTGAAGGACTTGCCATCCTTGCCAGCGCGACCGGTGCGGCCGATGCGGTGAACATAGTCTTCAGCACTGACAGGGACATCAAAGTTAAAAACATGGCTGAGGTCGTTGATATCGAGCCCCCGCGCCGCGACATCCGAAGCCACCAACAGGGTCAAGGCGCCAGACTTAAACTTAGCCAGAGTCGCCATTCGCTGCGACTGGCTCATCCCGCCATGTAATGTTCCGCTATGGAAATTAGCCTGAGCAAGGGCCCTTTGCACCTTGGCAATATTCGACTTGCGGTTACAGAAGATGATCGCGCTGGTGATCTCCTCGGTCTTCAGCAGCCGCCGCAGGGCCTCGTCCTTATTGCCCTGTTCGACAATCACCAGCCTTTGCGTCACGGTCTCGGCGGTGGTCGAGGGGCGGGAGACGGTGACCTCTTTGGGATTATTCAGGAAGTTATCGGCCAGGCGGCGAATCTCGGGCGGCATGGTGGCAGAGAATAACAGGGTCTGGCGACCGGCGCGGGTGATGCGTTTGGCGATCCGCTCGACATCGGGAATAAAGCCCATATCGAGCATCCGATCGGCCTCGTCGATCACCAATATCTGCACATCATTCAGCAGGACATGGCCCTTCTCGACATGATCGAGCAGGCGGCCCGGCGTGGCAATCAGAACATCAACCCCACGGGCAAGTGCCCGTTCTTGGTTGTTCATCGAGACTCCGCCAATCAGCAAGGCCTTGGTCAGGCGATGGAAGCGACCGTATTTCTCGAAACTGTCGGCGACCTGCGCCGCCAATTCCCGAGTCGGTTCTAGGATCAGGCTGCGCGGCATCCGCGCCCGCGACCGACCCTGAGCCAAGATGTCAATCATCGGCAGGGTAAAGGATGCAGTCTTGCCCGTGCCAGTCTGGGCGCAACCCAAAACATCACGGCCCGAAAGCACCGACGGAATCGCTTGAGCCTGAATGGGGGTGGGGGTTGAGTAGCCGGCTTCGGTAACAGCGCGGACGAGTTCGGGACTTAAACCGAGTTCTAAAAAGGGCATAGTATGCGAAAAAAACCTATCTATATCTTGTACTTGGCGGAACTTGGATCAGGTATTTTGCCTGAATCGTTCTACAAACCAAACCGACTATCTGCCCATTGTCAAGATAAGTCAAGGGGGTTGGGGTGGGGGCATTCTTTAAACTGCCCCAACCCTTTAGGGAGGTCTGAAAATGCAACCCCTCCAAGAAACTCTAAGGTTCGACTTCGTCTCACCAAGAGTTT
>JASGCE010000022.1 GCA_030054295.1 Minisyncoccota bacterium
ATTCCCTAACCCCTCATAGCGTCGTGCGTAAGCACGAGGCTATCCAGAGGGGGGGGAATCGAACGAAGTGAGATGGGGGGGGGCATCCGCCCCCCCCAACAAATTTTAGTTTAGAGCATTTTTACAAGCAATAGGCTCAAAACATGAACATTAAAGTTTTGGTTGCTGATGTCTCCCCCTAGCAGGGGGAGATAGGCTTGCTTGATTTTCGCCTTTTTGCGAAAATCTTTAGCAAGCCTTGTGGGGGTAGAATATATATTAAAAACAAGTCATTAACCTTCTACCCCCACCAAGAAAACCTAACGCTCGCCTGCGGCTTCGCTAAGGTTTTCTATCCTCCCCCTGCTAGGGGGAGGCAACAGTGAAACATGCATCAAAATTAATGTTTCGCCCCTCTTAATCATGAAGATGCTCTAAAATAAGAGTCTGATTTTTTGAATTTTCAACTGGACAGACTATAGCCTACTAAATCCTCTCCCGCGGCCTTAAAACATGAAAATGCTTCGGGTCATAGAGGGCGGAATCCCTGAACTCAACCGCCTGCGCCAAGACTGGCCCGACCAGGATCAGGGCAGTGCGGGTAATGCCCGCCTTCTTGACCTGCTCGCGGATGGTTGACAGGGTTCCGCGCAAGACCAACTCATCGGGCCAGGAGGCACGGTAAACCACGGCAACCGCGCCCTCGACTCCGTAGAAGGGAATCAATTGCCGCACCACCACCGCCAGATTGGTGATGGCCAGGTGAATCGCCAGAGTCGCCCCGGTCGCCGCCAGCCGCTCCAGTTCCTCCCCCGCTGGCATGGGGGAGGCGCGGGTCGAGGTGCGGGTCAGAATCACGGTCTGGCTAACCTCGGGCAGGGTCAATTCACAGCCGAGAATCGCCGCCGCCGCGGCATAGGCTGGCACGCCGGGAATAATGTCATAGGCAATCCCAGCCGCCACCAGCCGTCTGATCTGCTCGCCAATCGCGCCATAGAGCGAAGGGTCGCCCGAATGGACTCGCGCCACCCGCTCGCCCGCCCTTACTGCATCGATCATCAGTTCCATAATCTGGTCGAGGTTGAGTGGGGCCGAATCAATCACCCGCGCACCAAATTTGGCCTGTTCAACCAGTTCGGTCGGCACCAATGAACCGGCAAAAAGCACTAGATCGGCCGCCTGCAATCGCTGCAAACCGCGAATTGTAATCAGGTCGGCTGCCCCCGGACCAGCCCCAATAAAACTGATCATGGGCGATTCAATTCCTGTCATTTTAAACCCTTTGCTGCATAGCCGCGCGGAGTCAGCAACCAATCCTTGCCGCCGAATTTAAAGCCGCGACTCTGGCTATTGCCGATCAAGACCAGACTGAACATATCGACCAGAGTGGGATCAAATTCGGCAAGGCCTGTGACCGTCACCGACTCCGCTTCTCGACCGAGATTACGGGCGATGGCCACCGGTGTATCGGCGGGACGATTCTGCGCCAGAATCTCCATCGCCCGCGGCAATTGCCAGTCGCGGTTTTGCGAGCGCGGATTATAGAGCGCGACCACGAAATCCCCCGCCGCTGCCGCTGACAGCCTCTGTTCAATCACCGCCCACGGAGTCAGAAGATCAGACAGAGAGATAGTAACAAAATCATGGCCAATCGCCGCCCCCAACCGCGCCGCCGCGGCCTGTACGGCCGAGATTCCCGGCTCGACCAGAACCTCGATCCGTGCAATCTGCGGGTCGGAATTGGACTCAAGCTGCTCAAAAACCAGGGCCGCTAGACCATAGATTCCGGCATCGCCGCTCGAGACCAACACGGTCGTCCGACCCGCAGCGGCAAAATCAATCGCCGCCGCCGCCCGTGCTGATTCCGCCCCCAGTGGCGAGTCAAACCTTTGCTTGCCGGCGATGATATCGGCAATCTGTTCGAGATAGAGGCCATAGCCCACCACCACCTCGGCCGTTTGCAGGGCCTGCAAAACCGCCGGAGTCAGCCAATCGCGCCGCCCCGGGCCAATCCCCACCACGGTCAATTTACCACGAGGCCGACCGATGGTCTGGGGCTGGGTAATTTCGCTGCCCGCCGCAGTCATGGCCACAGCAAGTGTAAGGGTTCCATCGCGGCTGATGGTTTTGGGCAGTAGCAATTTACCATCCCGTCCGACCGCGGCCAGGGCTGCCCCTTCAGCCACTCCGTAACAGCCGGTGGCGGCAAAAACCGCTTCGGATCTTTGGCCGAGTCGGTCGGTTTCGGCCAGCAGTTCCGCAGGGCTAAAGTACCGCAGCGGTTTGTTATAATGGGCGGCAAGTTCGATAAATCCAGCCTCGTCAGACTTGATCTGGTGCGAGACCAATATCGCCACCGACTCCATCGACAGGCCATGCGCCGCCAGAGTCTCATCGATGGTTTGGATCGCCGACTCGGCCTTGACTCCGCGTACACCGCCCAGACCCAAGGCCAGCACCGGCGGGTGATAGACCAGCCGAAGTGATTGGCTCGCTTCACTGCGGTGGGTGACCAGAATCTCGAACTCGCTGGTTTGATCAGAAGCGGGCAGTTTTAACCAGTTGCCATTGCCCGACTCCAGGCTCAGGCGCGGCATGGCCCCAGCCAGGGCCGCCACCACCAGATCGCGCAGCAGCAGCGCGACCATGGGCGAACCATGGCCATAGCCCTCGATGCTCCAACCCGCCGGGGGATCGTCAAAAACCGGAAAATCGGCCAGTTCGCTCGCGGTGGTAATGGCTGCCTGCGAGTGGGTCAGACGCGCCGCCAAATATCGCGCCAGGACATTACCGCTGGCAAATCCGTGCCGCGTCAGTCCGCCATGCCCACCCAGTAATGGCACTACCGCCGAGCCATCGGCTGCTACTACCAAGACCGCTGGTTGCTCCGACTTATGGCCCGAATCATCGCCGGTCAATAATGGCGCGAGGGCGCGAATCACAATCCCCGCTGCACAGACGGCAAGGATGGTCTGACCCTGGCCAAATAGTTTTTGTAACAGCCCTGGGGTCGAGTCAAAGCCAGTGACATCAGTAGCGCACACCCGTCCGTTCTTGCCGTAAAGGGTCACGGTTGGCTGGGAGTCTGACTGGCGCAGAATCTCAGCGATCTTTCTCGCCATCGGCAAAGTCACGGCGGTGAGGCAGACGACTGCAATCGAGTGGGTTACTGGCCTGTGACTATCCATCATTCGACCGCCATTCTTCGCACCAGAATCAGGGCAAAATAGGGGGCACGGTCGCCCGCAACCTGCACCAGTGGCATGATACGCTGCTCGCTCATGGTCGCCCGCTCGACATAGATGGCGCGATCCATCAGGCCCTGTCGTTCAAGCAGGGCCTTGATTCGGGCAAGGTTCTTGCCGAGCTTGATCAGCACCACCGCATCATCGCGCGCCAGCGACTGGGCAATCTGGTCATCGCCGAGGGTTGCTGGCACCACCGAAAGACGATCGGTACGACCGGTCAGAGGAAAGCGAGCCGCCGCCGCCGCTGCGGTCAGGCTGGAGACTCCCGGGATAATCTCGAGCGGAAAGCGCTCGACCAGACGATTCATGACATAGATGAAGGAGCCATAAAACAGGGGATCGCCCTGACATAAAAACCCTACCGATTGGCCCTGTTGCAGGTACTGGGCCAGATCCTCCGCCGCGCGATCATAGATGGCGGCAGCGGGATGGCGCGGTTCAACCATCGGCAGGCGCAGGGCATATTCTGGCACCCCACGAGTCAGCCATTCGGCGGCAATTGTCCGGGCTAGGCTGGGCGGGGCATCGGCTGCATCGGGCGCACTATAGGCTATGACATCGACAAGCCCGATGGCCTTGACGGCCTTGAGAGTCAAGAGCTGCGGGTCCCCCGGCCCCAGGCCAATCCCCCACAGGGTTCCGATTTTTGCCGCTGGTTGAGTGGATTTTTGATGCACAGGGTCGGGGTTCATGGTGGTGGCTGCTCTCGAATTCTAAGGAGAATAGCCTATAGCATAATTGGCACAGCATGGGGCAAGATTATCAGGGGTGGGAAAACGAGTGGCTTCACCCCTTCACCTCGTTCAGGTCGATTTCGGCCTGATGGAGTTTGCGCAGGCCGTTACTGACCTCGCTCCACAGGGCCTGTCTTTGTTTGAGAATCTGGTTGCGAATCTGGCTGAGTTCGGTCACGCCACTCAGCAGTTTTTGCTCGATTGGCCGGCGGATCAGGGCCAGGTCATAGTCGAGCAAAATCATCGCCTCGGCATCGGGGGGTTTGGACTCGTCGAACTTGAATCGTGCCTCCTGCTGCTGCCGCCATTCCAGCAGGTGGCGGCGCGGTTCGGTACCAATGCCCGGCACCATCGCCAGAGTCTCGGCGCGAATGTCATAGGCCGATTCAATCAGATAGGATTGCAGCATCTCCTTCCGCGCCGGGCCAATCCCCTTGACCGTCGCATGGCGCACCGAGATCGATTCCAAAAACAACCGCAGCTGTCCTTCGCGCCGCTCCCCCATCGCCCGCTGATAGAGTTTGGCGCGCTGCTGCGGCAGCTCGAGCCAATCGGCCCTCAGCCGCTGCAAATTGGTCAGATGCTGGACAAAACGACGATCCCCGGCCTCCTTGTCCCAATTCTCCAGCAGGATGCGATAGGCCTGCTGCTCCCGCTTGAGCCGCGCGGCAAAACGATGAGTCGCCGGCGACTGCCTTCGCCACAGCAACAATGCCGCCACCATCGCCATCCCACCAATCAGCCAAATCCACCACCAATGGGGCAGGCGCCAAACCAGCCCGGCCATCAGCACCAGCACCAGCGCGGCAAAGGGGGCAAGGGTGAACTGTTGTTCGGCGGCCGTGCGGGCAGCCTTGGAAGGCTCGAGCTTACCGAGTCGCGCCCGCGACGGCGGCGACGGGGCTGGGCCGGGCGGCTCGATCCTTTGAATATGCGGCCAGAGTTTTTCGAGATCAAAATTCTCCACCGATAGATCGGGGATGGTCAGGTTAAAAAGATAGACCGCGCTATTCTTTTCGATCCCACACCAGGGACAGAGCGGGTAGTCTTGAACCCGCCTCGGCAAACGCGGATCGGGTCGCTCCTCCGAACTAAAAAAATAATGGGAGGGATTGACCGCACAGGCGACCAAGGCCCGTTCCAATGCCACCAGTGCCGCTACCCATTCACGGGCGGTGGGTCTCGGCCTCACCCGCGATTCGGCGGCAAAGGCCAGCTCGAAATACTGAGTGATCAGGGGCGGCAGGGCTGCGAGCGGCAGGCTGTGCGGCGGCGGTTCCATCTGCCGCGCCAGGCCCTGCCGACCATAGGCAAAACGATCTTCGCGGATCGCCCGCTCGATCCCCATGTCATTACCATCCTCCCCGCCGTTTGTGCCTGTTGCCTTGCCCAAGAACCGACCCGCATAGGGGTGTCTGCCCATCATCAGCAGCTGAAAAATCAAGACCGCCAAACCAAAACAATCGTGATTGACGGTGCGGAATACCTCGGCGAAGTTACGGCCCTGAAGCTCGGGTGGGGTAAAGAGGCTGGTGCCAACCGAACAGAGATAGCTCGCCCCTTCATTGGTGATCTGGAAACTATCACAGTCGATCAGGGTCACGATGGCCTGGTTGGAAACCACAATCGAACTATGGTTGATATCGCCAATCACCGTCCCAGTTTCATGCACCACGGCAAAGGCCCGCGCAAGATTACTCGCCGCCCGCACGAGAAATCGCCAATCGGCATTGGGAAAACTATTCTTGCGGCTGCGCGGACTGTAAAGGGTGTGAATATCCTGCGCCACCGCGATGCGCGGCATGATAAAACCAACAGTTTGATCAGGCGAGTCGGGCGAGTCGGGCGAGTCGGGCGGATCTAGACTGGCGAGCAGTTCCAGCGGCCAGGCGGTCAGGCCCTCCAGATTGAATGAATTGAGCCCGACCATGACCCTCAGCTTGGCGATCTTCTCTGCCGACAGGGGCTGGTGATAGACCTTGGCCGCCAGTTCGGGTCGGTTGACCACGGCATAGACCGTCCCCTCGCCACCGCGCCCCAGCCGCTCGCCCAGGATCAATTCCCCCGTTCCATTCCGCACCCGTGGCGGCAATTCGGGGTTAGCGGCGGGGGGAGGAACCATCGCGGTGGTCTTAGGATTAGTCGCCATGACTCCCCCTTACTGTCGCCATGACAATGGTACAGTCGTCGTCGCAGCGGCTGGTAATGGCCGGGCTGGAGAGATAGCTGGCCAGTTCAGCCGACAGGGTCAAATCAAAACCAAAATGAGCGCGACGGCGCACGGTCGCGAGCAGATCGTCAAAAAAGGGCTGATGAATTTCTTTACGATGGTGATTAAGGGCCAGCCGTTCCAAACCGTCGGTGATCATCGCCACCTCGGTAATGGTTTGATCTATGGTGATAAAATCAAACCGCAGGTGACTATCTTCATCGGTGACAAAATAGGTGGTATTGGCATATTCGCCCCTCTGCGGCCAGAAGGCCATTTGCCAAACAGGGTCAGTGCGATAGACCATCGTACTATCGCCAAGCTGGACAAAGACCGCCGATGGCAGAGACTCCCTGTCAGTAATCAGGGCAAAACTCAGGGTCGTGGCATAGTCGCGGCCTTGCTGATGGTTAAGTTCGGCATGGTTTTGAATCCTTTGCCGCAATTGGCTGAACCAGTCGCCCACCCTGGGTCGATTGAGGCTGTTAAGATTGACCTCCTCGGCGATAAAATCTTCAACCCTTTGGGTTATAAATTCGCAGGCCAGCTTGGCCCCTTCAAGCCCATGGCTGGCCGAACCGGCTCCATCGGCCAGCAGCACCAGCAGCAGCGATTCGCCGGCAGCGGTTCTGAATTGCCGCGTGGTAAAGTAATCCTGACAGTCGAGCCCATCGCGGCGATGGGCGGCTCCGCTTACCGCCGCCCCGACAATCGACCAGGGGGTGAGCTCTAAAACTATATCTTCTGCCCCTTCTTCAAACTTCATCATCAGCCAACCGTTGCCCAGCCATCGGGGGCCGCCGGATTGACAAGCGGCACCACCTCGCTCGGCTGCGAGCGCGAAACCGCGGTCAAGCTGTTTGACAGCCAGTTGAACAGACCCTTAAAATCCAGCCCCTTTAGTTTGAGCGGAGCCCGCACCGCAATGGCCTTAAGCGGAACAAGATCGGCCCCACCGACTCCGACGGCGAAGAAGCTGAAGTGTTTGGCCGCCTCCCCCTCCTGCACCAGCCGCGCGGCGTCGCTCCAGTCGTCGGTCGGGGCGCCATCGGTGATCAAGAATATCCACGGGCGGTAATATGATACGCCGTTATTCTTATAGACCTGTTTGCGGTTATGGATGAGGGCAATGGCCAGTTCAATCGCCTCCCCCATCGGGGTGTCGCCATCGGCCTGAAGGGGCGGCGGGATAAAGTCACTCACCGTCGTAAAGTCACAGACCAGTTCAACCGGGCCAAAACTGACAATCGCCAGTTCAATCCGCTTGAGGGCCATCGAATCATTGGCAATCGCCGCGCGGAACTCGGCAATCCCCTGATTGAGCGAATCCATCCGCTCCCCGGCCATCGATGCCGAACGATCCAGCAGCAGAACACAAGGACAGCGCGGTTCAGGGTTATCGGCAAAGGAGGTAATGCTAAAGGGCGATTGAGAACTACTCGACAAACTGGACATGACTAACTCCAAAATTACTGGATTTAGGATAGTTTACCTGCACAGTAACAGCAAGGGCAAGAGCCGATCCGGTCTTTGCAGCCTGGCCGCAAAACGATCATAGTCTGCCCGTCGGAGTCGTTTCAACCGACGGGCAATCATGACCTCCGCCGCTGGCAGGGTTTTGCTGCGCCGCCGCGCGGATTGGTTAGAATGCAGAGTCGCGGCTATGGTTTGAATGGCGGTTACTGCAAGCTGCGAGCGCGGAATCTGATCGCTGCTGATCATCCGCGCCAGGGCAAAGTCCCGGCCAACCTCGGCCGCAATTTCGGGCGGGATTGCCGGGGTGGTTTGCAGCTGCACCAGCAGGGCAAAAACCCGACCAAAACTTTCGCAGGCGATGGAGGTGATATGCGGGGGGGGCTGCTGTTCTGCGAGATTTTTGGCCAGACTGAGCCAACCGGCAAATCCATCGATGATCGCCATGATCTGGGGTTGAATTTGTGGCTGAGAATTGATCAGAGTCAATAGATCGGGCAGAATCGGCGACTCGCTGGCTCGACCCTGTTCGATCTGATCGCGCCACCATTGCAGGCGAATGTGACCCAGCAGCTCTTCGCTGACACGATCGGGTATGGCCACAAGTTCCTGCGCCAGGGCCAAGACCGCCGAGGCCGCAACGCGCGATTCTTGCCGCACCGTCAGGGCCAGCAGCCGTAATTCATAATCGGATAATTCTATCATGCCTCAATTCAAAGCAAGGCAAGACATTCGTCAAGGGATATTTTTGGGAAGGTTTTAAAAATCAAATTTCTCTGTCACTCTGAGCGTCGTCGCGCTTGCTTTTGCCTATGCAAAGGCTCTAGCAAGACAAGTGAAGATTCCAGAAAAATTAGCAATTACAATGATTTAAGTTTTTCTGGATTCTTCGCAAACAACAGTTAGCCGAGCTAAAGCTCGGACTGTTCTAAGCTCAGAATGACAAGTTTGGAGTTTTTTAGACTTTCCTAAAGATTTTCGCAAGAGGGCGAAAATCTAGTAAGCCTATCTCCCCCTGCTAGGGGGAGACAACAGCAAGTAAATCTTTAAGGTTTAAATTTTGAGCCAATTTTTTGTAAAAATGCTCTATCCCTTTGGTTCCAAATAATGGTCGCGCAAAATATCGAGAATCTCCCGTGCGCGTTTCTGGTCGTCGTGACCCGAGTTAGAACCAGACCGAACCCCGCCGGCCCCCAGGCCGATTGCCGCCTGAGCCCTTTGGGCCAGCATCTCACGCGGGCTGGGTAATCTATAGCCATTGGCCTCGAACCGGTTCATGGCATCGCGGGCAGTGCGTTGGGCCTCGGGGGAGATATATTTCTCCCGCAAGATGTTTGCAAGTTTCATGGCATCGGCGCGCGATCTTTTGCTGATAGAATCATTCATATCAAGACTCTACACTGATCTATCGATCTCGACCAGCGATTTGTTATATTCACCGGCCAGGTCTTGGATGAATTGCCAGGCGACCCGCCCTGACCTGCCGCCGCGTATCATCGCCCATTCCTTGGCCCGTGATTCCAAAACCTCGCGCGGCAAATCGAGTCCAATCCCCGCCGCATAGGCCGCGACCATCGCCAGATAATCATCCTGATCGCAGGGGTAGAATCCCAACCACAGGCCAAAACGATCCGAGAGCGAGATTTTTTCCTCCGCCGATTCCCGTGGGTCGATGGCCGTGGAGGCCTCGTTCTCGATCATCTCTCGCGCCAGCAGATGTTTACGGTTGCTGGTGGCATAAAAGAGAAGATTCGCGGGCTTGCCCTCGATCCCGCCATCCAGCAGCGACTTGAGCGGCTTGTAACTGCTGTCGCCAAGGTCAAAGGACAGGTCATCGCAGAACAGAATCACCCGCCGAGTCTGACCGCGCAGACCACGATAAAGATGGGCGAGAGTCCTGAGATCATCGCGGTAAATCTCGATCAAGACCAGCCTTTGCGCGGGCGGCAGGTCGCGGTTGACCGCACCATGTACCGCCTTGACCAGCGAAGACTTGCCCATGCCGCGCGAGCCCCACAACACCGCGTGATTGGCTGGCAATCCGCGGGCAAATCGCTCGGTGTTTTGGCGTAACTTGTCGGTCTGGTCTTGAATCCCAACCAGATATTTTAAATCAACCCCGGCGATGGTTGACACGGGAGAGAGGCAAAGCTCATCACCATGCCAGACAAAACCATCGGCCGCCGATAGATCGAGTTCGCTGAAGGCCGGGGCAACCCGAGCCTCCAATGCCGCAGCAATCCGTTCCAGCAAGGGGGCGAGATTCTGTTGATTGGAATTGTTTGTCATTTTATTAGCTCCAGTTAAAACTAATGTCTTACATTCCATTAGGAGTAAAAAAATTAGTTGCGCAAATTTGTAAAGTAACAACCCCCCTTAGTCTCACTAATCAGCAGAGCTGATAAGTTCGACTATTCCCCCCTTCTAAAGAAGGGGGGATAAATATGAATTACCTCCCCTTCTTTAGAAGGGGAGGATAGACAATCTTGGCGATGGGCAAAGCCCGAGCCTTAGATTGTCTTGGAGGGGTTGCATTTACTAATTGATGAATATTATCTGACCTTTCTAGTTTCAGGGGGACAATAATTCTAATCCACCAATCCTTGCCAGCACCTCATCCCGGCCAAGCACAAAAATCAGATCATCCAGCGGCGGGGAGACCGTCGCGCCCGACAGGGCGATCCGCAGCATCTCGGAATATTTATCACCAAGACTCGTTAGGCTCTGCACCAATTCCAGCGGGCTGGTCGTGGCCGAATCGTAACCGCTCATCGCCTGCTGCAAGACCGCCGGACTATGGTCTATGGCAGCATAGGTCGCCACCAGTGCCCGCGCCTTGTCGGTCTGGCTGGTGGGTCGGCAGCAGTAAACCCGCAGCAAATCAGCCAATTCAATCATGGTCTTACTGCGTTGTTTTAAACCCATCATCGCCGAATAGTTCATGTCTTTTTTCAGGCAATAGACCATCTTCAAACGCGCCACGACTGGATCGGGCAAGGGATAGTCGATATAGGGTTTCAACCGCGCCAGCAGATCATCGTCGCTCAGTTGGTTGATATAGTGACCATTGACCGAATTTAATTTTTTAGCATCGAGCCGTGACGGCGAGCGCCCCACCGCCTCAAGACTGAACCATTCAATCGCCTGTTGGTCGCTGATGATTTCGGAATCGCCGTGACTCCAGCCCAGCCGCAGCAGATAGTTGCGCATCGCCTCGGGCAGGTAACCATCCAGCCGCCACTGGTTGAGATCAACCGCCCCATGCCGTTTTGATAATTTAGTGCCATCAGCGCCATGAATCAAGGGAATGTGAGCAAATTCAGGCACTTGCCAGCCATTGGCGCGATAGATCTGAGCCTGTCTGAAACTATTGGTCAGATGGTCGTCGCCGCGAATCACATGGGTAATGGCCATGTCGTGATCATCCACCACCACCGACAGCATATAGGTCGGGGAGCCATCAGCGCGGAGCAGCACCAGATCATCCATCTGGCTATTCTCGACCTTGACCGCGCCCTGCACCCGATCGTCGATGGTGGTGGCTCCGCCCTGTTCGGCGCGCAGGCGAATGACAAAGGGCTTGCCGGCCGCAACCATTGCGCGAGTCTCCGACGGGTCGCGGTCGCGCCACCGCCCGTCGTATTTCTGCGGCTGTTTGGCGGCAACCTGCGCCGCCCGCATCTCGGCCAGTTCCTCAGGCGAGGCAAAACAACGATAGGCCGTTCCCGCCGCCAGCATCTGGTTGGCAACCTCGGCATGGCGCGGGGCGTTGCGCGATTGCAAGACAATCTCCCCCTGATGGTGCAGCTGCAACCAGTCGAGTCCGGTCATTATCGCATCAATGGCGGATTGGGTTGATCTTTCACGGTCGGTATCCTCAATCCGCAGCAGAAACTGCCCGCCATGGTGCTTAGAGAAGAGATAGTTAAAGAGAGCGGTTCTGGCGCCACCAATATGAAGATAGCCAGTGGGTGAGGGGGCAAAACGGGTAATAACCGACATGGGGAACTCTATCACTACCAAAGGGGTTGGAATTTTGCGCCAGCATAGCGATAATTGGCAAATTATTCTATGGTAAATAAGCAAATTGACGGAGGTTCTAAGCCCATGACCAAAACAGCCCTGATAACCGGTGCCGCCCAGCGATTGGGTCGCGCCATGGCACTAGACCTAGCCGCGGCGGGGTGGGACATAGCCCTTCATTACCACCAGTCGGGTGCGGCGGCGGAGGCTACGGCCCAGGCGATCAGCGCGATGGGGCGGCAAGTGGTTCTGCTGCCCGCTGATCTGGAACAGGAGGATCAGGTGGCGCGGTTGGTTGCTCAGGCGGGCGAATATCTGTCGCCGCCGCGACTGCTGGTCAATAATGCCGCGCGGTTTGAACGGGATGATTTGGTCACTGCGACAAGGGCCGATTGGGATGAGCATCTGGCAATCAATCTCCGCGCGCCCTTTGTCTTGACCCAGGAATTTGCCAAACAGGCCATTTGGCGGGAGGCGGGTAAGTCGGGGGAGGAGGGTTTGAAGACCGGGCTGGTGGTCAATATGCTCGACCAGCGGGTGTGGAATCTAACTCCGCATTTTGTCACCTATACGGTCAGTAAATATGCCCTGTGGGGCTTGACGCAAAGTTTAGCCCTGGCATTGGCACCAAGGATCAGAGTCAATGGTATCGGCCCCGGCCTGACCCTGCCGAGCCCGCGCCAAACCACCGAACAGATGACGCAAAAACAAGCAAACTTCCCCCTGCAACGCGGCGGGTCAGAATCCGAGGTGGTGGCAGCCTTGCGCTATTTGCTCGCCGCTCAATCGGTCACTGGACAGATGATCGCGCTTGATGGCGGCCAGCATCTGGCCTGGCAATTTGCCTAGTGAATTTTGCTTACAGGCGGTTAGGCGGCATATTGCACGACCGCCGAATCCAGCATTTCCTGGCGGTGGTAGGCGCGAAGACTGTTTCTAGTGCGCAGGTCTATTTTTTTGTCACCAAGCAAATTCGACAGATCACGAGCCGCCCGCAGAAGATCAAAATAACTGACCTGTTGATTTGGGGCAAACTCAACCAGCAAGATCAAATCATGATCGGGCAAAATCTCGCTTGAATAATACTGTTGGTCAACCATGGACAATTTAACAATTCCATGGCTTACGCAAATAGGTTTAAGTCTGTCCTGGTCGGCAAAAATATCTTCGAGCATAATATACTCCAATCCTTTTGATAGTTTACTGTACCCACAAGGTTTTACTCAGTCAAGATTACAATTAAACCAGATCAGTTTGTGAAATATAGATTTGTAATTTTGGAACTTCTTTAATAATGGTATCCCATAAAATTTGACTATCAACCGAGTTATAACTATGGACCGAAATATTACGCATGAGATAGGGTAATGGCCAATCGATTTCGGGAATAGTTGCCTTATAACCAGCCGATAGATGATGGCAAGATTCGCCGATAATCACAAAGGAATAACAAACCGCACGAAAAATAATCCCGTCTGTTTCGAGACGACTCGGCGAAATTGTTGGTTTAAGAGCAAGCAGAAATTCACATTCCGCCAGTATATGATTGATGCGGTCTTGGTCTTCGATGTTACTAGGCGGCATATTGCACGACCGCCGAATCCAGCATTTCCTGGCGGTGGTAGGCCTTCAGTTCGACCGAGGTGCGCAAATCAATCTGTTGCCCGTCCAAAAGCTCGGAAAGTTCGTCGGCAATGCCCAAAAATCCATAGTATCCAATTCTCTTGTCAGGAACAAATTCAACCAACATGATGAGATGATGGTCGGGCATAAGCTCGCTGGGATAGTATTTTTCGTCAAACAGAGCCAGTTTGATAATCCCGTGTTTTTGACACAGGTTCCGAAGTTTGTCCTGATCTTTGAAAACATGTTTAAGCATTTGTACCTCTTAATTGGCTGAAATTAGCAAAAACTGTAAATCAAAAACAAAAAATGTCAATCAAATTTTGTTGTCAATAGTTTCTGTAACTTAGGAACATCAAATTCTAAACTATCCCAAAGGGTTTGAATGTTCACATCATCATAACGATGCACCAACAGGTTTCTCATCCCATAGATCTGTTTCCAGTGGATTTCAGATATCGAGTTTTTAAAATCTGAAGATAGATGATGGCTGGCCTCGCCCATAATCACAAAGGAATAGCTAACGGCACGAAAGTGGATTCCATCGGATTGAAGCTGCTCAACCGTTAATTGCGGCAAGAGGGATTGCAAAAACTGACATTCCGCCAAAATATGGGCTATCCGGTCTTGGTCGTCGAGGTTACTAGGCGGCATGGTTTCTATCCTTGATTCATGGTTTCGATTCCTAGATTAATGTCAGCGGCAACCTTCTCGGGCAGGCGCGAGCCTTGTCTGATCTTTGTTGACAGCCGCCACATCAGCAGCAACAGCACCAAGGATGAGACCGAAAGGGCAATCATAAATCCTTCCAGACCATAATGATCTTGAACGATCATAATCCCCACGACCTGAACCAAGATTCCTACCACCCAGTTCCCGACCTGTTGCCACGGCAGACCCATGGCCGAAATATATTGTGACAAAATCGTAATAACGCTGATGCAAAAAATCGCTGGCAATGAATAGAGCAGAATCTGATAGGATTCCGCATAGTCGAGGCCATAAAGGGTGACGATAATCCATTCACCAAGCCCAATAATCGGAATAAAGGCCAGTAAAATCAAAACACTGACAATCTTGATCTGTTTCCATAAAAGCCGATGCGGATCCTTTGACTTGATGAGTTTGGGATAGATCAAGAAACCCAATGTCACGGGCAAAATCGTCAAGGTTTCAAAAATCTGAACCGCAATCGACCAGATTCCGATCTCGTGCGGGCTAAAATAATGCTTTAAAAAAAACACATTAAACTTGATAAAGCCAAAGGATAGAACCAGTGTCGCATAGGTCAAAATCGAGAATCTAAAGCCGGTTTTAAAGATGCCAAAATCGAATCGCAGCGGTCGCTGTTGGGTTGTAAATTCATGACCGATTCTGCGCCAAATATCTATGCTTGCCGCTAGGGTCACCGACATCAAGGCTGCAACCATCGCCACATATCCGGCGGTTGGGTTCTGATAATAATAGACCAAAACCCCCAGCAGAATGATCGAAAGCAAGCGATTGGCAAGGTCTAAAAAATTGTAAAGAAGGAAACTTTCCTGCGCCACCAGCAAATTCTGGGTAAAGAGGTAATAGATCGAGAGCAGGACAAAGGCAGCCATTAAAATCGTATCAATGGTTGAAAAATGAAACGACAGCCAAATAATAACAGCAATAATCGCAGAAGAAACCAAAGTAATATAAACAGAATTAACAAATAATGGTAACATTCCAGCCTTATTCTTACCATAGAGATAAATATTCGATACGGGAAACCCTAGGTTGCCAAATTGAAAAAACAGCCCTGCTATCACCGACCAGTAAAAAAATACGCCGCGGTCGGCTGGCGACAGTAATCGCGCGGTCAAGATGCTCGATAGGATCCCCGATAAGAACAGCAGTCCACGAGTCACCAGGGTAAAGATCAGGATTTGCATGTCGCTCCTTAAAGTAAAAAGCCTCCACCCTGCGGCAGCAAGATGGAGGCTTTTGAACGGGGTTTACACCTTACACTCCCCGCATTTTGCTGCCCGATGGGTCGAACAGGGCCTCGGCTGAGACCTTGGCCTTGCACATTTCGCCAAGAATCTCAATCGCATAGTCGCCGCCCATGTCGATATGTTCTGACCTAACATAGCCGAGTGCAATCGACTGTTTGACCGAATGGCCATAGCCGCCTGATGTCACCCAACCGACGACCTGTTTGCCCAGCCAGATCGGCTCGTCGCCCATGACATCGGCGGTGGTCGCGGCGACGGTGAAGGTCAGGAGCTTCAGTCGCTGCTTTCCCGAATCGCGGATCTTAACCAGGGCTTCGCGGCCGATAAACTCCGGCTTCTGCATTCCGACAAAGCGATCCAGCGACCCTTCAAAGGGGTTATAGATCGGGCGATATTCGCGCGACCAGGTACCAAAACTTTTCTCCAGTCGCATCGAATTCAACGCCCGCCCGCCGAAGGGTTTGACCCCCAAATCTTCACCCGTGACCATAATCAAGTCCCACAGGGCGCGGAGATATTCAGGTTTGCACCACATTTCGAATCCCAAATCGCCAGTGAAGGTCACGCGCCCCAGATGGACTGGCACATGGCCGATATTACACCGCCGCCAGGCCATGAAGGGCAGGGCGGTATTCGACACATCAATATCGGCAATCCGTTCCAGCAATGCCCGCGACTTTGGCCCAGCGATCTGCACCCCTTGCAGACCCTGATCCAACTGGGTCAGCTGGACATCCCGCACCCCGTCGAGTTTCTCGAGAAAATACCGCATATGGTAATCCTGGGCGATACCCGAGCCGAGAATATGGAAGTTTTTATCGTCGAGGTTACAGACGGTAAAGTCGCCGATCATCTTGCCGAACTGGTTGAGCATCGGCGTCAGAATCATCTTCCCCGCCTTGGGGATGCGGTTGGCGAGAATCCTATCGAGCCAGGCATGGGCCCCCGCGCCGCTGATGGCATATTTACCGAAGTTGCTGATCTCGAGTGCACCCACTCCATCGCGGACATTCTGCACCTCCGCCCCGACATGTTTAAAGTCGTTGGAGCGGTGGAAGGAGAAAATATCCTTCTCTCCCTTTGGTGCAAACCACAGGGCGTGCTCTAACCCGTAAGCCTCGCCAAAAACCGCGCCGAGATTTTTAAGCGGTTCATACAATGCCGAGGTCTTGTGCGGGCGGGCGGCGGGCAGTTCTTCGTTCGGATATTTGATGCGGAAGCGGCGGCCGTAATTCTCCTTGACCTTGGTATTGGTATAGGTGATGGTCGCCCAGTCGCCATAGCGGGCGACATCCATGCCCCAAACATCGTAGCCGGGATCGCCATCGATCATCCAGTTGGTCAGGGCCAGTCCGACTCCGCCGCCTTGGCAGAAACCGGCCATCACGCCGCAGGCGACCCAGTAACCGGGCAGGCCGCGCACCGGGCCGACCAGCGGATTGCCGTCGGGGGCGAAGGTGAAGGGGCCATTGACCACATTCTTGATGCCCGCCTTTTGGAAGGCGGGGAGGTGCGAGAATCCCACTTCCAAATTCCCGGCCACGCGATCTAAATCGGGCTGAAGTAATTCATGGCCGAAGCTCCACGGAGTTTCGCGCGGCGACCAGGCCTTGTTGATGGTCTCGTAGGTCCCCAGCAACATGCCAGTCTTTTCTTGGCGGAAATACATCTCCCCTTCGAAATCGAGGCCGATGGGGAGTTCGCGTCCCATTTCCTTGTTGGCGGCAACCACCTCGGGCATTTCTTCGGTGATAATATAGTGGTGTTCCATGGCGAGAACCGGCAGTTCCAAACCAGCCATGCGGCCGACTTCGCGTGCCCATAATCCGCCGGCATTGACGATATGTTCAGCGACGACTGTCCCCTGTTCGGTCACGACATCCCAGCCGCCACCAGCGCGAGGGTTGGTCTCGAGGACGCGGTTATTTTCGACGACGGTGGCACCGAGTTTCTTGGCCGACTTGGCATAGGCATGGACGACTCCCGATGGGTCGATATAGCCTTCGTTGGGGTCATACATGGCCCCGAGGTAATATTTTTCGTCGATCAGGGGGAGGATTTTTTTGGCCTCGGCGACCGAGATAATTTCGGTATCCATCTCGAGGTAGCGACCGCGGGCCTGGGCGAGTTTCAAGAAATCCATCCGCTCCTTGGTGCCAGCCAGCATCAATCCGCCAGTCATGTGGATGCCGCAGGAATGTTCGGATAGTTCCTCGATCTCCTTATAAAGCTGGACGGTGTATTTTTGCAGCTGGGCCACATTGGGGTCGCCGTTCAGGGTGTGGATGGCACCAGCGGCGTGCCAGCTCGAGCCCGATGTCAGGATCGACCGCTCGATCAACATGACATCCTTCCAACCGCGTTTTGCAAGATGATAGAGAACTGACGCTCCGACGACTCCGCCGCCGATGACGACTACCCGTGCCTGGCTTTTCATAGTGAAACCTCGAAATTGAACCTGAGTTAATGCTGTGCCGTTCGATAATCTATGCGGCTGCCCGCAAACTAAACCCTATTCTTGGCAATTTCAAGGGTGTGTTTTTGGGATTCATAGGGGTTGATTTACTCCCAAAACCGTCACCACTCCTCTCCTATTGTCATTCCCCGCACCGCTGACGAATGTCAGCATTCGCTGACGGGGGCGTCGGCTGATTCAGAGTCACAAACACTGAATTTTTATTCTGTGACTCTGGATTCCCCGACTACGGCTGCTTCACAGCCTTGCGGGGAATGACAAGGAAGGGGCATTTGCCTCGAAACCTTGCGGAGAATAACAATCGAAAATTTACTCCTCGTCTTTTCTCGTACCGCCCCCCCTTGTCATTCCCCGCGCGAAGCGTCGGGGAATCCAGAGTCACAAACACCGAATCTCCAGTCTGCGACTCTGGGTTCCCCGACTGCGGCTCCTTCTCAGTCTTTCGGGGAATGACAAGGAAGAGAATGCAAAAAAAACTTCAATACCAATCTTCAGCCAAATCGAGCCATTTTGGATTGTCTAATTCAATTAATTCCATTTTTTCAATACGCTTCTTTCGTTTTTTTAAGTACTTTTCTCGAGCAATGGCATCATTAATATACTGAAACTGTTCATACCAAACCAAACTGTGACATTGATATTTTTTGGTAAAACCTTCATGAACATCGTCTTTATGTTGCTTTACACGATTGAGCAGGTCTCCAGTTACGCCGACATATATGCTACCATTTCGCATATTTGCCATAATGTAAACAGCAGGATTACGATTATACATGGCGTTTTCCTTTCCTTCTTGGGTCCAGTACCTGTTTACCCCATTGTTGTCATCACCCGCACCGCTGACGAATGTCAGCATTCGCAGACGAGTGCTTCGGGTGATCCAGAGTAACAAACACCGAATCTCTAGTCTGCGACTCTGGATTCCCCGACTACGGTTGCTGCGCAACCTTGCGGGGAATGACAAAAATGGGGGAGCAAATGCGCAGCGAATGGCTATCCAGCGACATCATGACCTCCATCAGCCAAAATCAAACAGGGTGGCTCCCTGGTCGGCGGCCGAGGCATTGGCCCTAAAGACCTTGAACAGTTCGCGGCCGACTCCGATCTGGTGGCTCGCCAGTTCGGGGGTTGCGGCGGGGCGAGCCATAAAATCGGCCTCCTTCATCGCTTCGGCATGAACAGTCCCACCAGTCAGTATATCCAACCGCCCGCTGCGGCCACAGACTCGCAGCCAGTCGCCGTCACGCAACCGAGCCAAGGGCGAGTCGGGGCTAGCCTCCGGCGTCACATGCAGGGCCGACAGAACCTTGCCCGAGGCCCCCGACAGTCGCCCATCGGTGACCAGCGCGACCTTAAAGCCCCGCTCCTGCAAGACCCCCAGCGGCGGCATCAAATTATGGAGTTCAGGCATCCCATTGGCCCGCGGCCCCTGAAACCGCACCACCACCACGACATCGCGGTTGAGGTCACCCGCCGTGAAGGCCTCCTGAACCTCCTCCTGCGAGCTAAAAACCCGCGCCTCCGCCGTCACCGACTGAGATTCCGCCACCACCGCCGAGGTCTTGACAATCGCCCGCCCCAAATTGCCGCGCAACAGCCCGAGTCCACCGGTGGCCTGGAACGGATTACTCGCCGGCCGCAAAATTCCATCGTCGAGACTTTTCGGTTTAATCACCCGCCACTCCAACCGACCCTCGATCAAAAACGGCTCGGCGCGGTAGTCGCTAAGACTTTTGCCCCACACCGTCCGCGCGGTACCATCCAACAGCCCAGCCTCCAGCAGCTGATCAATCACAAACCCCATCCCGCCCGCCGCATGGAAGCCATTGACATCTGCCTTGCCATTGGGATAGACGCGAGTCAGCAACGGAGTCACCGCCGCCACCTCGGCAAAATCCTCCCAGGTTAAAATGATCCCCGCCGCCGCAGCCATGGCGACAAAATGCAGTGTCAGGTTGGTTGAACCTCCCGTCGCGCTCAGACCCACCAAGCCATTGACGAAGGCTCGCTCATCCAGCAGCTCCCCCATCGGCAGGAAGGAATCGCCCGCGACCGCAAGGTTTAAAACCTGTTCGACCGCTGCCTCGGTCAGGCGCTGTCGCAGCGGCGTGTTGGGGGTGACAAAACTAGCCCCGGGCAGGTGCAGCCCCATGATCTCCATCAGCATCTGATTGGTATTGGCAGTGCCATAAAAGGTGCAGGTGCCCGGCCCGTGGTATGATTTGGATTCCGAAGCCAGCAGGGCCGCGCGATCGACCTTACCCGCGGCATAGTCGCGCCGCACCTGCGCCTTGACATCATTGGGCAGGCCGCTGGTCATGGGGCCAGATGGAACAAAAATCGCCGGCAGGTGACCAAAGCTCAGGGCCCCGATCACCAGCCCGGGGACAATCTTGTCACAGATCCCCAAATAGAGCGCGGCGTCAAAGGCCTGATGCGACAGGGCCACCGCGGTTGACAGGGCTATGACATCGCGGGAGAAGAGCGAGAGTTCCATCCCAGCCTCCCCCTGTGTTACCCCGTCGCACATGGCTGGCACTCCGCCCGCGACCTGTGCCATCGCACCCAGGCGACGGGCGGCCGAGCGGATGATTTCGGGGAATCCCTCGTAAGGCTGATGCGCCGACAGCATGTCGTTATAGGCCGTGACGATCGCAATATTGGCGGCCGAGGTGCCAAAGGCGGTTTGCTTATCGTCTGCGGCACAGGCGGCAAAACTATGGGCGAGATTGGCACAGCCGAGTTTTTGCCTCTTAGCTCCTCCATTTCCATCTCTGGCTGCCGCCGCGCTGCGAATCCGCGCCAGATAGTCACCGCGCGTGCGATGCGACCTAACGCGGATGGCATCCGTAACAGCGGCAATGGCGGGGTGGAGAGGGGTCATTTTATCCTAATGATTACAGCTTACAGACAAAGGCATCGGCATCGGAAACGCCATAGGCCCCTTCGGGTTCGACATCCAGCAGTTTAAGCACGCCATTCTCGATCAGCATGGCGCAGCGGCCCATGCGCTTGCCCATACCATAGGGCGAATAGTCAACCTCCACCCCCAAAGCCCGCGCAAAATCGCCATTGCCATCGGCGAGCATCCGAATTTTACCACCGACCTTTTGCGAATCGCCCCAGGCCTGCATGACAAAGGCATCATTGACCGAGACACAGACAATCTCGTCGACTCCGTGACCGGCAAACTGCTCGGCCTGTTTGACATAGCCCGGTAAGTGTTTGTTCGAACAGGTCGGGGTAAAGGCCCCGGGGAGGCCAAAAACCACGACCTTCTTCTTGGCAAAAAGCTCGTCGGTCACGACATCCTTGGGGCTGCCGTCGATCAGTTGCTTCAGGGTAATTTTGGGAATTTTGCTGCCGATTGCTAGGCTCATTTGCTGCTCCAGTGATAAATAATTAGTGTCTTGCTAATCATGAAAGGTTAAATCAAAAAACGCAATTGGAATTTGATTGCCTCCCGTGTAAAATACCA
>JASGCE010000190.1 GCA_030054295.1 Minisyncoccota bacterium
GTGCTTACGCACGACGCTATGAGGGGTTAGGGAATGTTAAAACCTCACACAACCCTCATCGCGTTCTGCCCTGTCGGCGAATGCCGACATGCGTCGGCGGGGCAGAAGGCGATCCAGAGGGGGGAGTTGCGAAGCAACTCGGGGGGCATCCGCCCCCCCAAAAAAAAGTTTTAATCTAAATTACGCGCCGGAGTTTTTGAATTCTCAAATGAACGGAGTATATAGATCAATCCATTTGAATAACAGTTTGGTCATCCAACAGGGTTTTTTTTTGCCCACTAACATGCTATGAATATCATAATTGCATCCGCGAATAGGAACCTGTGTACAAATGTTAAAGAATAGTGACTTACTCCAAGCCATGAGTGCCGAGCGGCTTCATATGGTGCAGGGGCAATTGCAAACCAACCGCGTGAGCGAACCGCGGCTGGTTGCGGCCCTGTCCTCCATTCCGCGCGAACTCTTTACCCCGCCGCAGCTGGCCAGTACGGCCTATCTCGACCGCGACATTGATTTGGGCGGCAATCGATATATGCTGAACCCGCTGCATCTGGCCTGGCTGTTTGATGCTGCGGCCATCACGGCGCAGGATCGAGTGCTTGAGGTGGCGAGCAACAGCGGCTATGGCCTCGCCCTGGCGGCGATGCTCGGGCGGCGCGTCACCGGACTCGAGTCCCATGATGCCCTGATCGAGCAATCCCGCTCTGCCCTCAGCAAACTCCAATTAAAGCCAGAGGTGGTTAAGGGCGCGATTGCCAGTGGCGCGGCAAACCATGCCCCCTATGATGTCATTATCATTGCCGCGGCGGTTGACGAGGTTCCAAAACCGATTCTCGACCAGCTGGCCATTGGCGGGCGACTTGTGACCCTCTGCAAGGGCAAGGGAATCGTCTTGAGCAAAATCAAGGCCAGCCTCATCAACCAGGCCATTCTGTTTGAAGCCGACAAGCCGCTCCTTCCCGAACTGGCTAAAAAACCAGAATTCGTCTTTTAATAAACAACCCTTGGAATAGACCATGAAGTCAAATGGCAGAGAAGCTCCAGAACCCATCGTCAATCGCTTTGGTTTTAAATCCGGTGCTGCGATCTTGACGGTGAGTCTCGCCGCCTTGCTTAACGCGAGCCCCTTATCGGCGGCCGGTTTGGGCATTGCGATTGCCGTCCCGACCATCCCGCAGGCGACCACGACTCTGCAACCGGACGAGACCTATCTGCGCCAGACTCTGATCAATGTCTACCGCCAAAACTATTCGCTTCAGGCTTCGCGGGCCAATGCCGATGCCGTCAATAATCGCACCTATGGTGCGGTGGGCCAGTGGTTGCCTTCGGTAACCTTGCAGGGAACCATGGCGGCCGGTAAGGCCACGGTTGGCGACAAGTCGGGGTCGGATAAACCCACCACCATGTCGGTTACGGTGACTCAGCCGATTTGGCGGCCCAATCTTTTGCCCGGAATTCTCGCCGCCAACAACACCGACAATGCCGAGAAGAATCGACTGATCAATGCCGAGCAGCAGGCCCTGCTCAATGGCGTGACGGTCTATTTTAATCTGGCCCAGACCTCGGCGACATTGGAATTACAGGTCAGTAACGAACATCTTCTGACCAAACAGCTGGAGGCGGTCGAACAGCAGTTTAACATCGGCACGGTAACCGGTACCGAAGTGGCTCAGGCTCGCTCGGCATTGCAGGCGGCAGTGGCCCAGCGCAGTGCGGCTGCGGCGGCCTTTAAGGCGGCACAGGCCAGTTATTTACAGGTGGTGCAATCGGCTCCGCCCCCTTCTCCCCCTGTGCCCTTGCCCGAAAAATACCTGCCCAAGTCTGAAGAAGATGCCCTTAATCTGGCGATCAAGTTCAACCCGCTTTTGCGGGCTGCCGATTACGACAGTCAGGCCGCGAGCAATCAAGAGTTTGCTGCCTGGGCCAGTCTTGGCCCTTCGGTCAATCTGGTCGGTTCCTATTCCGAGAATCGCGGGATCAATCCAAGCAATGCTTCGGCTGGGTCACAGACCACCAAGACCACCCAGATTATGGGGACGGTGACTCTGCCCCTGTGGGACAGTGGTGTGACCTATTCGGCGATTGCGGCCCAGCGGCAGGTGGCTAAGGCGGCACGGTTTCAATATCAGGCGACTCTGGCGGCGGTGACTCAGCAGGTGGTGGCCAGCTTTGGTCAGCTTGAATCGACGCGGGAGCAGGTCAAGGCCTTCGATCTGGCCATCAAGGCCAATAGCTTTGCCCTGATGGGAACAAGGGAGGAGGTGCAGATCGGCACCAAAACCATTCTTGATCTGCTCAATGCTGAACAGGCCCTGCTCAATAGTCAAGTGTCTTTGGTGCAGGCCCAGTATCGCTTGCAGCTGGCGGCCTATCAGGTCTTGGCGGCGACCGGGGCCTTGACGGCATCAGCCCTTAATCTCGAGGTCGGGGAGCAATAGAGTCACTACACAATGGCCGGGAAAGCAAAAATAAAATTAAAATATTGCAATCTTAAAACCATTTGATTAAATAGCCCTATGAAACAGACTCTCATTGCCCAGATCACCGCTACCCTCGCCGAGATAGAGGCTGCGGGATTAACCAAACGCGAAAGACAGATCACCACTGCGCAATCGGGGCGGATCGCGGTTGGCGGGCGCAGGATGGTCAATCTCTGCGCCAATAACTACCTTGGTCTGGCCGATCATCCCGAGGTCATTGCCGCCGCCCATCGCGGGCTGGATGAGTTTGGATTTGGCATGGCCTCGGTGCGGTTTATTTGCGGCACCCAGACCATTCACCGCAGTCTCGAACAGGCGATTGCTGCGCATCTCGGTAAGGATGATGCGATTATTTTTGCCGCCTGTTTTGATGCCAATGGCGCGATTTTCGAGCCTCTGTTGGGGGAGGAGGATGCGATTATCTCGGACTCCCTTAACCATGCCTCGATCATCGACGGGGTGCGACTCAGCAAGGCCCAGCGGTTCCGTTTTGCCAACCGCGACATGAATGACCTCGAGGCGCAGCTGAAGGCGGCCGAGGCCAAGAATTGCCGCCATAGATTGATTGCCACCGACGGAGTATTCTCCATGGATGGCACCATCGCCCCCCTGCCGCAGATCTGCGCTCTGGCCGAAAAATACGGCGCGATGGTGATGGTCGATGATTGCCATGCGACCGGCCATTTGGGAGCCCAGGGCCGCGGTACGGCTGATCTGACTGGCGCGGGGTCGCGGGTCGATATTATCACCGGCACTTTGGGAAAGACATTGGGCGGAGCCATGGGCGGTTTTATCGCCGCGCCCCAGCCGATTATCGACCTGCTGCGGCAGCGGGCAAGACCCTATCTCTTCTCTAACAGCCTCGCTCCGACGATTGTGACCGGTTCGCTCAAGGCTTTGGAAATTGCCATCAAGTCCGATGATCGGCGGGCTAAACTTGGGCACCTGACCCGCAAATTCCGCGCCGGTTTGACCGCCGCCGGCTTTAGTTTGCTGGAGGGGGAGACTCCGATCATACCGGTGATGGTGGGGGATGCGCCGATGGCGCAAAACCTCGCCCTTGAACTCGACAGATTGGGAGTCTTTGTCGCCGGATTCTTCTACCCCGTCGTGCCGCACGGCAAGGCGCGGATCCGCACCCAGATGTCAGCGGCATTAAATGACGAAGACATTGATTTTGCGATTGATGCCTTTACTCAGGCGGGAAAAACCTTAAAACTGATTTGATTTAACTCTGATAATTCTGGGAGGAATTATGAAAGCCCTCGTCAAGGCCAAGGCCGAAAGCGGATTGTGGATGCGCGATGAACCCGAGCCCAAAATCGGCGCGGATGATGTCTTGGTCAAGATTCACAAGACCGGAATCTGTGGCACCGACATACATATCTATAATTGGGATGAATGGGCGCAAAAAACCATTCCCGTGCCGCTGATTATCGGCCACGAATATTGTGGCGAGATCGCCGAGGTCGGGGCCAATGTCAAAAAATACAAGGTCGGCCAGCGCGTCTCTGGCGAGGGTCACATTGTCGGCAACAATAGCCGCGCCGCTCGCAGCGGCTGTTACCATATGGACCCCGACACCAAGGGCACGGGGGTCAATATCAATGGCGCCTTCGCTCAGTATTTGTTGGTGCCAAGCTTTAATGTGATTCCCTTGCCAGAGGAGGTCAATGACGATCTCGGGGCGATTTTGGATCCGCTCGGTAATGCGGTACACACTGCCCTCGCCTTTGATGTGATTGGGGAGGATGTGCTGATTACCGGGGCTGGGCCGATTGGCATTATGGCCGCGGCGGTGGCGCGGCATGTTGGCGCGCGCCATGTCGTGATTACCGACATTAATCCCGACCGCCTCGCCCTGGCCGAGAAGGTCGTCGATCTGGTGCCGGTCAATACCGCCCAGGAATCGCTCAAGGATGTGATGCACCGCCTGCGCATGACCGAGGGTTTTGATGTTGGGTTAGAAATGAGTGGCGCAGCCCCGGCCTTCGACCTGATGATCGATACCATGGTTATGGGCGGCAATATTGCCATGCTCGGCCTGCCGCCGAGCCCCTCGACGGTTGACTGGGCCAAGATTGTCTTTAAGCTGATTACCATCAAGGGCATCTATGGCCGCGAAATGTTCGAGACCTGGTACAAGA
>JASGCE010000191.1 GCA_030054295.1 Minisyncoccota bacterium
TCATCCCCATCGAACTGGTCGTCCGCAACTTCGCCACCGGCTCCATCGTCAAGCGGTTGCGGCTTGAGGAAGGCAAACCCCTGCCCCGCCCGCTCATCGAATATTTTTACAAAAATGACGAGATGGCCGACCCAATGGTGGCCGAAGACCATATCAGCGTCTTCGGCTGGGCCTCCCCATCCGAACTCGACGAGATGGTGACCATGGCCCTGCGAGTCAATGACTATCTCAGCGGATTGTTCTATGGCATCGGCATTAAACTGATTGATTTTAAACTGGAATTCGGACGACTCTACGATGAGGATGGCGGAGTCATGATCATTCTGGCCGACGAAATCAGCCCCGACAATTGCCGCCTGTGGGATGTCAAGACCGGTTATAAACTCGATAAGGATCGCTTCCGTCACGACCTCGGCCAGGTCAAGGAAGCCTATCAGGAGGTCGCCCGCAGGCTGGGGGTACTCCCCGAAATGGAGTCCACTGCCAACACTGCCAATAACGGCGGCGACAACCAGACAACCATCGAATCCATTGCCCCCTCTAAATTCGGGACTCATTAGATGATCAAGGCGCAGATATTTGTCACCCTTCGAGCCGGGGTTTTAGACCCCCAAGGCAGTGCCATCGGCCACACTTTGAATGGCCTCGGCTTCGCTGAACTTTCCTCCATCCGTCAAGGCAAGTACTACGAGGTCGAACTGGCCACAGACGACCGCAAACTGGCCCAGGCACAGCTCGAGAAATACTGCCAAACCGTGATTGCCAATCCGGTGATCGAATCCTTCCGTATCGAGATTCTCTAATCAGGAGCCTGCGATGAAGATCGCCATCATTGTCTTCCCCGGCACCAACCGCGAGAATGATATTCGCGCCGCCCTGGTCACAGCCGGAGTCGCCGCCTCCAACCTCCAGCTGATTTGGCACCGTGAAACCGCGATTCCCGCCGCTACCGATCTGATTGTTTTGCCGGGGGGATTCTCCTATGGCGACTATCTCCGCTGCGGGGCCATGGCCGCCCATTCCCCCATCATGCGAGAGGTCAAGTCCGCCGCCGCCCGCGGGGTTGCGGTGCTGGGGATCTGTAATGGGTTCCAGATTCTGTGCGAATCGGGTCTGCTGCCCGGGGTTTTACTCAGCAACCAAGGGCTGAAATTTGTCTGCCGCGAGGTCGAGCTGGAGGTCGCCACCAACCAGTCGATCTACAGCCGCAAGATGGTCAAGGGCCATCGGCTGCGCGCCCCGGTGGCCCACCACGATGGCAATTACTTTGCCGCGCCCGAGGTCCTGGCCGAGCTCCAAGACCGCGACCAGATTGTCTTTAAATATGCCGCTGATGACAATCCCAATGGCTCGGCCCTGAATATTGCCGGGATTATTGATTCCTCTCGGCGAGTCCTCGGGCTGATGCCGCACCTCGAGAATGCCACCGACCCACTGGCGGGCGGCATAGCCGGCCGGGCTATGTTCGATTCGATATTGAATGGGTGAGGGTTTTAATTTGTCGATGTGAAGATACCGACCAAGAGATTAGTCCCACTAGAGGATTTTGTATTTTAGTATAAGTGTACTATTATACCTCCCCTTCTTTAGAAGGGGAGGATAGTCGCAGCTTGGCAGCTTGCTGCCTAGCGAGACTTGGAGGGGTTGGTTAACCTGTTGATTATAAAGACAATAACCAACCCCTCCAAGAGAACCTAAGGCTCGACTTCGTCTTCGCTAAGGTTCTCTATCCTCCCCTTCCTGAGGAAGGGGAGGTATATTTATCTTGAGGAGTCAAGTCCTAACACAAATCGTTCGCAAGCAATTGAAATCTTGATTGGGGGCGGAAAATGGTCGGAGCGACAGGATTTGAACCTGCGACCTCCAGACCCCCAGTCTGATGCGCTACCAGGCTGCGCTACGCTCCGACTGCCGAGACTATAGCTGATTTTTTTAATAATACCAGCAATAACTCATTCGCCCCCCTATCCCGTCTGAATTTTATTGGCCGAGTTCAGATATGTCTCGATCCGCTCGTGCAGCACCTGGGCATATTGACTGAGCGAGGTCGAGGCATTCAAGACCTGCACCGCCGCCGAGCTGGTTTGATCGACTACCTCCGACACCTTGTTGATATTCTTTGATACGAGTGAAGTGATCTCGACCGCCATGGAAACCGACAAGGAAATTTCCTTGGTCGCCAGTCGCTCGGATTCGATGGAACCTTGGATGGTTTCGGCGATGGAATCGATCTTTTGAATCGTGCCGGCGATTCTTTTGATCGTCGTGACGGCAATGTCGGTTGCCTGCTGCATCGATTGGATTTGACTGGAGATCTCCTCGGTCGCGCGGGCGGTTTGGCTGGCGAGCGACTTGACCTCTCCGGCCACCACGGCAAAGCCGCGTCCGGACTCCCCGGCCCGCGCTGCCTCGATGGTCGCATTCAGGGCCAGCAGGTTGGTCTGGGAAGCGATGGAGTTAATCAGCCCGACAATTGTGCCGATTTTTTGCGCGGCATCGGCGAGATCATTGATGAGAACCAGACTCTCATCGGCCTCCCGCACCGCCCCCTTGGTGGTGGTTTGCGAAGTCTCGACCTGGCTGCCAATCACATTCAAGGCCGTCACCAGATTGACGCTGGCGGTGGAGACGCGGTTAATATGGGCCGAGATGTCAATCGTCGCCATCGCCACTTCGCTGGTACTGGTTAGGGCCTGTTTGGCAATGTCGGTCATGGTCTGGGCGGTTGCCGTCAGTTCCTCGGCCGCCCCCGAGACACCTTCGAGATTCTGGATCGCCGTATGTTGAAAGGCTTCGTTGAGCATTCCAATTTCCATCGCTTGACCCGCCAGTTTTTTATCCTGCATCCGCTGTTTTTCGAGCAGGACTCCGCGCTCGGTCAGGGCCACCTGTAATCGGACAACCGAGCGGTTAAGCCTGCCAATCTCGTCGGTGCGGCTGGTGGTGGGGAGAATGATAGCGGTCTCGTTGGCGGCGATCCGCTCGACCACATTGGTCAAGTGATCGAGGGGGAGCCCAACCATCTTGAAAATCGAATAGGCGGAGAAGACACTCACACTGACCGAAAATAGTCCGAGCCCGAGATTAAGGAGTAAAAATGTCACCACACGATCAATTTCTTGATTTTGATGGACGACAAGAAAATCATTATAAAGGATCGTATAGCGCAGCGACAGAATCGTGATCCGATCCAACAGGGCGATCTCGGCCGCGCGATTGCCCGCCGTAACATTATTGGTCAAGTCCATAGCCGCCTGAGACAATTCACGAAGAATCTGTTCGGATTCATTTTTAATAACGGGGTCGGAGAGGTGCGATTTAGCCGTCTCAAAACTTTCTCTCGCCCGTTTGAGTTGGGATAAGAGGGCCTTGTCTCGATGCAATTCGCCATCATGGGCGACAAGCTTATCTTCACTCCCATGAATGGCGGTGTTGCTGGTGTGGCTATAGAATTCTTGCAAAATTCCCCAAATCTCGGGCAGATCCTCCACCACCACCTGAGCGGCATAGTCAACATCAGCGGTCGGGGCGAGGGTCAAGTCGCTTTTTGTATCGACCTGTTCAATCTGATGAATCAGGGTCTCCAGCTTGACTTCGGAGGGTAACAAGGCAAAATTACCGGGAATCTCGATTTCGTAATCATAGACCCGATTGGCTGGATCGCCGAGGCCAATGGGCGCTGATTGCCCCCGATCAAAAGAAGTGATCGAGGCCGCCAAAAGTTCATGAAGATAATGGGTTGCCTTCAGAATCTGTTGATTCTTATCCAGTTTTTCATAGGTACTCGGTAGGGAAATAACCGAAATCACCATGACCGAAATAAAAATAAGCGTCGCCGAATAGAGTAATTTTTTAATTAACGGCATATTCTCGTAGTATTTAACCATTTTGATACCCTCTTGAATTTATGTCAGCATTGATTATGTTAATTATCTTTTTGATTTTGCTGGATTTTTCTTTACGAGCCAATGATTAAGGTGGCAAACCCGTGATACATATCTCCTTTCATTCAATAAAGAATGTGATATTGAATAGATAATTATCATTAAATGAGTATTAATTCTCTGTGGTAACTTGTCGCAGAGGTTTGGGGACTCTTTTTTGTTTTTGCATTATTAAAGTGGGGGGGCTGACGCCCCCGTCTCACTTCGTTCGACTCCCGATGGCTGGATCGCCTTGCCCATAACAGGGCAACGCGATGAGGGGTATCTCGAAAGGTTAAAATCGCCCATAATCCCTCATAGCGTCGAGCGAAGCGAGAGGCTATCCAGCGGGGGTGAGACTTGCTAATGCAAGTCGAGGGGGCGTCAGCCCCCTATTGTTTTTGCATTATATAATAGTGGGGGCTGACGCCCCCGTCTCACTTCGTTCGACTCCCGATGGCTGGATCGCCTTGCCCATAACAGGGCAACGCGATGAGGGGTATCTCGAAAGGTTAAAATCGCCCATAATCCCTCATAGCGTCGAGCGAAGCGAGAGGCTATCCAGCGGGGGTGAGACTTGCTAATGCAAGTCGAGGGGGCGTCAGCCCCCTATTGTTTTTGCATTATATAATAGTGGGGGCTGACGCCCCCGTCTCACTTCGTTCGACTCCCGATGGCTGGATCGCCTTG
>JASGCE010000192.1 GCA_030054295.1 Minisyncoccota bacterium
TATGACCCTCATTTTGTCGTCGAGAAACTGATCAAGATTTCGGCCCAGATCAAATATCATCTGTCGATGGAGGATGCCTTTATCTATCCCAAGTCGGCCAGTTCCAGCAATGCCGACCTCAAGGCTCTGGCGGTCAAGATGCAGGAGGATATGGTGCCGATCTCGGCGGCCTTTGGTGCCTATGTCAACAGCTGGAATCCTGACCGGATTGGCAAGGAAAGGGCAGCCTTCGTCGCCGAGACCAAGGGCATCGCCGCCGCCCTTAAAACCCGCATCGATAACGAGGAGAAAAACCTCTATCCGCTGGTGGCGAATATTCTGTAGCAATGATTTGACAACTATTGCGATCATGCTAAAATAGCCCGCATTATATTATGGAGAATGGCTATGGCTGATGACTATAGGCGACCAGATTACGATACCAGTCTCGAGACTGATCATCATTCATCGATGACTGTACCCGTACAGTTGGAGAATTTAGAAGATGATGTTGATGACGAACCTCAGGATGAGTTCGATGAGCAATTGATTAACGAATATCTCGCCGCAATTGCCGCTGATCCCGAATTGGCAGAAACCGTTCCTTGGGAGCAGGTAAGAAGTGACCTCAATCTGGCGGGTTAAGTTCTCAAAGTCCGCATTAAAGCAACTTGAGACATTGGATAATCCCGTTCGCCAAAAAATTTTGACCTATATTTCCCAGAAATTGGATAATACGAGTAATCCAAGACTTCATGGCAAGCTTTTAACAGGTAAACTTGCGGGTTATTGGCGTTATCGCGTTGAGAAATATCGAATTATTGCTGTTATAAATGACAATGAACTTACCATTCTATTGGTAAGGATTGGCAAAAGAGACAATATCTATGATAAGATTCTATAACCATCATGCCCCTTGGTAAATTGAACCATGTTGCGATTGCGGTGCCGGATTTAGCGGCGGCGGCGCAGCTTTACCGTGATTCCTTCGGCGCGGAGGTTTCACAGCCACTCGCCCTGCCCGACCATGGAGTCACGGTGGTTTTTGTCGCCCTGCCCAATTCAAAAATCGAACTCCTCGAGCCGCTTGGCGACAATTCTCCGATTGCGGCATTTCTTGCCAAAAACCCCGCGGGGGGAATTCACCATCTCTGTTTCGAGGTCGCGGACATATTCGCCAGCCGCGATCTGGTGGTTGCTGCGGGCGGGCGGGTGCTTGGCAATGGCGAGCCAAGAATCGGCGCCCATGGCTTGCCAGTATTGTTTTTGCATCCGAAGGATTTTTATGGCACATTGATTGAATTGGAACAGGTGGCAAAATGAAAAACACAGATCTATACCCTCGTCTATTCATCAAAACTGGACTTGTCTTGGCCCTGGTCTGGTTTGGGCTGGTGCCGTCAGGGGTCAAGGCCCTCGAATCCCCCTCTTACTATGCCGAGATCAAGGCCGGTGCCGAACAGGGTGACCCCCAGTCAGAATTTAAACTCGGGATTCTTTACGAAAATGGCGAGTTTTATAAAAAGGATTTGGCCAAGGCCTTGAATTGGTACCGCAAGGCGGCGGACAAGGGTCTGGTCGACAGTCAACTCAATCTTGGCTATCTCTATTATTCTGGGCTTGGCACCAAAAAGAACAATCTTCAGGCAGCAAACTGGTACCGCAAGGCAGCAGAACAGGGTCAAGGGATGGCCCAGTATAACCTCGGCCTGATGTATTCACTGGGCGAAGGGGTTCCTAAAGACGACAAACTTGCGGTTGACTGGATGACCAAATCATCCGACCAGGGAACTGCGGTGGCGGCCCTGCGGCTGGCGGAATGGCTGCTGGAGGGCAAGATCATCGCCCAGGATGAGGCTAGGGGCTTTGAACTCTATCGTCGCGCCGCCGAGTTGGGCAATCCCACCGCCGAGTCGGGTCTAGCTGCCTATTATCTCTCCCTCGACAAGAGCGACCCCAATCGGGCTCAGGCCCTGGATTGGGTAACCCGTGCCGCCGACCATGGCAAAAGGGAGGCTCAATTTGACCTGGGAGTTCTCTATCTAACCGGTGATTTGGTCGATAAGGACCCGGTTCGCGCTGCCGAATGGGTGAACCGCTCGGCCGAGCAGAACTATCCCAAGGCGCAAAATATCATGGCCTATTTCTATAATGATGGGATCGGGGTAGCCAAGGACGATACCAAGGCCTTTGACTGGTATATGAAGGCGGCTAAAAATAACTATCCCATGTCGCAGCATAACCTCGCCCTTAAATATCATGATGGCGAGGGGGTGGCGCAGAACTTTGTCGAGGCCAATAAATGGTACCGCCGCGCCATCGAAGGGGGCTATATCGGTTCTAAACTTAATCTGGTGGAATTCTACCTCAATGGTCAGGGCGTGCCAAAGAATCTCTACATTGCCTATATTCTCTATCGTTTGGCGGAGCCCGAAGGCAGTGAATGGATGGCAAAATCCGATGAGATTGCGGTCAATCTGACCCCAGACCAGATTGCCAAGGCCAATAGAATCATAAAGGATTGGAAGCCGGGAATGAAGCTGCCGATCTAATCCGCACCATCCCAATTGCCTAACGAGAACTGAATTATCGACATTGTGGTAAACTATGCTATGGTTCGCGCAATCTATAATCCTGAGTTCCTTCTTCACCATAGGTTGTAGCCATGCAGGACATCATCGACAAACTCGAAGCCAAACGCGCTGCCGCCCGCGCGGGGGGAGGCGAACAGCGGGTTGCACTTCAGCATTCCAAGGGCAAGTTATCGGCGCGCGAACGCATCGATCTGCTGCTCGACCCCGGTTCCTTTGAAGAATGGGACATGTTTGTCGAGCATCGCTCCAACGACTTTGGTCTGGCTGAACAGCGCATTCCCGGTGACGGGGTGGTGACGGGCTACGGCACGGTCAATGGAAGATTGATCTTTGTCTATAGTCAGGACTTTACGGTTTTTGGCGGTTCATTGTCAGAGGCCCATGCCGAGAAGATCATCAAGATCATGGATCAGGCGATGAAGGTTGGCGCGCCGATTATCGGCCTCAACGATTCGGGCGGGGCGCGAATTCAGGAAGGGGTGGCGAGCCTGAGCGGCTATGCCAATATTTTCCAGCGCAATATCATGGCCTCGGGGGTCGTGCCGCAGATCTCGATGATTATGGGGCCCTGCGCTGGTGGTGCGGTCTATTCCCCGGCCATTACCGACTTTATCTTTATGGTCAAGGACAGTTCCTATATGTTCGTGACCGGGCCAGAAGTGGTCAAGACTGTAACTCACGAGATTGTGACTCAGGAAGAACTCGGCGGGGCCATGACCCACACCAGCAAGTCGGGGGTGGCCGATCTGGCCTTCGAGAATGATGTCGAGGCCCTGTTGGAGCTGCGGCGTTTCTTGGAATTTTTGCCCTCGAGCAACCGTGGTCAGGCCCCTGAAAGAACCACGACCGACCCGCTCGATCGGTTCGAGATCAGCCTCGACAGTCTGGTGCCGAACAATCCCAACAAACCCTATGACATGCATGAATTGATCGAGAAGATCGTCGATGAGGGTGACTTCTTCGAGGTCAAGCCGAACTTTGCCCGCAATATTATTACCGGCTTTGCTAGGCTAGGCGGACAGTCGGTGGGGATTGTCGCCAATCAACCGATGATTCTGGCCGGCTGTTTGGACATTGATGCCTCGATCAAGGGGGCGCGGTTTGTGCGGTTCTGCGACTGTTTTAACATTCCAATTATAACCTTTGTCGATGTGCCGGGATTTTTGCCCGGGACTCAACAGGAATATCGCGGGATTATTACCCACGGGGCCAAGCTATTGTTTGCCTATGGCGAGGCGACCGTGCCGAAGCTGACGGTCATTACCCGCAAGGCCTATGGCGGGGCCTATGATGTTATGGCCAGCAAACATCTGCGCGGCGATGTCAACTATGCCTGGCCCTCGGCCGAGATCGCGGTGATGGGGGCCAAGGGCGCGGTCGAGATCATCTTCCGCGGCGATGATGCCGAGGAGATCGCCAAAAAGACCGAGGAATATCGCGACAAGTTCGCCAATCCCTTTGTCGCGGCCAGTCGCGGCTTTATCGACGATGTGATTCTGCCGCGCAATACCCGGCGCAGGTTAGCGCGGGCCCTGCGGATGCTCCAAGATAAGAAGCTCGAGAATCCGTGGAAGAAACACTGCAATATTCCGCTGTAAAAACAATGGTTTTAAACTTGTCGGTTCAATCGAGAATTCAAATACACAAGCGAGAATTTTTTTGTCGGGGGACGGATGCCCCCCATCTCACTTCGTTCGATTCCCCCCGCTGGATAGCCTCGTGCTTACGCACGACGCTATGAGGGGTGATGGGAGTTTTTCACCTTTTTATACCCCTCATCGCGTTGCACGCGCGGCAATTTGCCTCGCCATGACGAATATTGAATTCTCAAGTGTACATATTATAGTCTGAAAAACTCAATTTTTTTAGACAATCAGGCAACCCCCCTTAGTCTCACTAAGCAGCAAGCTGCTAAGTTCGACTATTCCCCCCTTCTGAAGAAGGGGGGATAAACTGTAATGATTCTAATACCCTTTACCTCCCCTTCTTTAGAAGGGGAGGATAGAAACTCTTGGTGAGACGAAGTCG
>JASGCE010000193.1 GCA_030054295.1 Minisyncoccota bacterium
GTTGAATCCTATGGCATGACCGAGGCGAGTCACCAGATGGCCAGCACCAGCCTTGATCTCTCCCAAAGACTCGAGGGCTCGGTGGGACGGGCCGCCGGGCCAGAGATTGCGATCATGGATGCGACCGGTCAGATTCTCCCGCCAGATTCGGTGGGAGAGGTGGTGATTCGCGGGGCCAATGTGACCGCGGGCTACGAGAATAATCCCGCCGCCAATCTGGCTTCATTTACCAATGGCTGGTTCCGCACCGGCGATCAGGGCTGGTTAAATTCTGACGGGTTCCTGACCCTCAATGGGCGGCTGAAGGAGATGATCAACCGCGGTGGGGAGAAGGTCGCGCCGCCCGAGATCGATGCCGCGGCACTGGAACATCCGGCGGTGGCTCAGGCGGTTTGTTTTGCCCTTCCGCACGAAATCTTGGGTGAGGAGGTCGCGCTGGTGGTGGTCTTGCAACCCGAACAAACGACAACCGCTGCCGAGATTAAGGAGTTTCTGCGGCAGCGACTCGCCGATTTTAAAATCCCCCGCGAGGTTATTTTTGTCGAGGAAATTCCCAAGGGTGCGACCGGCAAGGTGCAGCGACTCGGCCTCGCCCAGGCCCTCGGACTGGTAAAGGATCAGCCATGAAGATCTGTATCTTTGGCGGCGGAGCCATCGGCGGACATCTGGCGGCCATCTTGGCAGCTACGGGCGAGCATCAAATCAGTATGGTGGCGCGGGGTGACCATTTGGCGGCCATCCAAGAACAGGGCTTGACCCTGCTGCGCGAAGGCCAGCCACCATTGGTGCAGCGGATTCATGCGGTGGCCTCGGCGCGGCAATTACCGCCGCAGGAGTTTGTTTTTGTCACGGTCAAGGCCTTTGCTTTGGCGGCGGCAGCAGATGATATTGCTTTTTTGCTGGGGGAGGATTCGACACTGGTCGCGGCGATCAATGGCCTGCCCTGGTGGTATGGCTATAGGCAAGGCGGAGCCTTTGAAGGGCGGAGGATCAAGGCCGTCGATCCGGATGGGATTCTGTGGCACAAACTCCCCCCTTCGCAGGTCATTGGCTGTATCATCTATCCCGCGGCCGAGGTGATCAAACCCGGGGTGGTCAAGCTGGTCAGCGGCGATAAATATCTGCTGGGCGAGCCCGACGGCAGCCGCAGCCAACGCGGTGTCAGACTATCTCAGGCCATGATTGCAGCGGGTTTGAAGGCCCCCTTGCGGACTGATTTTCGCGACGAACTGTGGGTTAAGTTACTCGGCAATCTGTCGCTCAACCCGGTCTGCGCCCTGACCGGCATGACTCTGGCCGGAGCCATAGGCAACCCCAACATTGCCCAGATTATTCGCAGCATGATGGAGGAGGCGGAGGCGGTCGGCAAGGCCCTCGGGGTCAATTTTAAGGCCAGCATCGATCAGCGGATGGAGGGGGCCCGCGCAGTCGGGGAACACCGCCCCTCGATGCTGCAAGATTTAGAACGCGGAAGGCCGCTCGAGATCGATGCCCTGCTGGGAGCGGTGGTCGAACTGGGCGGCTGGATCAATCACCCCATGCCCCAATGCCGCATGATCCTGGCCATGATTCGCGCCCGCGCCCAAAACCGAGGCCAGAATGTCGATTGAAACCGTCGCAACAATCTGCCCAACCAGCCGAGAAGAATGGCGTGACTGGCTCGCCGCTCACCATCAGACCGAGGATGCCATCTGGCTGGTCTATTTCAAAAAATCATCCGGCAAACCGAGCCTGAGTTGGAGCGATGCCGTCAGCGAGGCCCTCTGTTTTGGCTGGATCGACAGTGTCAAGAAAACCATCGACCAGGACAGCTACCGCCAGTATTTTTGCAAACGAAAAGCGACCAGCGGCTGGTCGAGAATCAACAAGGACAAGGTCGCTGAACTGCAAGCCGCTGGCCTGATGGCGGCGGCCGGTCTGGCTTCTGTCGAGCGGGCCAAAGAGAACGGCAGCTGGACTCACCTCGATAGCGTCGAAGCGATGGTAATTCCCGATGACCTGGCGGCAGAGTTTTTGCTGCATCCGACGGCCAAAACTGTTTTTGCAAAGATGAGTAAAACCAACCAAAAACAGCACCTCTATCGGCTGCACCATCTGACGGGAAGTAAAAGAACGGCCTATCTGGCCAAAATGATGGGTGAGTTGATGGGGGGGGGATGAAACAGATGGGATGATTCAAAAGCAACCCGTCAAAGAAACTCTAGGGCAGATATAGTTAATGTCGCACCTATATAGTCTTGGTTTAGAAAAAGAATGTCCCCCCTTTCGCTAGCGAAAGCGGGGGATAGTCGTTCTTTGATTTGAGCAAGCAAAGCGAAGCGAAAATCTTAGAACGACTTGGGGGGTATGTCTTTGTAAGATTACCATAGCTTCGTCCTACCCCCCCTGTCTCACTCTGCTGGGCAGAGTGATCCTTCCCCCCGCTTCCTAAAGGAAGGGGGGGCAGTTTTGTTATTGTCCCCGCCTCTAAAGGGAAGGGGGACAGTTAAAATTTCATTAATTCGACCATTCAGCAAAATGCTCTAATATGACTCCCCCCCATAAATTATTCCCCTTGACATAAACCGATCTTAAAATTACATTCTTAGAATGGTAAATAATTTTAATTACGCTGTAATTATGTAAAATATCCAGGGGCGGCCATGATGAGCGATTTGAGTGACAGACCAGCAAAGTTTTTTTCGCGGCTGCAGGCCCTGGCCGAGCCGCTGGATGGGCTTGACCTGATTAAACTGGCGCGGGACGAAATAGGCAGTTCAAACCTCGCCCTGGTCTCATCCTTTGGCGCGGAGGCTGCGGTGTTGCTGGCTCTGGTCGCCGAGATCGACCCAGCCATTGCGGTGATCTTTCTCGAGACCCATAAACATTTTCCCGAGACCATCGAATACCGCGACCAGCTGGTGGCGCGGCTCGGACTGACCAATCTGGTGGTCGTCGAACCCGAGCCAAGTCAAGTCACCGCCACCGACCCGAACGGAATTCTGTGGAGAACATCGGTTGATGGCTGCTGCGCCATTCGCAAGGTCGCGCCCCTCGCCAAGGCCCTGCAACCCTATCGCGCCTGGTTCAATGGCCGCAAACGCTATCAGGCAGAGACTCGCGCGGCGATACCAAAGGTTGAACTGGACGGGTCACGGTTAAAATTCAACCCCCTGGCCGAGTGGGATCGGGCGCGGATTGCCGCTGAATTCACCCGCCGTAGTCTGCCGCACCATCCGCTCGTGCCCTATGGCTATCTATCGATCGGCTGCGCCCCCTGTACCACCGCGGTCGAACCGGGGAGTGACCCCCGCGCCGGCCGCTGGGCGACTCCGCAAGGTCAAAATCTTAAAATCGAATGCGGAATTCATATTTAACCCAGGTAAGGAAATTTAAAATGCGCTTATCGGTAAAGACTGTTACGACCCTTCCCAGACTCAGGTCTTGGCTGGGAGTCTTAAGCCTCGCCGCGGGTCTGGGTATGACTGCCCCGCTTGCCGCCGCGCCATCCAAACCGCTGCTGGTGGTATCCTTTGACTCGACGCGCGAATTGTTGACCGAGATCAACCAGCAGTTCAATGTCAGCCGCAAGGCCGCTGGCCAGACCGAAACCTCCATTCGCGTCTCCAACGGCGCGAGCGGCGCCCAGGCCCGCGCGGTCATGAGTGGCCTTGATGCCGATCTGGTACTGCTCTCGATGGCCCCGGATATTCAGGTGCTGGCCGATCAGGCGAAGCTGCTGCCTGCTGACTGGCAGAGTCGCTGGCCCAATGGCTCCAGTCCATTCTATTCGACCATTGTGTTTTTGGTGCGCCAGGGCAATCCCAAAAAGATTCACGACTGGGGAGACTTGATCAAGGGCGATGTCAAGATCATCACCCCCAATCCCAAGACCTCGGGCGCGGCACGGTTTGCCTATCTCGCGGCCTATGGTGCGGCATTGCAGTCGGGCAAAACCGATGCCGAGGCGCGGGAATATCTGCGGCAATTCTATAGTCGCGTTCTAGTTCTCGACAGTGGCTCGCGGGCTGCAACCACCACCTTTGCCGAACGCGAACAGGGGGATGTCATGGTATCGTGGGAGAGCGAAGCGCGGCTGGCGGCCCTGGAACTCAAGGGTAAAAAATTCGAGATTGTGACTCCCAAAATCAGCATCAAGGCCGATCCCGTCGTCGCCGCCGTCGATGCCAATGTCAAGAACCACCAAAGCGAGGCCGAGGTCACGGCCTTTATCAAATTCCTGTTTGAGCCGCCCGCCCAGGCGATTATTGCCAAACATAATTTCCGCCCGCGCCTGGCCTCAGCCGAGAAGATCGGTAACTTCCCAAAGGTCAAGCTCTTTACGGTTGAACAGCAGTTCGGCGGCTGGCCAAAGGCAATCAAGGATCACTTTGCCGATGGCGGAAGCTTTGATCAGGTCTATGCCAAGGTCGGTGAAATGCGGTAGAGTTTTGATGGGATAAGGGGGGGGACAAGCATTATTAACTGCCCCCCTCCCTTTAGGGAGCGGGGGGAAGGCTCACTCTGCTTTGCAGAGTGAGACAGGGGGGGTAGGCCGCGATGTTTGGTAATGTTGCAAAGACCTACCCCCCAAGAGGTTCTAAGTTTTCA
>JASGCE010000194.1 GCA_030054295.1 Minisyncoccota bacterium
CCCCCAACTGGTTCTATGATTTTCGCTGCGCTTCGCTTGCTCAAATCTAAGAACCCGTATTCCTGCGCTCCGCTTTGCGGCCGCAGGACAGGCTTGCTCCCTAAAGGGCGAACGGGGACAGTCTTTATAACCCTACTTCTTTGCCCGTCCCAGCATCCGCAGCAGGACCTGATCGCGGCGGACATAGTGGTGGTAGAGGGCTCCGACCACATGAAGGGCCAGCAGCACAACTATCGCGATCCACAGAGTCTTATGAACCTCTCCCATCGCCTTGGCATTATCGACATTTTGATCAAATATCTTCGGCATATCAAACCAACCAAAGAAGCTGACCGGATAGCCATGACCATTGACAATCCCGACTCCCATCAGAATCTGCACCAGGATGGTCGCCAGAATCAGCACCAGAACCGTCCGTGAGGCAAACTTCATAAATCCAGACATGTCATTGGGCAGGGCCGGCTGCTTGACAAGAAAGCGCAACAGAATTCGCGCCGCAGTCAGGAAGAGCAGCAACAGACCAAAGCTGATATGAAGCCCCATCAGCAATGAACGGGTCGGCATTAAACTGGGGTCGGCAGTAACCTCGCTATTTTCGGGCGCAGTCCAGACCAGGGCAAAGATGGCGATCATCACCAGCAAACTCGCCCAGTGAATCGCAATATTCAGCTTTGAATAATTCATCGGACTCGGGTTCTTTTTACTCGGCATTTAATACTCCTTTTGTTCTTTTCATAAAATTGTAAAGTTTAACTATTAAGAATTTTGGCCCCCATGTCAAGCCAATTGGTCAGGGCTTGATTGCAGCAATTGATTCTATCGCTCTTATCGGCAATCCTGTATAGTTGCTTGGTTTTAATTTTTTGAATCGAGAACTGTTTCATGACCGTAGTAACCCGCTTTGCCCCCTCCCCGACGGGCTATCTCCATCTTGGTGGGGCGCGAACCGCTTTATTTAATTGGCTTTTTGCCCGCCATCATCAAAAACACGGCGCGGGTGGCAAGTTCATTCTGCGCATCGATGATACCGATCAGGCGCGGCAAAATGACCTGGCGGTGACGGCCTTGATTGATGGGCTAAAATGGCTGGGACTCGATTGGGACGAGGGGCCGATCTTTCAGCACCAGCGACTGGCCCGTCATGCCGAGGTCGCCCATCAGCTGCTCGCGGCCGGGCAGGCCTATCGCTGCTATGCCACGACGGAGGAACTCGAGGAGATGCGGCGGCTGGCGGCACGGCTGAAAAAACCGCCGCGCTACGACGGGCGGTGGCGCGACCGCGACCCCAGCGACTATCCGCTCAATCAGCCCTTTGTGATCAGGTTGAAGGCACCCCAGACCGGCGCGACCCGCGTCGATGATTTGATCTTGGGCGAGGTCAATTTTTCCAATATCGAGCTCGATGATTTTATCATTCTGCGCGCCGACGGCAGTCCGACCTATATGCTCTCGACCGTCGTCGATGACCATGACCTAGGGGTTACCCATGTGATTCGCGGTAATGAACATTTTACCAATGCCGCCCGCCAGAGTCAGATTTTTGCCGCCATGGGCTGGCCTGTGCCGCGCTTTGGCCATATACCGCTCATCCATGCTGCCGATGGCACCAAGCTATCCAAAAGGCACGGGGCGGTGGGAATCGAACATTACCGCGAGGAGGGTTTTATCCCCCTGGCGCTGGTCGATTATCTGGCCCGGCTCGGCTGGAGTTATGGCACCGAATCCTTTATCACTGCCGATGAGCGAGTCAGTCGTTTTGACGGTAGCCACATCAATCGCGGGCCAGCGAAGTTTGATCTCGGCAATCTGTCGGAGATTAATTTCCATTATCTTAAAACCATGGATGACGAGGCCTTGGCCAGAGTCGCAGCGGGGTTTTTTGCCGCCGAGATCGGCCGTGAATTTACCGCGGCCGAGGTAGCAAAACTGGTGCTGGTTCTGCCGGGGTTGAAGGAGCGGGCAAAAACTCTGGTGCAGCTGGCCCGCTCGGGGAGCTTTTATTTTAAATCCAGCCCAATCGAATTGGAACCAGCAGCCAAAGAAATGATTACCGCGGCGGCTCTGGAATCTTTGCGCAGATTGCTGCTGAGGCTGGAGGGTTTGACCGACTGGAGAGCGGAGTCCTTGGACGGATTGCTCCATCAGGAAGCCGAAGCCCAGTCGCTCAAATTTGGTCAGTTGGCCCAACCACTGCGGGCGGCCATCACCGGCCGCACCAATTCGCCCGGAGTCTCTCAGGTGCTGTTCTACCTCGGCCGCGACGAGTCCCTGGCACGGCTGCGGCTGGCGGTGGGGTGAAACTATTCCTCACTCGCTGAAGGGAGGTTTGATAAACTCACTTTTTTGTCACTCTGAGCGTCGTCGCGCTTGCCTTTGCGCCCGTCGGCGTATGCCGACATGCTTCAAGGCGCAAAGGCTTTAGCAACCCTGAGCGAAGCGTGAGGGGAAGAGTCCAGAAAATTAAGCAAATACAATGAGTTAATTTTTTCTGGATTCTTCACTAAGAACAGTTTGCCGAGCTAAAGCTCGGACTGTTCTAAGTTCAGAATGACAAGCTTGCAGTTTTTCAGACCTTCCTTCAGGGAGGGGGAACCGTTATAAAAGAATCTTAGCTTTTGCTGGTTATCCAAAAAAGGGAGTGCGAACATGTATAAGATCGGAATTGATCTCGGGGGAACCAAGATTGCCGCTGTCATCCTCGACAGCCAAGGCCAACAGCTGTGGGAAAAACGCATTGCAACGCCGCAGAATGACTATGGGCAGCTTATCTCTGCTTTCCGCGATCTGGTGGCCTCAGCCGATCAATTTACCAAACCGGTGATTGCATCCATCGGCATCGGCATTCCCGGGGCGATTGATAGTGTCAGCCAGAGAATTAAAAATTCAAACCTTACCCTCATCAATGGCACGACCCTCGACCGCGACCTGCGCCAAGCCATCGGCCGCGACATTCGAATCGGCAATGACGCCAACTGCCTCGCTACTTCGGAGGCCACCGACGGAGCCGCCAAGGGTGCTGGTCTGGTTTTTGCCATCATCATCGGCACCGGCACTGGCGGCGGCATCGCTCTGCACGGTCAGCAACATATTGGCCCCAATGCCATCGGCGGTGAATGGGGCCATAATCCCCTGCCCTGGCCGGATGCTGGAATCGAACTGCCCGGCCCGCCCTGCTACTGCGGCAAGTTTGGCTGCATCGAGACCTGGATCTCTGGCACCGGACTCGCCAAGGATCACCTGCGGGTGTCTGGGCTTAGTCTGCGCGGGGAGCAGATCGTCGCCGCGGCTGCTGCCGGCGAACCAGAGGCCGAGGCCAGCCTGCAAAGGTTCGAGAATCGCTTTGCCCGCGCCACCGCGACCATCATCAACAGCCTCGACCCCGATGTGATCGTGGTTGGCGGCGGTCTATCGCGGCTGGAACGGCTCTATGTCAATATTCCAAAACTTTGGCCGCAGTTTGTCTTTTCGCCGCAGATCGTGACGCCATTCTTGCCCGCCCTCCACGGCGATGCGAGCGGCGTGCGCGGAGCCGCCCATCTCTGGCCATAGGAGGGAGGGCGTGGATGTCGTGAAACCCGAGATTCCGACCATTCCCATCCTGCTCGGCCCCACCGCCAGTGGCAAGTCGCACCTGGCCCTGGAATGGGCACGACAGCAAGGCGAGCGATCCTCTGCCCCGCCGCAGATCATCAATGCCGATGCGATGCAGCACTATCAACCGCTGCGAATCATCACGGCCAGGCCAAGCCCGAGCGACGAGGCTGAATTTACCCACCGACTCTATGGTGTCTTGGCGGCCGAACAGGTCGCCACCGCCGCCTGGTGGCGCAACCAGGTCTTGGCAATATTGCGCCAAGACCCAACAAGACCCACGATCATTGTTGGCGGCAGCGGACTCTATATCCAGGCCCTGACCGATGGCCTGTCGCCAATCCCCAATATCCCGCCGCAATTTCGCACCGAGGCAAGCGAGCGACTGGAATCCATCGGCCATGAGTCATTCCATGCCGAGATCGCTCGATTCGATCCCACCGCCGCCGCTACCATACGAGTCAGTGACCGCCAAAGGATGATTCGCGCCTGGGAGGTTTTTGCCGCGACTAAACGACCCCTAAGCCAATGGCAAGCCGAACCCCGTATCGGTAAACCCGCTGATTTTGATTTTAAACTCCAGTTGCTGACTCCGCCGCGGGCGATTGTCGTCGAGCGAATCAACCGCCGCGTTTTGTCTATGATCGAGGATGGCGCGGTGGCCGAGGTGGCAAATTTAATGGACAATCTTCCAAAACTTCCCCCAGACCTTCCGATGATGAAGGCGATTGGGGTCTCTTCGCTGCTAGATTATTTGAACGGCACCATCGATCTGCCCGCAGCAATCAGCGAGATTCAAAGCCAAACCCGCGCCTATGCCAAACGCCAAATGACCTGGATTCGCAGGCTGGAGAGGTAGGGGAAGGAACGGATTTAATGATATATACTCCGTTCATTTGAGAATTCAAAATTTTGGTTATAGTTCAATAACAATCAATATTCGTCATTGCCGCCGCTCGTTTTGAGCGGCTGGCAATCCAGCGGGGAGTTT
>JASGCE010000023.1 GCA_030054295.1 Minisyncoccota bacterium
GCGATCCAGCGGGGGGAGTCAAGCGAAGCTTGACGGGGGGCATCCGCCCCCCGCTTAAAACGAAAAGTTTTTGGATTTTCAAACAATCAGACTAAATATAACAATTACTTAGTAGAGAAATGGATTTCCTCGTTTCGTCTCTCAGCAGGCTGTGAGCTTTGCTCGCAATCACATTTATTGGATAAAATTCCAAGAATTTTTACGGAAACATAGTATATCTTGCAAAGAAGTTTACTACACCTCGACGGTTACCACGGTGTGATCGCTGGTCTGTTCCCAGCCCCTTGGTTCGCGGTCGATCTCGGCGGATTTCAGCCGGTCGGCGAGGGTGGGGGAGAGTAAAAAATGGTCGATTCTTAATCCCTCGCCGCGCGGCCAGCGGCCAGCCTGATAGTCCCAAAAACTATAGAGTCGTTCGGTCGGATGGAGGGCGCGCACCGCATCGACCAGCCCGAGGTTGATCAGGCGAAACCAGGTCTGGCGACTCTCCAACCTAAAAAGCGAATCATCGATCCAACCCTGGGGGTCAAACAGGTCGTTGGCGGTCGGGCAGATGTTAAAATCGCCGGCCAGCACAAAAGGAATCTCGGCCGCCAGATATTCTGCCGCAAGATTTTGTAACCGCTCCATGAACAGGATTTTATTGGCATATTTGGCGCTGTTTTCGACCGGATTGCCGTTGGGGGCATAGAGGCAGCCGAGGCGAAAGGGCTGCTGGTCAGCGGGCGCAACCTCGAGTTCGATATAACGCGCCTGGGGGTCATTATCGGGATCCGTGGGAAAGCCCGGCAGGCCGCGGTGGCTGAGGCGCGAGTCTAGACTCTCCCGCGCCAAAATCGCCACTCCGTGGTATGATTTCTGGCCAAAAACGAAGGAATCAAACCCGAGCGATTTAAAGGCGGCGGCAGGGAAGTCTGGGTCTTGGCATTTAATCTCCTGCAAGAGCAAAAAATCGGGGGCGGCTTCGCGGAGGTATTTCTCCACCAGCGGTAGTCGCAGTCGCACCGAATTAATATTCCAAGTGGCGATTTTCATGGAGGGTTAGGCGAGGGCAAAACTATTGCCGCAACCGCAGCCGGAACTGGCGAGGGGGTTTTTGATCTGGAAGGATGACCCGGCCAAATCCTCGACAAAATCGAGGGTTGCGCCATTCATCAAACCAAGCGATGTCTCGTCGATAATCAGTTCGGCGCCGTTTTTGGCGAAGATGCGGTCGTCGCTCGACTGGTGGCTGTCGAAGCTGAAACTATATTGGAAACCCGAGCAGCCACCGCCCGCGACGGCGATGCGCATCCTCATCGGTTTGGCTGGGTCGGTGGTTTCGCCCGCCATCAGTTGCTCGATTCGCCGCGCCGCCGAGTCGCTGAGGTTGAGACTGGTGGATATTGGGGCTTGGCTTGGGTTGGTCGAAAAGTTACCGCCATCGGGCATGATGAACTCCGTTCAATTTATGCTGTGGGCTAGATTATAGTCGATTTTGGCCAATTGCACAGGGTAATTTTTTTGGGTTTGATTGCTCCTTGACCCTTCATAACTTCAGCGGAACGGGCGGTTATCGGGCGGGGTGAGATAGGGGTCATGACCATCCCAAAAATTTGTTACAAAGGCAGATAATTTGGTATAATAGTATCAGTTTACAGGAACATGATGATGAGCAATGACATCTATAAATTTATCATCGAAGGCTTTACCCCCGAGACTCTGCCACTCGCGCGGCAGACGGTCTATCTTGGACTCTTGGCAAAATTACTGGGGTCTAGTAACCATGTTCATTTTCGGGGGATTGAAGCTGGTTCTGCGATTATTCGTTTGGAAGTAGAGCCTGAATATAAGGATGAGGTCGCAAAGAATATTCTTAAAGCTACCTTGCCTGAATCAAGTAATCACAAATACTATAACAGGATAAATCAAGAATTGGCCGATGATCATACAAATGGCAGTTTGATTGTCGAATCCCAAAGCCTGTCTAGTACCAATGATTTCGACAGGCTTGTTTTTGACGGTATTGTTAAAAACCATGATGGTAAGTCTGAATTTTTTCCAAAAATTAAAGGGCAATTACAAGGTTTTATCAGGGGTATGGATAAGGATAAGAATCGTGATTTAGTTTGGATTACTCTTGAAACGGCACAAACAACTCATCGACAACTCTATTGTGATTTGAATTTAGCCCAAGAAATTGCCAAGGACTATTTAACCGATCCAATCCGAATCTATGGAATTGGCGACTGGACTCGCAGTCACGATGGAAATTGGCAAATCAAAAGTTTCAAGATTGAGAAGTTTGAAGTGTTAGTAGATAGGCCAGTTACAGAGACATTTGCTGAACTACAGAAGATTTACGGTACACCATGGAAGGATATTGATGATCCTTTAAAGGTCATAATGGATAACCGTTATGGCGAAGGGAACTATTGATGATTATTGGGCTTGATACAAATTTCCTAATTGATCTTCTCGATATATCCATTTTCAATCCAGCAGGGAAATTTGATGATACTGTTGGTCGAGAGCGAATTTTTAACTACTTATCAGGGGCGACAAGAATAGTCATCCCCACGCCTGTGATTGCTGAAACCTATATTAAAAATGGTCTAGTCGCAGAACAGTTTATCAAAAAACTAAGAGCATCTGTAAATCTAGAAATCGCCCCCTTTGATGAGAGAGCGGCAATAGAATTTAGTCGTCTATATCCGCTAATAAACAGGAATAGGCAGAAGGAGGAAGAAACAAAAATCAAAACCACAATGGACAATCAGATATTGACCATTTGTTCTTTGTATCAGGTTGCAACTCTGCTAACGGATGACAAGGGCTTAACAAATAGAGCGGCTATTTTGGAAATTGAAACCAGAAAATTTGTTAGTTTCTGCTAGCCAATTATTCATCCCCCTACCCCTTTACCTCAAAACAGGCAACTGTGCGGCCCTGTTTGGCCTCCAGCACGGGAATCTGTTCGCTGCAATGGGGTTTGGCGGCGGCGCAGCGCGGGTGGAATCGGCATCCCGAAGGTGGGGCAAAGGGCGAGGGCAGGTCGCCCGACAGGATGATCCGATCCTTCTTGGCCAGCGGGTCAGCGACGGGAGTCGCCGACAGCAGGGCGCGGCTGTAGGGGTGGAGCGGCTTGGCAAACAACTGCGCCGAATCGCCGAGTTCAGCCGCCCGCCCGAGGTAAATCACCAGTACCTGATCGGCAATATGTTTCACTACTGATAAATCATGGGAGATAAAGAGATAGGCCAGTTTGAACTCGTCCTGCAACTCGACCAGCAGGTTTAAAACCTGGGCGCGGATCGACAGATCCAAGGCCGAGACCGGTTCATCCAAAACCAGCAGCCTGGGTCGCAGCATCAGGGCGCGGGCAATGGCGATCCTCTGTCTCTGGCCGCCGCTGAACATATGGGGGTAGCGGTCGAGCAGTTCCGGCCGCAAACCAACCCGCTCGATCATGGTGCGAACCTGTGATTCGCGCTCGACCCGTCCCAGTTTGGTATTGACCAACAGTGGCTCGGCCAGGGCTGCGCCGATGGTTTGGCGCGGATTGAGCGAACCGAAGGGGTCTTGAAAAACAATCTGTACCTGTCGCCGCAGCTCGAGCCTTTGCGCCGCGGTTGCCTGGGCGACATCAATGCCATTGATGACCAATGAACCAGCCGAGGGAGCCTCGATCATGGTTACCAACCGCGCGAGGGTCGATTTGCCCGAACCCGATTCCCCCACCACCGCGAGGGTCTCGCCCGCCGCCAAATCAAAACTGACATCGGTCAAGGCGCGCACCGTGGCCAGGGGATGGAAGACTCCGCGGCTGACGGTATAGTTTCGGCTTAGGTTCTTGGCGACCAGAATCTTGCCCGAATCCCCTGATTTGGAGTTTGTCGATTTGGTCATGACGGAACTCCCGACTTTAAGGGTCTTAAGCAAAGGGCGTGACCAAGAGTGGCACTGGCCTGGGGTGGCGTTCCCGCCGAACATTCAGAGATGCGAAAGGGGCAGCGCGGTTCAAAAAGACAACCGGGCGGGCGGTTAAAGGCCCCCGGAACCACGCCCGGAATGGTCGGCAGCATTCTGGCATTGGTGCGTTCGGGCAGGGCCGAGAGCAGACCAAAACTATAGGGATGGTGTGGGTCCTGGAACAGATTCCTGACCGAATTCTGCTCAACCTGCTGACCCGCATATTGGACAATGACGCGGTCGCTGGTCTCGGCCACTACGCCCATATCGTGGGTAATCAGCACCAGCCCCATACCCGTCTCCTTTTTTAACCGCACCATCAGATCGAGGATCTGGGCCTGAATCGTCACATCTAATGCGGTGGTGGGTTCATCGGCAATCAGCAGTTTGGGCCGGCAAGCAATGGCCATGGCGATCATGACCCGCTGCGACATGCCGCCCGACAGTTGGAAGGGCAATGCGCGGAGTCGCCGCTGTGGGTCGGTGATCCCCACCTGTTCGAGCAGCTCCAACATCCGCCGGCGCCGCGCGGGCTTGTCGAGGTCGGTATGGGCCTTGAGCGATTCCTCCAGCTGATAACCCACGGTAAAACAGGGGTTGAGCGAAGACATTGGCTCCTGAAAAATCATCGCCAAATCCTTGCCGATGATCTGGCGTTTCTCTCGTTTGGACAGGTGGCGGAGGTCTTGCCCCATAAATTCCATCTGGTCGGCAGTGACAGTCGCCGTCCAGGGCAGCAGGCCCATAATCGCCAACATGGCGACCGACTTGCCTGAACCTGATTCCCCCACAATGGCGACGGTAGTGTTTTCGGCGATGGTCAGATCGACTCCCGAAACCGCGCGGAATTGACCATTGCGGGTTTTAAAACTGACACTCAGGTTGCGGATTTCCAGCAATGCCATTATGACCTCCGCAGTTTGGGGTCGAGGGCATCGCGCAGCCCGTCACCCGCCAGATTGATCGCAATAACCGTAATCAGAATCGCCAGGCCCGGCAGGGTCACAATCCACGGGTCGGAGCGAATAAATTCGCGAGCATCGGCCAGCATCGCCCCCCATTCGGGTGTCGGTGGCTGGACTCCAAAGCCCAGGAATCCCAAGGCCGCCGCCTCCAGCAAGGCGCCAGAAGTGCCGAGGGCGGCCTGAACAATCAAGGGCGCCATGCAGTTGGGCAATATGGTTCGCACCATCAGGCGAAACTTGCCGACCCCCATGACCTTGGCTGCCGTGACATAGTCCTTGCTCAGTTCGGTCTTGGCGCAGGCCCGCATCAAACGGACATAGGTGGGCAAGTAACCAATCGAGACCGCGATAATGGTGCTAAAGAGTCCCGGCCCAAGAACAGCAACCAGCAAAACCGCCAAGACCAAGGATGGAAAGGCCATCAGGGATTCAATCACGCGGCTGATCACCACATCCACCGCCACCGAGGTCGAGGCCGCCAACAGACCGAGGGCAATGCCAAAGAACATCGATACCACCACCACCGCCAATGCGATAAAGAGCGAGGTTCGCGCCCCATAGATCAAGCGTGATAAGGTGTCGCGTCCGACCCCATCGGTGCCGAGGATGAATTTCCAACTGCCGCCGGCAAAGACCGGCTGCGCCCGTACCGAATCGCGGTACTGTTCCGACAGGCTGTGGGGGGCAATAAAATCGGCAAAGATTGCCGCCAGAATGATGATGGCGAGGATCGACAGGCCGACCAGGGCGCCGCGGTTCTCGCAAAATGCCGACCAGAAGGCCCTAAAGGGGGTTTGCGACTGGAGGGCGGTTTGAATCTCGGCATCTGCGGCTGATTGCATCGAGGCCTTTGCAGCTGTGGATTTGGATTTATTTGTCATGGATGATCCTCGGCTGGATAATGGCATAGAGGAAATCTACCGCCAGATTGACGAACATGACGATGAGGGCAATCAGCATGACTCCCCCTTGCAGGGCCGGGTAGTCGCGGCGGTTGACCGATTCAATGACCCATTTGCCAATACCAGGCCACGAGAATATAGTCTCGGTCAAGACCGCGCCACTCAGGAGGCCGCTGACCGAAAGCCCAATCACCGTCACCACCGGAATCAAGGCATTGCGTAGGCTGTGGATGCCTATGACGCGAAACTCAGACAGGCCCTTGGCGCGGGCGGTACGGACATAGTCCTCCCCCAAAACCTCGAGCATCGAGGAGCGAGTCATCCGCGCAATAATCGCCAGCGGGATCGTCCCCAGCACAATCATCGGCAAGACCAGATGATGCAGCGCATCCAAAAAGGCGCCCTTGTCGGGACTGAGCAGACTGTCAATCAACATAAAGCCCGTCACCGGGGGAATATCAAACTGAATGAGGTCAATCCGCCCCGAAACCGGCATAATGCCCCAATATCCCGCTACCAACATAATCAGCAGCAGCCCCCACCAAAAGATCGGCATCGAGAATCCCGCCACCGACAGGCCCATCATGGTCTGGTCAAAAATCCCGCCGCGCTTGACCGCCGCCATGACTCCGGCCGGAACTCCGATCAGCACAGCAAAAAGCATCGCCGCCAGCGACAGTTCAATCGTCGCCGGGAACAGAGTAAAGAATTCCTTTAACACCGTTTCGTGGGTCGAGAGACTAACCCCCAAATCCCCCTGCAAAACCCCCCAAATATAGGACAAAAACTGCTGCCACACCGGAAGGTCAAGCCCCAATTGATGGCGGAGCATCTCCAGCCGCTCGGGGGAAATGCCGCGCTCGCCCGTGTGAACCTCAATCGGATCGCCCGGCACCAACCGAATGGCAACAAAGGTCACAAACATCAGGACAAAAAAAGTCGGGATGGTGAGAGCTAGGCGTTTGAGTAGAAATTTTATCACTCTGTTTCTCCCCGTAAACTATTCGCCCGCATTTAGCAGCGGTTTTATAAAACCATTAAAACACAGTTGAGAATTTTTACCAGAGGAATTTGCTTTTTACGCTCTTTAATTTATTGCAATTGATTTACCAATCGTAAAAAAATGGCGAAGTCTGTTGATATTTATACAGAATAAAGCTATGCACTATGATTTGGTTTGCTTCAGCTGGTTTTAGAACGACCTGCTTACAGGATTGAGGGGTGTCTGATGTTTAAAAAAAGCCATTCGGCAAATCAAGGTTTGATGAGGTCGGTAGCGGCAGTTCTGCTGGCGATGATACTCACCCTAGCCGCCAATCTTGCAGCCTATCGTCAGGCCCTTGCCGCCACGGCTGATTCCATGACCGAGGAGCAATCCGACGAATCAGACGATGCAGCAGAGGATAGTGCGGAGGATGAGTCGCAGGACGACACTGCCGAGGAATCTGACGAGGAATCTGACGATGATTCTGCCGATGATTCTGACGATGATTCTGCCGATGATTCTGACGATGATTCTGACGATGATTCTGACGATGATTCTGTTGAGGATTCTGACGATGATTCTGACGATGATTCTGACGATGATTCTGTTGAAGATTCTGACGACCAGTCCGCAGCCGACACCGAGGAATCTAGCGATGATTCTGACGACCAGTCCGCAGCCAACAGCGAGGAATCTAGCGACGAATCTGACGACCAGTCCGCAACCAACAGCGAGGAATCAAGCGACGAATCAGAGGATCAGTCGAACCAAAGTGATTCAAGTGATAGTTCCTCTAGGTTAAGCCCAGCAAATGCGATTGACAGTGATGATAATCTCAGGCGGTAAATTGCTTACTATACTCCGTTCGCTAGTGAATTCAAAATTTTGTTAATGTTTCAATAACTATCCACATTCGTCATTGCGAGGGAGCGAAGCGACCGTGGCAATCCATTTTTCCGCTAAGTAATTGATTTATAGTGAAAAAATAGATGGTATAGTCTGATTCTGTATATATACAAAAACTTTTCTTATTTAGCGGGGGGCGGATGCCCCCCGTCAAGCTTCGCTTGACTCCCCCGTCTGGATCGCCTTGCTTCGCAACGCGATGAGGGGTTGTGGGAGGTTTTAATATTCCCTAACCCCTCATAGCGTCGTGCGTAAGCACGAGGCTATCCAGACGGGGGAATCGAACGAAGTGAGATGGGGGGCATCCGCCCCCCACAAATTTAAATTACACGCCTGAGTTTTTGAATTCTCAAGTAAACGGAGTATACTTCGCTTTGATCAAAAAAACTGCAACCACAGTGGTTTCACGGTCGTCCCGCCGACGAATGTCGGCCTACGCCGAAAGGACTCTCTCGCAATGACGAATGTGTATAGTTATTGAAACATAAACAAAATTTTCAATTCTCAAGTGGACGGAGTATTGTTACAAATTGAAAGCTTAAAGGTAATAATCTTTACTCTTCCATCTGCTTCCTTCTTTCCTAAAATCTTTCCCAATCATTTTGTGTTTTCGGATTCATTGGACTGTTTTTTGCAAATCCATCAATTATAGCAAGATCCTCCTGATAAATTTCTTCATCTGATTTCTGGGTGGATTCATACTGATTTATCAAGTTTAAATTCGTCATTTATAATCTCCAAACAGGTTATGGGAACCCCTCTAGGATTCCATGAAAGAATTGACAAAAGATAAAATCACATCATATGCCGATTTCCAAAACGCAGCATCCAATAGCTGCAAACTTGGTGCATAGAATATGAATATACTCCCCTTGTCAAGAGCCTTTCATGGAATTCTTAGAGACTGGCCGGTTACTCCACACTCACGCCATTGAAGACATGGGAGCCGAAGGGCGATTGCCTATATCCCTTGACCTCCTTGCGGGTGACTTCATAGACCACCGAATGGGCGATGAAGTAATGCGACTGTTCGTCGTTCATAATCTCCTGCATCCGCGAATAGGCGGCGACGCGGTCGGATTTCTTGGCCATGGTCTTGGCGGCTTCAAACAGTTTATTGAACTCAGGGTTGCACCATTTGGACTGGTTATTCTGAGTCGGCACCCCGTCGTTACAGGCGGCGAGGAAGAAGAAGTTATCAGGGTCGCCATTGTCTCCCATCCAGCCCATCTGGCCGGTTGTATGTTCGCCCGCCTGCATCCGCTTGCGGTACTCGCCCCATTCGAACGATACCAGCTTGGCATTGATTCCAACCTTGGCCAGGTCGGATTGAATCATCTCGCCAATCCGCTTGGCATTGGGGTTGTATGGCCTTTGCACCGGCATCCACCAGAGGTCAATATCGATCGGAGTCTTGACCCCGGCATCGGCCAATAGTTTTTTGGCCTTCTCGACATTATATTCATAGGCGGGAATCTTGTTATTGTATGACCACATGGTTGGCGGAATTAGATTCTTGGCCGCCGTACCCGCGCCCAGATAGACATCCTTGATAATCGCCTGTTGGTCAATGGCGAGACCTATGGCCTTACGAACCCGCTTGTCGTCGAATGGCTTTTTGGTCACCTGCAAAGACAGATAGTTGATATTCAGACCCGGCTGGTTATAGACCTGCAGGGCGGAGTCCTTTTGCATCTCGGGCAGATCAGCCGGACGGACATAGGCCGAGACATGACATTCGCTGGCCTTGAGCTTGGCATAGCGCGCAGTCGCATCGGGGGTGATGGCAAAGACCAGATTATCAACCTTGGACTTTTCCCCCCAATATCCCGGATTGGCCTTGTAGCGAATCACCGCGTCCTTTTGATAGGATTGGAAAACAAAGGGGCCAGTTCCGACTGGAATCTGGTCGAACTGTTCCTGCTTGCCGGCCTTGGTCAGGAAGTCAGCATATTCCGCCGAATGAACCGTGGCAAAATCCATGGCGAGGTTGGCCATGATGGTGACATTGGCCTCGGTCAGCTCCATCTTGACGGTATAGTCATCGACCCTGGTGACGGCCTTGATGAGCTTGGGCATGTCCATGTCGTTGAAATAGTCATAGGCCCCGCCCGAGGTCTTGTGGTAGGGATGCTCGGCCTTCCACATGCGGTTGATTGTCCACAGAACATCATCGGCATTAAAATCGCGGCTGGGGGTAAAGCCATTCACGCCACTGTGGAACTTCACACCCTTGCGCAGGCTGAAGGTGACGGTCTTGCCGCCGTCGGTGATTTTCCACGATTCGGCGAGGCCGGGGATAACCTCCGTGCTGCCGCGCTTGAACAGGACCAGCTGGTCATAGACCGGCCGTGCCGCATCAAAGCTGGTGCCGGTGGTGTTAAGGGCCGGGGTAAAGTTCTCAGGCGAACCCTCGGAACAATAGACGAGGGTCGAGGCCGCCAAGGCGGTGGTGGTCTGCAAGGACAGCGACAGGGCTGCGACTCCAAGCAGTGACAGGGTTAAGCTAGATTTACGCATGGTTCCTCCGATAAAAAAGTAAGGCTCAAGTTTAACGCAATTATAGCCGATAGAACAACAGTTACTGTTGAATATCGACACCGGTAAATTCATCACGGTCAAAGGGTGACTGTTTGAATCCAACCACCTCTTTGCGCATGGCCTTGTAATCGACGCGGTGGACATTCAGGAACTGCGGCTGCTGATCGTGGAGAATCTCCTGCATCCGCTGATAGGCCTTGACTCGATCCGACTGTTTGACCATGACCTTGGCGGCGTGGAACAGCTTGACAAACTCCGCATCGCACCATTTGGACATGTTGCTGGGCGAGGCCTTCATCTCGGGCGAGCAGCCAATGGTCTGGAAAAAATTATCTGGGTCGCCATTGTCGCCGCCCCAGGTCATCATCGCCACCTGATGTTCTCCCGCATTGACCCGCTTGACATATTCGCCCCATTCAAAGGAGACCAGTTTAGCCGTCACGCCGATCTTGGCCCAGTCGGCCTGAATTCGCTCGGCAATGACCTTGTTGATCGAGCGATTCGGCGGCCACCAAAAATCGACGGTAATGGGAGTCATGACCCCTGCCTCCTTCAGCAGCTGCTTGGCCTTCTCGGGGTTATAGTCATAGGGTTTGATCTTTTTATTATAGCCCATCATGTCGGGGGTGATAAAATTGACCGCGGGCAGGGCGGCTCCCAAATAGACCTGATCGATCAGGGATTGCCGATCGATGGCCATCGACAGGGCCTGGCGAACCCGCTTGTCATTCAGCGGGGGTTTATTTACCTGGAAAGAAAAATAACTGGTCGAGAGCGAAGGCATCCCAATCAACTTAAGGTCGGGATTGTTCTTGATCTCGGCCAGGTCATTGGGCCGCGGCTTGTCAAAGAACTGGCATTCATTGGCCTTGAGTTTGGTCAGTCTTTGAGTCTCCTCGGGCGTAATGGCGAAGATCAGGTTATCGACCTTGGCCTTCTCTCCCCAGTAATTGGGATTGGCCCTGTAACGAATGACCGAATCCTTTTGGTAGCTTTGGAAGATAAAGGCCCCGGTGCCGACCGGAATCTGGTCGAACTGTTCGGGTTTGCCTTGCTTTAACAGATAGTCGGCATATTCTGCCGAATAGATGGTGGCAAAATCCATGGCGAGATTGGGAATCATCGTCACATTGCCTTCATTCAATTCAAACCTGACTGTATAGTCGTCGATCTTGGTGATGGAGTTGAGTGTCTCGGCCATCGACATGTCGGCAAAGTAATCATAGGTTCCGCCCGAAACCTTGTGGTAGGGATGGTCGGTCTTCCACATGCGGTTAAAGCTCCACAGCACATCGTCGGCATTAAAATCGCGGCTGGGGGTAAAGCCATTGACTCCCGAATGCCACTTGACGCCCTTGCGCAGAGTAAAGGTGATGGTCTTGCCGCCATTGGTGATTTTCCAAGCGGTAGCCAGTCCCGGTACAACCATAGTCTCGCCGCGCTTGAACAGCACCAGCTGGTCATAGATGGGCCTTGCCGCATCCATACTGGTCTTGGTGGTGTTTAAGGATGCCGAGAATCCGGCAGGCGAGGCATCGGTGCAATAGACCAGAGTCTTGGCCGCATGGCTGGGTGCACTGGCGACGATCATGGCGCTCAGGCTGATTCCAACAATTCCCAGTGTCCGTGATAGTTTAAATGTCATTTTTTACTCCCTGATGATGATAACTCTATTAATAAAGGGCAATTTTACAATATCTGCAAGTGAAATTTGAAATGTCTAATAAATTAAAGCGATGACAGTTATCCTTGCACTTACGATGGTTTGGTATGGAAAGGTTAAAGCCTCCCATCGCCCCTCATAGCGTCGAGCGAAGCGAGAGGCTATCCAGCGGGGGTGAGACTTGCGATCGCAAGTCGAGGGGGCGTCAGCCCCCTATTGTTTTGCATTATTAAAGTGGGGGGCGGATGCCCCCCATCGAGCTTCGCTCGATTCCCCCCTCTGGATTGCCTTCTGCTTCGCAGAACGCAATGAGGGGTTCGTGAAGGTTGAACCCTCCCATCGCCCCTCATAGCGTCGTGCGTAAGCACGAGGCTATCCAGTGGGGGTGAGACTTTCGCAGAAAGTCGAGGGGGCGTCCACCCCTCCTTACCACTCCCCATCCAACCGACCTAAACCAAGAATCAGATTGTAATCAGGATTGAATTAAATTAATATTTCTTTGATTGATTGAACTTAGCTATAGAAAAACTTAACTTTAAAACAATAAATCATAAACAAAATAACGGTTGTTTGTTGATTGTAATTTGGGGATGTAAATGAATTTGAACCGCTGGCAGATGGCAAAAACACCGGCCTCCACTCTAAAAATGGCCGTCAGTCTAGCTGCCATTATGGTTGTAAAATCAGTTCCTTTGCTGGCGGCTCCGGTGGGGGGCACGGTGGAGGCGGGAACGGCCGAGATTGGCTTTGATGGTCAAGCCACCACGGTTCTACAGTCCAGCGACCGCGCGGTCATCAGCTGGCAGAGTTTTAATCTGGCGGCCAATGAATCGGTCAATTTTGTCCAGCCCGCCGCGACTTCAGCGACCCTCAATCGGATTCTGGATTCAGGGGTGAGCCAGATTGCCGGAACGATTCACGCCAATGGCACGGTCTATTTTACCAACCCGAATGGTTTGGTTTTTGATGCGACCTCGCGGGTAACCGCCAATGGTTTTATCGCCAGTACGGTGGCCCCCAGTGCTGCCGCCTTTATGAATGGGCGCGAGTTGGGGGTGGCTACGGTTGGCGGAACGATTGGCTTGAATGGCACCATTACCGCCCAAAGACTCTTTGCATTGGCGGGTAGTCTTGCGGTCAATGGCACCCTTGATGCTTCTTCGGCGGTTCAGGCTGGCGGCAAGCTCGAGCTGACGGCGAGCGGCGCGGTGACGATTGGCCCAGCCGCGGTCATCAGTGCCAGCGGAGCCATGGGCGGTGGCACTATAGCCATTGGCGGCAATTTTAAGGGCGAGGGGCCGCTGCTCAATGCTGCAAGCGTCACGGTGGCCAGCGGGGCGCGAATCTCTGCCGATGCCAATGGTACGGGAGTCGGGGATGGCGGTTCGGTTGTTCTCTGGTCGCAGCAGCAGACGAGTTTTGCTGGGGCCATCTCGAGTCGCGGGGCGGCGGCGGGCGGCAATGGCGGCACGGTCGAGGTCTCGGGTCTGACCAACCTCGTCTTTCGCGGCACCGTCGATAATCTTGCCCCCAAGGGCAAGACCGGAACATTGTTCCTCGATCCCACCAAGATTTCGATTTTGAGCGCGGCACCAGAAACCCCGCCGACCGAGCAAACCGTCACCAATGGAGTCGCGCGGGTCGCGGGCAATGCGACCTCCTATCTTTTAATCAGTAACCTTGAAGCGGCCTTGGCGACCAGCAATGTCACCATCGATGCCAGTACGGCCATCGACGGCGAGATCGAACTTGGGGATGAAGGGTCGAGCATCCGTTGGACTTCGGGCAACAGCCTGACCCTTACCGCTAAGGCGGCGATTACGATTAAGGCCGGCACCATCAATGCGGGTACGACCGGTTCGATTATCTTTAACACCAATAATGGCGATATTAAACTCGGCAATAAAAATCCCAGCGACGGAAGTGCCGCCAATATTACCATCACCGCCGGTTCGCTCTTTATGACTCTCGGCACCGGTAAGATCACCGATGATCTGGGCGAGCGAATCGATGCCGAGGGGGCCACGGCCTATTATCAGGGAGGCATCCCGACCGGTGGGGTCAATTCAAAGGTTCTTAATCTCGGGGCGAGCGGGCGGTTTGTCTTTGTCACGGTGATTCCGTCGTTTGAAGCCAGTACCGTGATCACCATCGGGGCCAATGGAATCGTCGCCCCGCAAAACCCCGCGACTCCGATTGATCCGATTAGGGTGCAACTCAGCGACTATCGAGTCACAGCGGGAAGCGGGCAATTTAGTTTAACCGGAATCTATTCGAACAATAGTCTCAATCTGAGCGCTTTAAAGGCTAGTCCCGACTATGATGCCCTGGCCTATATTCGCGGCAAGGGGATTGGGGTCACCGGCACTATTGCCCTGAAGCAATCGCTGCTGCTGGACTCGTCTGCCTGGATAACGGTGGTTGGCACTATTGGCAGTAATGATGCGCAGGCCAATGGTCGGAGTCTGTCGTTGGTGGCGGATCAATATGTCAATCAAACCAATGGAGTGATTCAGGCCGATGGCTTGACCGTCACGACCAGGGGTGGATTTTACCTCGGGGGCAATAATCGAATCAATTGGCTGGGTCGAGTGAGGGCGGGCGGGGATTCGGTGCTGGTCGTCGATCCGGCGATTAACCTTGTTCTCAAGGGGGATATTAACCTTGGCACGGCGGGCCTTGACCTTCGCGCGGGGGGGTTGATTCTCGATCAGAATATCAATCTTACCGCTGGCCGCGCGACGATCAAATTGGTGGGCAGTGGCGGCCAGAATGGCACCCTGGCGGCGGGGAGTAGGACTCTCAATTTTAGCGGTGCTGATCTCTATTACCTTGGGGCGGCACCGACCATTACCGACGGTGGGCAAAATGCCGCCATTGCGGTGGGGAGCGGGCGCTTTACCCAGATTATCGCCTTGAACAGTGCGACTAATCTGGCGGTGAGTGACACGGGTTACAGTACCGATTCTGGCACGGTGGTTTTTGGCAATAACCGTCTGCTGGACCTTCATGTCACAGGTACGGGCAATCCGACCAATGGTGATAATGAAGCCCTTGCCTTCTATGGTTTTGAGGTTAATGGGTCGGTCAAGCTGACAGCCACTGCGGGGGGTACAACCACGCGCCTGACCTATCTTCGGGCGGCGGGTGTGACGGTGGCATCGGACTTTATGAATTTGCCCAGCCTGACCCTGATCAGCAGCGGCGGAATAATAATACAGGGTTCAATGACTTCGGCGGCGGGCAGCAGCCTCAGCCTCTATAGTCAGGGTTGGATCCGCCAGAAATCGGGAGTCATTGACACCAGTCGATTGACCATGACTTCAGCGCGGACGGCGGCATTGGGTTCGGGGATCGATCTCGGTTCGGCCAATCGCATCGCCGCTCTGGGGAATGTCAATGGCGACACTATTTTTGATCGCGGGGCGGAGGCTGGCATAGGTCAGGTGCTGGTCAGGATTGCCGATAATCTCAGCCTCAGCCTTGATGGTAATATCAGCACCGGCGGCAAGATGGTAAGCAGTTTTATCGAACTGAGCGGCACCAATCTGACCCTGACTCTGGCGCGGAATCTTACCCTTGATGCCTATCTCACCCGCCTTGACCTAGGGGACACTGGATTGGTAGCGGCGGGGAACTTTACCCTCAGCGGTGGAGCCAATGCCCTTGCCCTGGTCTATAATGGCCTCGAGCCTACCACCAGCGGCGGAACCAACAGGGCGATTGTTTTTAGTCTCGCGCGATTTGTTCTGCTGACACCGGTGAACGAGGATGTCACTCTTACCCCAATCGGAATTATCAAGGCTTCAGATAGCCAGAGCCTTCGTAAACTGACGATGCTGACCTGGGCGGATCGCTCGACTAAAATCACGGTTGGAGCAAAAAGCCAAGGTATTGTCGCAGCGGGTAAGGTCACCGTCACGGGATTCGACAATACCGTTGTTCGTGCCCTCCGCTATATCAAGGGCAATGGCATCGAGGTCACGGCACCCTTGACCCTTGATGGCAGTCAAGTCTTTATCGACAGTAGCGCCGACATTAAAATCAGCGCACCGATTACCCTGACCACTGCTACCGGAAACCTTACCCTGATTGCCCGCGGTGGCGATATTGTTCAGGATGGCACTGGCACGATTGTCAGCGGCGGATTGATGGTGCGCGGCAATGCCAAGGTCAGTCTGGCGAACCCCAATCAGCTTGGGATTCTTTATGGCTTGAACAGCGGTGGCGACAGTCTGTTTGTCCAGAAGGATGAAATTGACCTGAAGCTATCGGGAGATTTGAACCTCGGCAATTCCAATCTCGAGCTTCGCGCAGGCAATGTTTTACTCAGCGATGACATTACGGTTGTGGGTCGGCAATTGGATCTGGTGCTGGCCAAGGTCAAGACGGTCACGCCCTTGACCTATCAGGAAACGGTCACCTTTGATGGGGGTAACTTCACCCTGACGGGAGATGGAGTCAGTTTAAGATTTATGGGCAGCGCGGTTAAAAGGGGGCGGATCATTTCTAATACGGCCTCGGGTACGGTTTATCGCGCGATGGATCTGGGGAACACGGGTAAATTTACCCAGCTCTGGCGATATAATATTGCCGAGGACATTACCATCGATAATACCGGGGTCTATAGTACGGTCAACCCAAACTATAAATTGCTGAACTATAGTCTGATCAACCTGGCGCAATTTGGGGTCATTGCGGGCGGCAATAACAGGAATTCTGATGATTTAGTTGTTGCCTATCAGGAGATTAGTTCGAGCGGTTCGGTGACCATTGGTTTGATCGATGGCCTCAACCTGGGCATGACCAATCTGGTGCGCGTCGAGGCGGCGGGGATTAAGATTACGGGGACAACCCGGTTCACCAATGCCCTTACACTCGTCAGTTCCAAGGATATTGAATTTAACCAAAATCTGACCGTCTTAAACGGCAGTGGTAGTGGCAGCAATGGCCTCACAGTTTTTGCCAATGGATTAATCACCCAAAATGGCGGGACCATTACCGCCAATCAACTAACCGCCAGTGCCAAGAATGGTATCAGTCTGGCGATGCAGAATGATATTGCCCAGCTGGGGCCAATCAACCAGTCCTTTACGATCAATGACAGGCTGCAAAGCGGTGGTGGCAAGGTTGTTATCAATGCCAGTGGTGGTGTTACGCCGCGCAGCCTGAAACTCGGCGGTATCGTTGCGGGCGATTCGGTGCTGCTGCGGGCCAATGGTTTGATCTTGACCAAGGACATAGCCATTAACGGCCAGTCGCTCTCGCTCGATCTGGGGGGCGGGGGGATAGAAGCCAATGGCAATGGGTTCAAAATCACCAGCGATGCCGAGCGACTCTTCTTTAGCGGCGATTTTAGCGACAGTGCCGCGGGAACGACCAGATTGAGCCTGACAAAGACGACCGCGCAATTCTATCGTACCGAGTTTTCTTCATCGGATTCCTTTATTTTAGGCGGGAGAGCGGAATCAGCCCTGCCGGCAACTGCGCCGTCAAAACCCAACTGGGTCACGGGCGGAGTCACGGGGGCTAAATCAGCCCTTTTTGCCAGTAAAGAAGTGAGTCTTGAAGCGACCACGACCAGTGTGACCTATGAACGGGACAGCAATGGCGACGAGATCTTGACTCGACCGATTGTGACCCCCCTCAATCCCCCTTATGATTATTTTGGCTATGACTATATCGCCGCCGAGACCATCAAGGTTGCTGGCACGGCGAGTGGGATCAGCTTTAAGGATTCGGTAACCCTGACCGCGACCAATGATATTATTCTTAACAGCGGTGTGACGGTAAAGAATGGCGGCAGCCTGACTCTGACGGCGGGTGGGGCGATTGTCCAGACCGGTGGAGTCATTACCGCCGACCAACTCGGGCTGACGGCGGGGGGGCGAATCTATCTCGGTCAGGGCAATTCCATTGTTAAGCTTAATGCCGTCACGGCGGGCGGCGCGGTGACGATTAAAAACGCCGCCAGTCAGAGTCTCGTTCTCGGCGGCGATATTGATCTTGGCAAAGACCGCCTGTGGCTATCGGCCAAGGATCTGTCGCTCAATCAGTCGATCACCGTGACGGCGCGGCAGGTGACATTGCGCAGTCTGAACGGCGGGCTCAATGCGGGATTATTTACCCTGACGGCGGCTGGGGCCGACATGACCTATACTGGCAGCGCACCCGTGACGACCGATGGCGGCAGTAATCAGGCGATTGATCTGGGCACGGGGATATTTACCTATAACAAGCTCAACCATTCGACCGAGGCGGTGGTTTTTGATTCAACAGGGGTCAAGTCGGGCAGCGACCCCCTCACCCTGATCACCAGCCTGTCCTTGGCCGATTATAAGGTCACGGCGGGAGGCACGGGCTATAGTTTTGAAACCCAGGGCAGTCTGTCGATTAAGTCAGGGGCCAATTTGTCGGGTCTGCCGAGTCTGACCGCAACCTCGGTAACCCTCGAGGATGGGTTGCAATTGACTGCGCCCCTGACCCTGACCGCGACCGATGCCGATGGGACGGGGATCGTTCTCAGCGGGGCCATTACCGCCACCAACCTGACCCTCAATAGCCGCGCGGGAATTACACAGGATTCGGGCAGCCTGTTGACCACCACGCGCCTCAATCTCACGGCGATGAAGGCCGCGACGATCAAGCTGGGTAATACCAGCGGAGTCGGTGATGTCAATCAGGGTTTTAATTTCGAGGCCCAGTTCAGCCAACCCACGGCAGCGGTCGGACAGGTTTCGTTGGTCTCGGCGGGATCGATGAGTCTCGGCGGTAATTTATTAGGAAATATTACCATCACTGCCGCCAGCCTGACCCTGGCGCAGGCGGTTACGGTCAATGGCAGCGGTTCGGTCTTGACATTAAATCTTGGCAGCTATTCCAATGGCGCAACTGGCTATGGTTTAACCGCCCGTTACAACCGCCTGATCTTCAACAATACCGCCTTTAATCTGACCGGTGCGGGTACGGGCCCTGCCATTGATGTCGGCGGCGGCAGCCTGACCGTGAATTACTCGGCGAGCGGCAATAAGAACCTGAGCGATTTTAACCTCCTGACCAGCGACCGCCTTGCCTTGACCGCCCGCGATAGAACCACCGGCCAAACCACCCTCGGCCAGTTTTTAACCACCGTGCAGATCACCGACGGCACCCTGACCGTCGATCGCGCGGTGGTTTTGGCGGCGGTGAGTCTGACGACCATCGGCACCGGTTCGATTCAGGTCAATGCCCCCTTAACCGCGATGGGGAGTCTTAGCTTGAACTCCGCCGGCGATATTGGGCAAAATGCGGCGGGGGCGATACAGCTGCTCGGTAATCAGGGTCAGGCGAGTCTGGTCGCTGGCGGAACCCTCCAATTAACCAATAAAAACAATGATCTACGCAGCCTGTCGGTGGTCTCCAGCGGCGCGATAGGGGCTAAACTATCGCTGGTCACCCGCTATGGCATGGTCTTTACCGACCGTCTGACCAGTGGTGGAGCGATTGATCTCTCCAGCGGCGGCGCGATTGGTTTCTATGGCGCGGCGGTTACCGTGGGCGGCGATGCAGGCTTGACCATCAAGAGTTTGGCGACCGTCACCGGCGATCAGGATTCGGTCTTGACGGTGGGGGGTGGCGGCCTGTCGGGTTCGGCGGTGGGAGGGTTTTTCCTTGAAGGTTTGAATCGGATTACCACTCTCGGTTCCCTGGTCAATCAGTCGGTGGGGGGAATCCGTCTGCGCAACAGCCTCGATCTGACCATCGCCAAGGGCAGCCTGCTTCAGGGTGGCGAGGGCGGAGTGCAACTGGTGCTGGTCAATAAAGACCTCAGCCTCGGCGGGTCATTGCCGGTGCAGGGTGCTTGGTTGCGGCTCGATTTTGGTGATATCTATCATGGTTTAAAGGCTGACTCCTATGGCATCAATGCCAAGGGGGTTGATCTCTATTACTATGGCGCGGCCCCGACGATTAAAGGAATCGATCATGCCGCCATCGATATTGGCACGGCTGACTATATTGGGATTGTCAACTACAACAATTCTAATCTATCGGTCTTGGTTCTCGATCAAGAACTGCAAATTGGAGTCGCGGTGGCCCCCACCACCATCAGGGCCAATGGGGCCAGGCTGTCATACAATCAGGTCTTTACCGGGATAAAATCCAATAACCAGCTGCGGATTACCGGTTCGGGCGATGGTTTGCTTTTTGATATAGACCATACCACCGCCGGTCGGCTGCGTTATATCGAGGGCAATGGGATCCTAATGGACTCGCAGCGGAGTTATAAACAGGGCCTGATGCTGGTCTCGAGTCGCGGTTCGGTGACCCTGCCCGATCCGCTGGAACCCGCCAGTCTAGCCGTGAAGGTGACAGCGGGGATCGTCATCACTGCCGGACTCGGGGTGGAGGGTGAGGGCAATGATCTGGTTCTGATTGACGAATATCGCAATGATAACCGACTGGCCAGTGGGATTCAGGTGGGGATCTATATTGTTAATTCGGCGGTCAGCAGTGTCTCCAGCAACCTGACCATGATTCAGGC
>JASGCE010000195.1 GCA_030054295.1 Minisyncoccota bacterium
TGACTCCGGCCCTCGAGAATGTTGCCCTGTGGCACGAGCGGGATATTTCCCATTCCTCGGTCGAACGGGCCTTTGCCCCCGATGCGACCATTACCCTCGACTTTGCCCTGATGCGGGCGACGCGCCTGGTCGAGCGGCTGGTGGTCTACCCCGAGACCATGAAAGCCAATTTAGAACAGGCGGGTGGTCTCATCCATTCGCAGCAGGTGCTGCTGGAGCTGACCCGCAAGGGGATGAGCCGCGAAGATGCCTATAAGGCGGTGCAGCGCAACGCCATGAAGGCCTGGGCAAAGGAAGGCAGGTTCCGCGATCTGTTGGCGGCTGATGATGGAGTGACCAAATATCTGTCGTCGGCTGATCTCGACCGGGTTTTTGACCTCGACCAGCACCGCAGATATGTCGATCATATTTTCGCCCGGGTTTTTGGCAAGAGGGGGTAGGGGAGGCCACCTCGACTGGCCTACAGAATTGTCATTACCCGCCTTTGTCGCCTTTTTTTGTCATTCCCCGCAAGGTTGCCCCGTTAAGGGGCAAACGCAGACGGGGAATCTCGCTTCCTTTTTTAATCACTCCAAGCAAAGCGAGATTACCCGTCTCGCCGCTAAAGCGGCGGCGGGTAATGACAAGGGGTGGGTAGGCGGAGTCCCTTTTTATTGTCATTCCCCGCAAGGTTGCGAAGAAACCGCAATCGGATGCAAGGCGGAGCATTCAGTTTGTTGACAAGGTTCTAAATTTTATTTTACTTCACCTCCCCTCCCCTTCCTGATTTTGGAAGGGGAGGATAGCGAACCTTAGCGAAGACGAAGTCGAGCGTTAGGTTCGCTTGGAGGGGTTGGTTTGTATCATTATAATCAACGAGTTAACCAACCCCTCCAAGTCTCGCTAGGCAGCAAGCTGCCAAGCTGCGACTATCCTCCCCTTCCTGTAGAAGGGGAGGTGAACCAGCGCGTTCTTATGAATTATTTACCCTTACTCGCCTTTTTGCGCACTTCGTTCGCAAGCGAGCAAGGATAAATAATTCATGGGAGTAATCGAACGCGCTGTTAAACATTCTATAAATTTTTTGATCGCGTCGGGCGGGGAAATGCCTGCGGCGCTTCAAATTGTAGAACGGTCTGTTACTCACTCACTTGGGCTTCGCCCATTGGCTTGCAGCCAAACCGCTTTTTCTTTTTTTTTGAAATTTGGTTTGGTCTATTCACTCCCCACCAAAATCCGTTCGAAGCGGTCGGCGATTCCATCCATCGCAAAAGCCTGTTCAGCATAGGCGCGACCGTTACGACCATAGTCCGCAACCAACCGCGGCTGATCCAACCAGTCAAAAACCCGCCGCGCCAATTCATCCCCTGAATCGGGCGAGACCACCTCTCCCATCCCAGCCTGTTCGACCAGCCGCGCCACAAGATTGCCCCGCGGCAGCTCGGCCAATATCGCCCGCCCCGCCGCAGCATAGGAAAGACTCTTCGACGGCATCGAATAGGCCCCCGCCGATTCAGCCAGAATCACCAGACCAAATTCAGCGGCGGCCAACAGAGTCGCAAACTCGGCGGCAGGTACATAGTCGAGCAGATGCAGCCGAGTCAAACCCAAGGCTTGCTTCTCTCCCTCCAAAATCGCCCGCCCGCGCCCCTCGGTAGCAACCACCAGAGTGACTCCAAGGTCGGTCGAGGATTCCCGCGGATAGTTCGCCAAGGCCGCTGCCAACCGAACCAGAACCTGCGGATCATGTTTAAACCCCAGCGTGCCAGCATAGAGAATCAGCCTTTGACCCGTCAGCCCCTGAGACTCTTTCCAAGAGTCAACCGCCGCAGGACTGACCGCCGCAAATGCCGCCAGATCGGCCCAGTTCTGAATAATCGTCACCCGCTCCATCGGTATGGCGGCGCGAGTCAAGGCGGCGGTAAAGTCACTGCTGATGGCGATGATGGCCGCCGATTTACGCCAGAGTCGGCCCTCCCAAATTTTAAAACACCAGCCGAGCAACCCGCCCACCAGCCAGCCCAATCGCTCCCGCGCCAGACTGGTCACGGCCAGACCGTAAAGGTCTTGCAGCCAATAGACAAAGGGAATCCCCTGCCGCCGCGCCAACCCAATCAAGGCCGACTGCGCCGCCAATGGCCCATTGCCGCCGAGAATCACTTCGGGCTTAAACTCCGCCCCCCGCGCTGCCAGCAGCCTGGCATAGGCGCGATCATCTCTGAGCCGCCTCATGGGGGAGGGGCGGCGATAGGCCCCGTCACAGGCAATGGCCTCGACCGTCAAGCCCGCCACAGACTCACCGCCCAAATCCCCGTGCGGCGAGGGATAGTCGGCACAATAGAGGTGCAGAACCCGATGGCCCCGAAACGCCAACTGCCGCGACAGGGATAGACTATAACCATGGCCAGCAAAATCATGAATCAGAATTTTCATCCGCTAACCCATTACCCCCTTACCAACCGAGCGCGAACTATCAAGGCATCACGATGAATAAGGTTTAAAAATCGCCCCCACAGAATCTCGAGAGTCACCAACCGTAATGCCAGAATCGAGAGCAGGACGATGGTCAGTAACAGGGGGTTGCGAAGCCGCGTGACCCGACGATCTGCACCTCGCCACACCGACAGCAGCGACTGCGCCAGCCACAGTCCCGGCGTGACAGACTTGACCTCGATGGCTTCAAAACCCACCTCGGTCAAGGCCGCCAGCAGGGACTGCTTGGAATAGTGGGCGAGGTGAAATGGCGGATGCCAATTGATCCAGGCGCGACCAAAGAACCGCCGCCAGCGCGATTGGCTATTGGGCAGGGATAGCCAAACCTCGCCACCCGGCCGCAGCACCCGCGCGACATGGCTGAGAGTCATGAGCGGGATTGGACAATGTTCCAAAACATTGGCCAGAACCACGACATCAAACTTCTCCGGCGGGTCAAACTCCATTACCGGGCCAGCAAAGACCTTAAACCCCAGTCGCGCCGCCCGCGATGCCGCAATCGGATTGATATCGAGTCCCTCGATCTGGCTAAAGCCGCTGCGTTTAAATTGCAGCATCCCGCGTCCCTGATTACAGCCAATATCCAGCAGCCTGATTCCCGGCCGCGATGGTTTGCTGAGATGAAACCCTACATCTCCATCCAGCCACAGCCAATAGCGATAGAGCCAGCTGTTCATCACCGCTTCCCGAATCTTGACATAGAGTTGGTGCGGTTGCCGCTCCTCGACCTGATTGTAATAGAGGGCATAATAATCCCCCAGAAGTTCATTGCTGGGGCGCGGCTGCACCTGTTCAAGGCCACAGTGCAGACAGCGGTTGATGCTCCATAGACCCGCCAGTCCAAGACGGCGGTCGGTAACGCCGCTGACAACGGGAACTGGCTCCAGCCACGAATCACAGAGGATACAATGGTTATCCTGTGAAGCTGTTCTATCCCCTTGGTTGCTGCTCGGCTCATCATCTTGGCAGAGGCTAAAGGGTCTTACGACTGTTTCTGTCGCCATGGGTTATTTTACTTTCGTAGATCTTGGCATCGACCAAAAAGCGAAACCAAAATGATTGCAAAACGAAGAAAATAAGGCCTTCTCTCCCGTCCAGAAAACCGAGCTTCAGTATATAGCGATAGAAGAACAATAGCCAGCACCGCAAAAAAATCGGCAGCCGGTCATAGGCGCTCCTAAAGGCTCTTTTTTGCTCGATCGCCGTACCCAAGAATCGCGGCGTGATTTCGCGGGGGCGGGTCTTGGAATCGTGGCGAAGCTGTTCAGCCGCTTCAGAACTCGACCAGCGGTTGTGGCGATCTGTCCATTCGCTGAGGCCCATCGCAATCCGGTCCATCATCGGTTGATGGAGCCTGCCAAGCCGCTTGGTGCCGAGGATAAAATGTTGGTCATAGAGTCGCATCTCGCAGCGACCTTGGCCGCGACGGAACAGTCTCAGGTGCCAAATCGGATACATGCCGCCATGGGTTATCGCCCTCCCCATAAAGATGACTTTTCGGGGAATCAAATAGCCATCGAGCCCTGGCTCGGTTGTGGCGGCTTGAAGTTGGTTGAGTTCGCGGATTAAACCCTCGCTAAGTTCTTCATCGGCATCGAGGTGCAGTTCCCAATCGCCCTTGATGGGCAGGGTCGCACTGGCCCAATTGCGCTGCTCGCCATAGGTGACAAAGGGATGGTGGTGAATCGCCAGCGACGGCACGGACGCGCGGGCTATGGCGAGGGTCTCATCGGTCGAACCCGAATCGACCATCTGAATATCATGGGAGACTCGCGCCGCCGCCGCCAGGGTTGCGCCAATGGTCAGGGCGGAGTTATAGCTGAGAATAATCACCGAGATTATCATGGGAGGAGTATAGAGTGAATTCTGGTGGGATGAGAAAGAAACTTTTACCTCATCGCGTTGCTTGGTTAGAGGCAAGGCGATGATGGCTTCGTTGTATACTCCGATTACCTGAGAATTCAAACTTTAGGTTAGAATTCAATAACTCATCATGTTCGTCATTGCCGCCGCTCGCTTTGAGCGGCTGGCAATCCAGCGGGGAGTTTGA
>JASGCE010000024.1 GCA_030054295.1 Minisyncoccota bacterium
CAGGCACGGGGTTGGCTATCCCGGCAGCGAACAGTCCCTGTGGTTGCGGTTAAAACTTATCGCCGATGCCGGACTGGTCGGCCTGCCCAATGCCGGCAAGTCAAGCTTCCTCGCCCGCGTCACCCGCGCCAAGCCCAAGATTGCCGACTATCCCTTTACGACTCTTGTCCCTCAACTGGGAGTCGTCGGAACAGCCGAGCGCGAATTCGTCCTTGCCGACCTGCCCGGCCTCATCGAAGGGGCCAGCGAAGGAATCGGCCTTGGCGATCGGTTCTTGGGTCATGTCGAACGCTGCACAGTCGTCCTTCATATCATCGACGGCACCGCAGATGACCCCGTCGAATCCTGGCGCATCATCCGCCACGAACTGGCCCAATATGGCAATGGCCTGGCCGACAAGCCCGAGATTCTGATTTTGAACAAGATCGATGCCATGATGGAGGATGAGATTACAGCCAAACAGCGCGAACTTGAATTAGCGACAGGCCATCCCGTGAGGCTGATGTCCGGCGTTGTCGGTACCGGCACCGAGCGAATCCTCCACGAGGCCGCCGATGCCATCATCGCCGCCCGTCAAGCTTCAGCAGCCGAGGCTGCGGCAGAATCATCCGCAGCGATCCATTCCGAGGATAGTTTTGACTCGGTGGCCAGTTTTTACCAATCCGCCCACCTCGAACAGCATCCTTAATGGCCCCAGACCTTGGCAAAATCATCGTCATTAAAATCGGCTCGGCCCTGCTGGTGGACGAGGCGGGAGAGGGGATTCGCACCCAATGGCTGCAATCGCTCGCCGCCGACATTGCCGAGCTAAGACATAATGGCCAAAAACAAATTGTCATCGTCAGTTCAGGGGCCATTGCGATTGGCCGAAGGCACCTGGGGCTAGAGGGTCGCGCCCTGAAGCTGGAGGAAAAACAGGCCGCCGCTGCCACCGGTCAGATTCGCCTGGCCCATGCCTGGCAGGAGGCCCTGGCGCACTATGATATTACCGTCGCCCAGATTCTGTTGACCCTCGAAGATACCGAAGATCGCCGCCGTCACTTGAACGGACGAGCCACCATCCAGACCCTGTTATCTCTGGGAGTGGTTCCCGTCATCAACGAGAATGACACGGTTGCAACGGCGGAGATTCGCTTTGGCGATAATGACCGGCTGGCGGCGCGGGTGACCCAGATGCTCAGTGCCGATTGTTTGATTCTCTTCTCCGACATTGACGGTCTCTATACGGCTGATCCAAGGCTTGATTCTAATGCCGAATTTATTTCTATCATTCCCGAGATAACCCCCGAGGTCGTGGCGATGGCCGGTGCCGCGCCGGTTGGCTATTCCTCCGGCGGTATGGTGACCAAGATCGCCGCCGCCAAGATCGCCGTCAGTGCCGGCAGCAGGATGGTCATTGCCAATGGTCGAGATCATCATTGCCTGAGCCGATTGATGAAGGGCGAGGCTCGGCATAGTTTATTTTTGCCCCAGGCCGAACCCTTGACCGCGCGCAAAAAATGGATCGCCGCCCATGTCAAGGCGGCGGGGTCTTTGATCATCGACGAGGGTGCCGTGCTGGCCCTGCGCCAGGGCAAGAGCCTGCTCCCCGCTGGCCTGGTCGAGGTCAAGGGCGAATTCGACCGCGGCGATCTGGTCGAGATTATCGACCAGCACCAGAACCATATTGGTCGCGGCCTGGTCGGCTATGATTCGCGCGAAGCCCTGGCGATCAAGGGATTGAAAACCTCGGCGGTCAGTGCGGTTCTTGGCTATGAAGGACGGGGCCTATTGTTGCACCGCGATGATCTGGTGATGGAATCGGTGAATGAATAGTATCTGGCTAGGCTATGGTTTTGCCGCCCCGATTGGGCCAAGACGCCGATTTTTGGCACTATGGTGGGGCTGTTTTTTGCTGATTGTCGGAGGGCTAGCCTTCGCCATATTTTCGGTTCAGACCCTTCCGCTGGTGGACTATCCCAACCATCTGGCGCGGATGGTGATTATTGCCGATGGCGGCAAATCGCCCATGCTCGCCCACTATTATGGACTGGAGTGGCGCGCCCTGCCCAATCTGGCGATGGATTTGATTGTCCCACCGCTTGGGTTACTGATTGGCGTTGAATTGGCGATGAAGGTCTTTGTCCTGACCGCCCTGATTCTTTTGGGGGGTGGAACCATTATCCTCCACCGTTATCTGTGGCAAAGGGATTCGCTCTGGTCGCTGCTCGGTTTTGAATTTATCCTGGGTCGATCGCTGCTGTGGGGGTTTCTTAATTTCCTTTTCGCCGCTGGTTTGGCGATGGTGGTTTTTGCCCTCTGGTTACAGTGGCGAGAGTCCCGCCCCCGCCTCGCCCTGGTGATTCTGGCGGTCGGAGCCATAGGGGTTTACTTCAGTCATTTTGTCGCCTTTGGCATATTGGCCTCGCTGATCGGTGTGGTATATATCATGGACTGCTGGAGGTTGCGCCACTGGTCTTGGATTGGTTTTCTTGCCATAGCTGGAGCCTTTATCCTTCCCTTGAGTCTCTTTATCCTGACCTATTTTTTAAATCCCAACCAATCGGCAAGCGCGGTTTCGGCCATTGAATTTGGCAACTATTTCAGAAAATTCGACCTGCCCTTCGCCCTTTTTAAAAGTTACAATCTATGGCTTGATTCGGTTACCGCCATAGTCCTGGTTGGGTTTCTGGCCTTTGGACTGATGCGCAATCGCCTGCAACTCTCGGCAATGATGGTTGCGCCCTTGGTGCTTATGATTGTGCTGTATTTCTTGATGCCCGAATCGATCTTGACCGCGACACTGGTCGATCAAAGACTACCCTTGTTTATCGCTCTGGTGGTTGCTGCGGGTTCGTTGCCGAATCTTGTCGAGGCTCGCTATGCTGCTGTCTGTTTGGTTGGGTTTGCGCTCCTATTCGGGCTTAGATTGACGATCCTCACCAGCGTTTGGCATGGGCAGGATGAACAGCTGCAAGAGGCTCGGCAGCTTCTGTCCAGCCTGCCCGTTGGAGCCAAGATTGTCGCGCAGATTGATGATTCTGATCTTGGCATTCGCACGGATCACCCGCCCTTTGATCATCTGGTGACCTTGGCGGTGATCGAGCGGCAGGCTCTGGTTCCGCGGCTCTTTGTCAATCCATCGCAGCAGCCATTGCGCTATCGGCAAGCGGCGCCAAGCTATCGGCAAGCGACACCGAAAATCAATAGTGCCGACTATGTCCTGGTCCTATCGACTTCCCCCTGGTCACTGCCGCAAACCAACCGCCCCAGTCAAAGGATCGGCTATGCAATGGGTGGCATATTATCGCTCTATCGTTTAAAATAAAGAACCAGCCTCCACGAGAAGAGTAAATTCATGTCTGAACGAATCCCCCTAGTTTTTTTTACCAACCATTGGCAGGAATTGATTCCCGCGCCTGGTCACTTCCTTGCCCCCTTGGCGGTTCTGTTTGTTTTGTTCCAGTTCTGGAGCCTGTCGCAGCTGCTGCCCAAAAGACTCTCAGTCCCCATCGAGGTCAAGAGTCTTGCCGTTTGGGGCGGGGTCTGTCTGGTCATGACCCTGTGGGGAGTCTATAGCAACCTGTCTTTACTCTGGCCGACCCTGGCCCTGATGATTCTCTCCGCCCTGATCTGGATAGTTCCCAGCTGGCGACCCGATTGGCGCGAAGCCATTCCCATTGTTCGAGTCCTGATCTTGATGGCGGGCTTGTTTCTGACCCTGCTGACCCTGAGGCCCAGCAGTCTCGATTCATTCTTTAACCTTCTGCCCAACAGCCAATATCTATGGGATTTTGGGCGGTTTCCGGACAGTGATCTGGCTCGCACCGATTCATCCTTCCCGGCCCTGCCCTATAATACGCAGTTGGTGGGCTATCTCTCCAGCTGGTTTCTGCCCTTCTATCCGACCAGTGCGGTTGTCTATTTTAATGTTTTTGTCCAAGGGTTTTTTGGCCTCTTTCTCGCCCGCATTATTTCCCGCGCCAGCAGTGATGGGGTTCCGCTCGATTTTGCCAAGACAGTTCCGCGCTGGAGTCATATTGGGATCGGAATCCTGCTGGCCACCGCCATCAGCCCGGGCTTCAGGCTGGAATATCTGCTGGCCGATCATGGCGAGGCCTCGACCATGGTCACGGTGGGATTTGCCGCCTGGTTGGCGATTGAATATCTTACGCCACTTGCTAAAGATAGGGATTCAAACAGAATTGGTTTTACTGCCCTTCTCTATCTCGGGCTTTTGCTCACTGCCCTTGTCAACATCAGGCAATCGAATATAGCTCTGGTGGTAGCGGTTGCCGCAGCGATATTGGCCCTATCCCTCTTTAATCCCCGTACTCTGCTGCAATCGATAGGACAGATTCTGCTGGCCTTGATCCTGCCGCTGGTGCTTTGGCTCAGTTGGCGTGGTTTTGTCAATGACCACTTTGTCCAGGGCGAACTCGCGGTCAGGTCGATTGGTGAGATCGGTATTTTGCAAGTGACCACGGTTATTCGCGGCATCTTCCATTCGATTGCGGCCAGGCCCTTTATGTTTCTGCTCTATGGTGGAATCATGGTCGGGGCTGTTGTCTCGGTCATCCAGTTCTTTAAGACCAAGAACCATGCCCGCTTGCCGAGTTACCTGATCGGCTTTGCCGTGATTCTGTTGGTTTGGAATTGCAGTCTGGTCGTGACCTATTTGGCGGTCGAGGATAAGCTCAGGATTTTTGGCGCGACAGCCGACGAGGCCCGTTCCTATTACCGCTATAATTCGCATCTGATTTTGCTGGGGGAGATGGTCATTCTGCTGGCGGTGGTTCAGGCGGGTTGGTTATCACGGCTTGACGGATATTTTGCCAAGCGGCGCCGATTGGCACAGTATCTTTGTCTTGGACTCTTTATTTTTATGGCCATCTCCCCCCTGCTCTATCTGCGGCAGGTTCGTTATGACCTGCAAATGCCAAGGTCAGAACTATGGCGAGTCGCCCATCAAACCGCCGAACGGATCAAGGATGATGATCGGCTGGCCATCGTCATGAACGGTGACTTTAATGATTCCAGTTTTATCGTCCTGCGCGGGCTGATTGCCATGACCGAACCGCGCCGCGCCGGGGTCAAGTTTTCGCGGATCAGGTTCAACAGTCCCGACCAACTGCCGATGATTTTTGACCAACTACGGGTGCTAAATATCGAACATGTTTTGCTATTATGTAGTCCTTCGCCCTGGCTTGGCATTCCCGCCCGTTCGAGTGGTTTTTATAGGCTTGACTCGGGCGGTTTTAAAGGCGAAGACCTTGGACAGATTGCTGCCTCTTTAAAAGAGGGACAATATTGGGCTAAATCATTTAAGAAGGCGAGTTTTTGTCTTTAAGCCAATGGCCAATAGCGAGTCTGATTTCTGATTGGTTTTTTGAAAGTATATCATGTCGAACCACAGTCTTACCCCGACCCGTCATCGTGAACTCTGTATCGTCGTGCCAACCTTGAACGAGGCGGGCAATATAGCCCTGGTCGTTGCCGCCCTCGACCAGAGTCTTAAGGGGATTAATTGGGAGGTGATTTTTGTCGATGATGATTCCAAGGATGCGACCCGTGAACAGGTGCGCAAAATCGCCGAATCCGATGATCGCATTCGCCTGATTCATCGGATTGGTCGGCGCGGACTCTCTTCGGCCTGTATCGAGGGGATGCTGGCCACGACTGCCCAATATATTGCCGTCACCGATGCCGACTTGCAACATGACATCAGGGTCATGGTGCCGATGCTGCAAGGGCTTCGCTCTGAGCCAATCGATGTGGCCATCGGCAGCCGCTATATGAGCGGCGGAACCGCCGATTCCTTCAGCAGTAAAAGACTGCTGGTCAGCCAACTGGCGACCAGGATGGCGCGGGTCTTGGTGAAGAGCGACATTACCGACCCGATGAGCGGATTCTTTATGTTGCGGCGCGAAGTCTTCGAAGATACCGCGCGGCACCTGTCGGGGATTGGCTTTAAAATCCTGCTCGATATTCTGGCGTCTAGTAAAGATGGTCTGAGGGTTAAGGAATATCCCTATCAATTTGGCACCCGTCAACATGGCGAGTCTAAACTCGATTCGCGGGTCATTACCGAATATCTCGCCCTGCTGCTCGATAAGTTTAGCGGCGGACTCATCAGCATGAGGTTTCTTAAATTCAGTATGATCGGGGCCTCGGGGCTGATCGTTCATCTGGCGGTTTTGGCCGCCCTGTTCGAACCGCGATGGGTCAGTTTTATCACCGCGCAGATTCTGGCGACTGGGGTGGCGATGGTCTATAATTTTATCCTCGATAACCGTTTTGCCTATCGGGATATGAGACTGCGGGGCTGGCGATTTGTCACTGGCCTAATCTCCTTCATGGCCGTCTGTTCGATTGGGGCCATTGCCAATATTGATATTGCCGCGATGCTCTATCATCAAACCGAGACCTTTTGGAACCGCTGGTGGATTTCGGGCATTGCCGGGGCCATGATCAGTCTGGTCTGGAACTATGCGGTGACTTCGGTCTTGACCTGGCAGCAGAGGCCAAAACACTAACGCGAAGGAAGGGATAGGAATCATGGCAGCGCACAAAAAACGACCGATGATTGGCGTGACTCTCGATGCCGAGGCCGCGGGCGGCTATTCCAAAATGCCCTGGTATGCCCTGCGGCAAAACTACTGTGGAGCGATTGTCGCGGCGGGAGGTCTACCCATCGCCCTGCCGCATGAACCCGAACTGGTCGCAGACTATCTTGACCAAATCGACGGTCTGGTCATTACTGGCGGGGCCTTTGATGTTGATCCCAAGCTCTTTGGTGCCGAGAGCAGGCATGTTACCGTCACCACCAAGGATCAGCGCACGGCCTTTGAACTCGGCATTACCCAAGGGGCCTTAAAGCGGGGAATCCCAATCCTGGGCATCTGCGGAGGGGAGCAACTGCTGGCGGTGGCCCTCGGTGGCAGGCTCATTCAGCATATTCCCGATTCCGTCGCCAACTGTCTTGAACATGAACAGCCCAACCCACGCACCGAGGCCGGTCACACAGTCAATCTGCTAGCCGATTCGATGCTGGCAAAACTGGCGCGGCAACAGGGTATGGGTCTCGATAATGTCCCAGTCAATTCAGCCCATCATCAGGCGGTGGAATCGCTGGGTAGCGGCATGATCGCCAGCGCAAAATCCAGCGACGGGGTGATAGAGGCGATTGAAGACCCCAGCCGCCGTTTTTGTTTGGGTGTGCAGTGGCATCCCGAATATCATATCTCTAAACTCGATAAGGCGATTTACCAAGAATTTATTCAGGCCTGTCAATGACCCTTAAATCAAAAGATTCCCCCTTTGCCGGCGAACGCATTGCCAAGCGACTCGCGCGGGCGGGAATTGCTTCACGGCGCGATGCCGAAAAAATCATTCTTGCTGGTCGGGTTGCGATTGATGGCCAGGTCATATCATCGCCAGCCTTTAATGTCGGTCTGGACTCGGCCATTACGGTTGACGGTAAAGCTCTGGTCGAGGCCGAACCCACTCGCCTGTGGCGCTATCACAAGCCTAAGGGGTTGCTGACCACCCACCGCGACCCCGAAGGAAGGCCGACGATTTTTGAACATCTGCCCGCTGGTTTACCGCGAGTCATTTCGGTCGGTCGCCTGGATATAAACTCCGAAGGTCTGTTGCTGCTGACCAATGATGGCGAATTGGCCCGGCGCATGGAGCTTCCCGCCACCGGCTGGCTGCGCCGTTACCGCGTGCGAATTCACGGCACCATCAGCGACAGTCAGATTACCGCCCTGGGCAACGGAATCGAGGTCGGGGGAATCCACTATGGCCCCATTGAAGCCACTGTCGATCGCAGCCAAGGATCAAATATCTGGCTGACCCTTGGTCTGCGCGAGGGAAAAAACCGCGAGATTCGGCGGGTGATTGAACATTTGGGCGGACAGGTGACTCGCCTCATCCGCACCGCCTATGGCCCCTTCCAGCTCGGCATGTTGCCACCGAGTGGGGTGGAGGAGATCCCGGCCAAGATGATGCAGCAGACATTTAAAGAGGGCCCGCAAAAAAACGCGGCTTCAGGGCGAACCCGTTCATCATCAGCCAGCAAGGAGGCGGGCCATGAGAATCGTCGCCGGAAGCCTTAAGGGAAGGCAGATCGGCAACTCCGCTGGCACCGACATTCGCCCGACCAGCGACCGCGCCCGTGCTGCCCTGTTTAATATTTTACTCCATCATGCGGGCTTTACTGATTTTGTCGGCTGTAGTTTTTTGGATGGATTCTGCGGCAGTGGCGCGGTGGGGATCGAGGCCTTTTCGCGCGGGGCCGCAAGGGTTTTCTTGGTCGATATAGATACGCGGGTCGCGGCCGAGAATTTAAAAAGACTCGATTTGGTGGCGGCGGTTAAACTGCTGCGCAATGACCTGACCAAAACCCTGCCCGTTTTTGCCGAGGGTGAGTTGGTGGATTTTGTGTTTTTAGACCCGCCCTATGGTTCGGGATTGGCGGCGGCGGCCGTGGCGCAGTTGGATGCTGGTCATTGGCTGGGTAGCGGATCGATAGTCATATCAGAGGTCGAGCGAGACGAGCCGCTTGTCGAAATATCCGGTTTCGAGTTATTATTCAATCGAACCTATGGTCGGGCGCGATTTGATTTTTGGAGCCGTAGATGAATAATCCCGTCGTATATTTTGAGATTCCAGTGCTCGATATGGAAAGGGCGATCCAATTCTATTCGTCGGTTTTTGGATTTGACTTTACGACGGAGACGATCCATGGCAATGAAATGGCATTTTTCCCGCTGGATGCAAAATCAAACGGCATTAGCGGCGGACTGGCCAAGGGCGAAATCTATAAACCCTCAAAAGAAGGGAGTTTAATTTACTTTTCTTCGACGGATATTGATCAAACCTTGTCGAAAGTTATTTCTGCGGGAGGAAAAACCCTCTTCCCCAAAACTCAAGCGGGAGAATATGGTTTTGTCGCCGAGTTTGAAGATTCTGAGGGCAACCGAATTGGGCTCAGTCAAAACTAGAGCATTTTAAGGCTTTGTCGCACCAACTCGGTCGTCATTGCCGCCGCTCGTGAAACGAGCGTGCTGGCAATCCAGATGGGGTGTTTGAGGGGCATAAGCCCCTCATTTATAATTATTTTTTTGTGATGGGCTTACGCCCGTTCTGGATTGCCACTCTGCGCTGCTAAAGCAGCTTGAGGGCAATGACGATAATAGTTTGATTCGACAAAACACTAAACTGCTCATAATTGAAAATGGTGCACCCGGCGAGATTCGAACTCACGACCTCTGCCTTCGGAGGGCAGCGCTCTATCCAGCTGAGCTACGGGTGCAGCTGGTGGCTACCCTAAACCACCCTTTGGGCAAAAGCAATGATTCACAAGTGACCGTGATCAAAAATGAATCGCCCTTTGCTCGACGGCCAAGGCCGCCTCCATCACGGTTTCATTGAGGGTCGGATGGGCGTGGCAGGTACGGGCCAGGTCTTCGCTGGTCGCACCAAATTCCATCGCCAGCACCAGTTCGGCGATCATGCCGCCGGCATCCTCACCAATAATATGCGCCCCCAGAATTCGGTCGGTGCGAGCATCGGCGAGAATCTTGACAAAACCCACCGTATTGCCATTGGCGCGGGCGCGACCGCTGGCGGTAAAGGGAATCCGCCCGAATTTATAGTCGATATTCTCGGCGATCAGCTGTTCCTCCGTCCGACCAACCGAGGCCACTTCGGGGCTGGTATAGACCACCGCCGGAATGGCATCATAATTGACATGGCCGTGGCGACCGGCAATCAATTCTGCCACCGCGATCCCCTCCTCGCTGGCCTTGTGGGCGAGCATCGGCCCGGCAATCACATCGCCAATCGCGCGGATCGAGGGGATATGGGTGCGGTACTGATCATCCACCTCTATCGTGCCACGCGAATCCATAACCATGCCGAGTGACTCGAGTCCCAGACCCGCAGTCGAGGGCCTGCGACCCATCGAGATTAAAACCACATCGGCCTCCAGCAATATCGGTTCGCCGCCTTCGGTGGGGATGACGGTCAAGCTGGCTGCGCCATTCTGAATAAGTATCTTCTCGACTCGGCTGTTCAAAAGGAACTCCATCCCCTGCGCGGTCAGTTCCTTGGCCAGGGCGCGCGACAGGTCGTGATCGAGGGCCTCGGCGATCCGTGACTTAAACTCGACCACCGTCACCCTGGCCCCGAGTCGCCGCCAAATCGAGCCAATCTCCAGCCCAATATAGCCGCCGCCCACCACCACCAGATGGCGCGGCACCGACGATAGTTCCAAGGCCTCGGTCGAGGTGACGACAATCTTCCCATCCACCTCCACCCCCGGCATGACAATCGGCTGAGAGCCAGTGGCGATGATTATTTCTTTGGCAGTAAAGGTCTCGACCTTGCCCGACTCATTGGAATCAAGATAGGTCGCCTCGACCGAATGGCCATCGATTATCCTGGCCGAGGCCTGAATAAAGGCGATTTTATTTTTGCGAAACAGATATTCAATCCCCTTGGTGGTCTGACCCACCACCGAGTTTTTGCGCTCCATCATCAGTTCCAGATCGACCTCTAAGCCGCCGATCTTGATTCCATGGTCGGCATAGTCATGGCTGGCGGCATGGTATTTGTGGGTCGATTGCAGCAGGGCCTTGGACGGAATACAGCCGACATTCAAACAGGTTCCGCCCAAGACCGCACGGCGATCAAGACAGAGTACCGACAGTCCAAGCTGCGCCGCGCGAATCGCAGCAACATAGCCGCCCGGGCCGGTGCCAATAATAATCACATCATAGGTTCCGCTCATTTTCTCTATCCAGCTTCTTTTAAATTATAAATCAGGGGTTAAAAACCATTATTCTTCGCCATTAAGTTTATGATATTTACCGCCCGATACCAAGCACTATCGCACTGCACTATCGCACTGGCCGGTCGTTCCTAAAAACATCAACAATATGAATTGGTCTTTGCCACCAGCCAAAGGCGACCAGATCAATTCGGCTGTTTTGGCAGCCGCTGCGATGGTAATGGGCCATGACCCAATCTGCCGCGCGAATCAAATTGCGCTGTTGGTGGGGAGTCACCGCTTCAAGGGCCTCCCTGCGGCTGCGTCGCAGCTTGACCTCGACCACGACCAAACTCTTCTTGTGGATGGCGACCAGATCGACCTCGCCATAGGGGGTCATTTTGCGGCGGGCAATGATGCGATAGAATTTACAGCCGAGCCAAACCAGTGCCAAATATTCCGCCCAGATTCCGCTGCGCCAGGATTTAAAACCACGGTGCGACCTTTGGCCAAAATTCTTCCGCTGGTATGTCTGTCTTTTAATCTTCATTCGCGGGCCTCCCTTCCTGTAACTCAAGGGCGCGGGTAAAGAGACTCCGTCGCGGCAGACCGGTCGCATCGGCTAGAGTCTGTACCGTATCGCGGAGACTCATGGTGGTAAGTCCGCGCAGGATAAGCCCATCAATTTCAGCCTCGGTATATTTTTTGGTCACCAGAATCGGCGGGGCGATCACAATCACACATTCGCCCTTGAGCGGGGTTCCCGAATCGATCTGTGCCGCCAGTTCGCGCAGGGTGCCGCGGCGATATTCCTCGTAAATCTTGGTCAGTTCGCGGGCGACGACGGCCTGGCGGTCCCCCATCACCTCGGCCATCTCGAACAGGCTGGCCGAGGCGCGATGGGGCGATTCAAAATAGACCAGAGTACCGTTAAAATCCTTGACCTCGGTAAACTGGGCCAGTCGGGTCGGGCGGTGCCGATCAGGAAAGCCAAAAAAGGCGAAGGGCTGCACCGGCAGGCCCGAACCAATCAGGGCCGCCATGACCGCCGAGGCTCCGGGAATAACCTCCGTCTTGATGCCGCGGGCTATGGCCTCGCTCACCAGTTCCTGCCCGGGGTCAGAGACAAGGGGCGAGCCCGCATCGCTGACCAATGCCACCGCAAGCCCAGCTGCAATCTGGTCGAGCAGCCGCGCCCGCGCCTCGGGCGGTTGGTGGGAGTCAAAACGAATGCGGCGGGTTGTAATGTCAAAGGCCTGGCATAGTTTTGCCGTAACCCGCGTATCCTCGCAGGCAATCAACCCCACTGAACGCAGAGTCTCGACCGCCCTTAAACCCATATCCCCGAGATTTCCAATCGGTGTTGCCACCAGATAGAGCCCCGCTGACAAGGTTCTGATCTCGGATTCAATAACTCTTGCCATTACGACTCCGCTTATTGCACTAATTGGTGTATTATACCGTAACCTTAAGGAACTGGGCGAGAAGATGATCCCTATTAAAAACACTTTGACCCGACGACTGGTCTATTGCCTCTCTATGCTGCTCCTGACTCTATCGATGTCGGCCTGTGCCTATAACAGTATCGGCAATGGCAGCAATAGCAATCCCATTCGGCTGCCTGCTGAGGTTCTGCCGCCTGAGGCCATAGCCAATCCGACGGCTCAGTCCAAGGCCAGTCCGTCCAAAGCGGTTAAACTGGCCCAGACTGGCAATGAAGAGGTCGCGCCTCCGCCCACCAGTACTGCCGCGCCTCCGCCCACCACTCCTCCCCCCGCCGCCGCGACAAGGGTGGTTAATCCCGATAAGCGAGTCAAGATTGCCCTCTTACTGCCCTTAAGCGGTAAGGACAGTTTCATCGGTCGCGCCATGTTGAATGCGGCCATCCTGGCGGTTTTTGATTTTGGCGATCAGCGGCTGGTGCTTCAGTCCTATGATACCGAAGGGGAGGGTGGGGTCAAGGCCGCTACCCGCCGCGCCCTGTCCGAAGATGTCTCCTTGATTCTGGGGCCGCTCTTTGGTCGGCAGGTTGCCGAGGTTGCTGAATTGGCGGCCCGGCGCAATATCAATGTGATTAGTTTTTCCAATGATATTTCGGTTGCCGGAGAAAATGCCTTTGTCTTTGGCATATCACCGACCGAGAGCCTGGGACGAGTTCTCGACTATGCGGCCAGTAAATCGATCACCAGCTACGCCGCTCTGCTCTCCGACGATCCCTTTGGTCGAAGGATCAGCGAAATTCTAAAATCACAGCTTGCCAATGTTAAGTCCAACCTGATTCGCATCGACTACTATAGGCCCACCGAGACCAACTTTACCGAGGCGGTTCAGGCAGTTGCCGAGTTTGACGAAAGGCGCAAGGGGGTAGCGGCCATGCTCAAGAACCAGGCCCTTGACCCCCTTGCCCCACCCTTACCAGCGCGGAGTAAGGATGCGATCAAAAGGGCGCAGAAACTGACCACAACCCGCGAAGTCAGCTATCAGGCCTTGGTCTTAAGCGAATCTGGACAAAGGTTGCGCAACCTGGCTTCGCTCATTCCCTATTACGATATTAATACCCTGAAGGTGAAGATCATTGGCCTCAATTCCAACTTTGATGATCGCAATCTATTGACCGAACCAGCCTTGAACGGGGCCTGGTTTGCTGCCCCTGATCCGGCGGGTCGCAGGGAATTCGAGAAGAAATATGCCGCTGCCTTTGGGTCGGAGCCTCCGCGCTTGACCAGCCTTGGCTATGATTTGGTTGGTTTGGCGGCGGTACTGACAAGGCGCGGCGAGGCGGGAGAATTTACCGCCACCAGCCTGCGCAGCCGCGATGGTTTTAGTGGCATTGACGGCATCTTCCGTTTTACGGTCAATAACAGCACGGAACGGGGTTTGGCGGTGATGGAAATTCAGCCCAGGGGGGCGGTTGTTATCTCCAAGGCCGCGGTTAAGTTTAGCAATTAAATCTTGTCTTTAAGCGAGGAATTCTCAGGATGTTTTTGGTGCGCCATGGTCAATCGGAATTTAATGTTCATTTTAGTGTGACGGGGCGGGACCCTTTGATTCGCGATCCCGAATTGACGGAGTTGGGGCGGTCGCAGGTTCGGGCCGCTGCCGATAGTTTGCGCGGTTTTGATCTTAAGCGGATTATTGCCAGCCCCTATCGTCGGGCCTTGCAGACGGCGGAGATTCTATCCGACCAATTGGGTTTGGACTGTAGGATTGATGCGACGGTTGGGGAACATGCGCTTTATCATTGTGATATTGGCACGGTGACTTCCGAACTTCGCCGTGGTTGGCCGAGGTGGAGTTTTGATCATTTGGCAGAGGAATGGTGGCCGGCTTCGGGGGAGGATTTTGGCACGGTACAGGATCGGAGTCGGAATTTTTTTGCGAGTCAGAAAACCCGTGATGATTTTGATGGGCTCTTGATTGTTTCCCACTGGGGATTTATTCGCAGCTTGACCGAGACGGAGGTTGGGAACTGTGGCGTGTTGAAGATTAATCGGGAGGCTCCCCGTAAACCCAAGGTGATTTTTGAGATTGCAGGCCTGGCCTGAGCGTGTACTTTTCAAACCTTCGCAGTGAATAAACCAAACCAAAATTTATAAAAAATCAATCGAGTGATTTATTTTGTAGGGGGGGCGGATGCCCCCCGAGTTGCTACGCAACTCCCCCCCCGCTGGATCGCCTTGCCTCTAACGAGGCAACGCGATGAGGGGTTTTGGTAAGTTTCAACATCCTCATACTCCTCATAGCGTCGTGCGTAAGCACGAGGCTATCCAGCGGGGGGAGTCGCACGGAGTGCGACGGGGGGCATCCGCCCCCCGAAAAACAAAGAGTCTCTCTTGAGTTTTTGAATTCTCGAGTAAACTGTCTATTGTTCAACTCGACAGCAGCCGCTTTAAAAGCTCGATATCCTCGGCCATCGACTGATCCTTCTCGACCAAGGACTCAACCTTGCGAACCGCATGAATAACCGTCGTATGGTCGCGCCCACCAAATTTCCGCCCAATATCCGGCAAAGAACTCTGTGTCAGCTGTTTGGCCAAATACATCGCAATCTGCCGCGGCCGCGCTACATTCCGCGCCCGCCGAGGCGAAGTCATATCGGTCTGACGAATCATATAATGGGCCGCAACCCGTTTTTGAATCTCCTCAATCGTCACCTGCCTCTCGTTCGCCCGCAACAGATCACGCAAAATATCCTGCGCCATCTCCACCGTAACCTGCATTCCAATCAAGTCAATATAGGCCGTAATCCGATTAAAGGCCCCCTCCAGCTCCCGAATATTGGAAGAGATCTTATGGGCCAAAAAGGCCAAAACCGAATCGGCAATCTCGATCTTCTGCCGCTCCGCCCGCGCCTTGAGAATCCCCAATCGCAGTTCATAACTGGAAGGGTGAATATCCGCCACCAAACCCCATCCCAAACGCGAGCGCAACCTCTCGTCAAGCTCGAGATCCGACGGCGACTTGTCCGCAGAAATGACAATCCGATGTTTAAGATCAACCAAGGCATTGAAGGTATGAAAAAACTCCTCCTGCGTATTATCCTTGCCACAGATAAACTGCACATCATCAATCATCAATACATCAACCGTGCGAAACTCCTGCTTAAAACTCGCCATGTTTTTATAACGCAGAGCATTGATAAAATGATTCATAAATTTTTCGGCCGACATATAGATCACGCGGCGGTCTGGAAATTTGGTGCGAATCTCCCAAGCAATTGCATGCATCAAATGAGTCTTACCAAGCCCCACCCCGCCATATAAAAACAAGGGGTTAAAATCACCTTTAAATTCAGCAACCCGCCGCGCCGCCGCAAAGGCCAGTTCATTGGGCTTGCCAACGACAAAATTCTCGAAGGTATTGCGACTATCCAGCTGGGTATCGGCATAGTCATTACTGCCGCTCGCCAAGGATGGCATCGGCTGAGAGTCGTTGGAATTCTGATCTGTCGGGGCCTCTGGCCCCGGCGATTGCTCGTCACCCCTTTGCAGTTTAGCCTGGGTTCGCGACGCTGTGGATTTCTTCTTGAGGCCAAATTCTATGCGACAGTCGCGGCCTAAAACCTCTTGCCAATAGCGGATGAGATAGGTGCCAAAATGTTCACTAACATAGTCGCGCATAAATTTATTGGGCAGGTGCAGATGAACCATCGCCACCATCTCGGTATTTTCGGTCGGCTCGGCCCTCTCCGACAGGGCCCAACTGCGATTCTGCGCAACCTGAGATATGTGCGAAAACTCGACCTGTTTGATCCAGGAACGGAAGGTGCTCTCACCAAGCTTGTCCCGAATCTTGTCGATCACCTGAGCCCATAATTGGCGATCCTCAGCCGCAGCGGTGGGAGAAGGGGCTGCCACGGTATCATCGGTTAATAACTGCTCTACTGCCACGATTCAATGCCCTTGATTCTCGGATTTCTGCCCAGATTTTGTTGCCAAAATTACAATTTTCACAGACTTAACCTGGTAATTTTATAACCAAGTAAAGTAAATAACCCCCCATTCCAAAGTAAATTTACCTTAGAGTGAAAAAAATCATAGTTTTACCAAAATTCGCTATGATCTGTTATTAACTATCCATTGTAATTTGCGGAAAAATTTAGGTATTTTTATCGAATAACCATTTTTATACGAATAATTGCTACCTAAGATCGTTCCGCTTACTTCGATTAATTGGAAGTTTAATCCGCCGCAAAAGACTTTAGCAATAGAAGAATTTTCGTTTGGACTAAATATTGTTTTTGACACAATATGTTGATAAAAATACCGAGGACTCCACAATAAATATTCCGATTCAGGCGAATTATAAGGATTGCCATTGGATATGAGTGGCATATGGTTTAGAATTTATCTCTGAATCGATTCAGTCTAGTTTGTCATCTGGTGCCGTTTCTGAATCGTCGCTTGCCACAGCCGCAAAGGATCTCCATGAAAACCGAAGCCTATCCCGAGATTGAACCCCATGCCCATGGATTTTTGCCGGTTGATGATCTCCATAGTATCTATTGGGAGGAGTGTGGCAATCCGCGCGGGCAGCCGGTGTTGTTTTTGCATGGCGGGCCGGGGGCGGGTTGTTCCCCGAGTCACCGTCGCTTTTTTGATCCGAGTTTTTATCGGATTATTCTGTTTGATCAGCGCGGTTGTGGGCGGTCAAAACCCTTTGCCGAGATCAGGCAGAATTTCACCCTTGATTTGATTGAGGATATTGAGAAGCTTCGGTTGTTGTTGCAGGTTGAGTCTTGGCTGATATTTGGTGGTTCCTGGGGTTCGACTCTGGCTCTTGCCTATGGTCAGGCCTATCCTGAACGCTGTATTGGCTTTGTTTTGCGGGGGATTTTTTTGGGGACAGCGCGGGAGGTAAATTGGTTTGTCAATGGTATTGCTAATTTCTATCCCGAGGCCTGGCATCAATTGATTCAGCATATTCCGCCTGATGAACAGAGTGATCTTTTGGCGGCCTTTGGGCGGCGGTTGTTTAATCCTGATCCTTCCATTCACCTGCCGGCGGCAAGGGCCTGGTCGCAGTTCGAGAGTGGCAGTTCTTATCTTTTGCCCCTGCCATCGAATGAACAGAATAGTCACAGTCGGGGGGAGGAGGATGGATTTGCTTTGGGTTTGGCTCGGTTGGAGCTGCATTATTTTTTGCATGATCCTTTTTTAAAGTCGGAGCCTTTGCTCAAGGGGGTTGAGCGGATTGTACATTTGCCGGCGGTGATTGTTCAGGGTCGTTATGATATGGTTTGTCCGCCTTTGTCTGCCTATTACCTTGCTTTGGCCTGGCCCTTGGCTGAGTATAATATTATTGCTGATGCGGGGCATTCGGCGATGGAGCCGGGGATTAGGTCGGCCTTGGTGAGGGCGACCAATCGGTTTAGGGACCAGTTGAGTGGGTGATCGTAAAAAAAGAATCAAAAAAATAAATATAAAAGCAAAAAAGCGGTTTGGCTGCAAGCCAATGGGCGAAGCCCAAATTAGGGAGTCATAGACCTTTGCTACAATTTGAAGCGCCGCAGGCATTTCCCCGCCCGAAACGATCAAAAATTCATAGAATGCTTAATTGCGCGTTCTTTTACTCCCATGAATTATTTATCCTTGCGAGCTTGCGAACAAAGTGAGCAAAAAGCGAGTAAGGGTAAATAATTCATAAGAACGCGCTATAACAGTCCACCCTTTTTTTGTCATTCCCCGCAAGGTTGACCCGTTAAGGGGCAACCGCAGACGGGGAATCTCGCTTTGCTTACTGTGATAAAAAAAGGAAGCGAGATTACCCGACTCGCTGTCCCGCTGCCGCGGGAGCAGCGGCGGGTAATGACAATGGAAATGGATTCTGCGCACACCTCCCTTGTCATTCCCCGCAAGGTTGACCCGTTAAGGGGCAACCGCAGACGGGGAATCCAGAGGGACAGCACCATAGTTTTGTTATGTGACAGTTACCCTATGTCAAGGACCCGTGACAGAATTTATATTTCTTGCCACTGCCACAGGGACAGGGTTCGTTGCGGCTGATCCGCTCGCCATTCACCGCCAGAGTCTTAGACCCCGCCGCCCGAGCCTCGCTCCTCCGCTTGGGTGCCGGAATATTCTGAATATGCGACGGAGCCGATCTAGGCGCATCGCGGAACTCAATATGACCCAAGACCATCGTCACCTGATCGCGCAGCTGATCCAACAGCTGCTCGAAATGATTAAAGGCCTCCTTTTTATACTCATTGAGCGGATCCTTCTGAGCATAGGCCCGCAAACCAATCCCCTGCCGCAAATGATCGAGCAGTAGCAAATGATCTTTCCATGACTGATCCAGAATTTGCAGCACCAGACTCTTCTCCGCCATTCTGATGGTCTCGGCCCCATAGTTGGCAACCTTCTCAGCCATCTTGCGATCAGAAGCATCCAGCAACCTTTGAGTCAGGGTCTGACTATTCATCCCATCCTCCTTGGCCCAGTCCTTAATCGGCGGATGGAAGCCAAATAGCCGCATCATCTCCGTTCCCAAACCATCCAGATCCCATTGATCCGGAAAGGAATTGGGCGGCACGGCAATATCGACCATAGTATTCACCACCGAGTGGCGCATATCGACAATGGTCTCCGAAATATCCTGACTGCCCATAATCTCTCGCCGCTGTTCATAGATAACCTTGCGCTGGTCATTCATGACATCATCGAACTTGAGCAGATTTTTACGAATCTCGAAATTCCGCGCCTCGACCTTTTGCTGCGCCTTTTCGAGGGCCTTGTTGATCCAGCGATGGACAATCGCCTCCCCTTCCTTAAGGCCGAGTTTTTGCAACATCGAATCCATTCGCTCCGAGCCAAAGATGCGCATCAGATCATCTTCAAGCGAAAGGAAAAACCGCGAAGCCCCCGGATCACCCTGCCGACCCGAACGACCGCGCAGCTGATTATCAATGCGCCTGCTCTCGTGCCGCTCCGTTCCAATCACAAACAGTCCGCCCGCGGCCTTAACCACCTGCTTGGCCTCGCTAATCTCGGCCTCGATTTTTTTAATCCGAGCCGCGCGTTCGGTTGGTTCGGTGACCTTCTCGAGCTCCTTTTGAATCCGCATCTCGAGATTGCCACCAAGCTGAATATCAGTGCCGCGACCGGCCATGTTGGTGGCAATGGTCACAGCCCCCGGCCTTCCAGCCTGAGCAATAATATAGGCCTCCTGCTCGTGATACCTTGCATTCAAAACCTGATGAGGTATTTTTTTGCTCTTCAAGAGATCAGACAGATGTTCCGATTTTTCGATCGAGACCGTACCAACCAAAACCGGCTGATTGCGCTGGCGGCATTCCTCAATCAAAACCGCGATGGCCTGATTTTTTTCCTCCGCCGTGCGATAGACCTCGTCGTCGGAATCGATCCGTGCAACCGCGACATTGGTCGGGACCTCGGCAACCTCGAGCTTGTAGATTTCGCTAAACTCTGCCGCCTCCGTATTGGCCGTTCCGGTCATGCCCGATAATTTGGGATAGAGGCGAAAATAATTCTGATAGGTAATCGAGGCCAGGGTCTGATTCTCGACCTGAATCTTAACCTGCTCCTTAGCCTCCAAGGCCTGATGGAGCCCTTCGGAGAATCGCCTCCCCTCCATCATGCGACCGGTAAATTCATCGATGATGACAACCTTGTCATCCTTGACAATATAGTCAACATCACGGCTAAAAAGCTTATGCGCCCGCAGGGCCTGATTGACATGGTGAACCAGACTGACATTGTGAATGTCATAGAGCGAGCCATTCTCGAGCATATTGGCCTCGCCCAGCAATTCCTCGATATGTTCCTGCCCAACCTCGGTCAAGGTTACCGATCTTTGTTTTTCGTCGCGCTCAAAATCCTCGGGCTTCAGGAGCGGAATCAAACGATTGACCGCGACATAGCTTTCTGACGAATCATCCGACGGGCCAGAGATAATCAAGGGAGTCCGCGCCTCGTCGATCAGAATCGAATCAACCTCGTCAACAATCGCAAAGTTAAAGGGCCGCTGCACCATCTCGTCGAA
>JASGCE010000025.1 GCA_030054295.1 Minisyncoccota bacterium
CCTAAAGCAGGAAGGGGAGGTATAATGATCCCGTTATTCATAAAAATGCTCTAGCGGGGGGCGGATGCCCCCCGTCAAGCTTCGCTTGACTCCCCGATGGCTGGATCGCCTTCTGCTGCGCAGAACGCGATGAGGGGTTATGGGAGGTTTTAACATTCCCTAACCCCTCATAGCGTCGTGCGTAAGCACGAGGCTATCCAGCGGGGGGGAATCGAACGAAGTGAGATGGGGGGCATCCGCCCCCCCAACAAACTAAAAAAACTCTCTTGTGTTTTTGGTTTCTCAACTAAACGGAGTATACAACAAACCCTATGCCAAAATTTTCCTAAAGATTTTTTGCTACGGTTTTGATATAAACCGCTATGACAAAAAACAATCCATTGGTAGCCCCAGTCAGCCGGCGCGAAGCCTTGACTGTGGTAAGTACTGTAATCCTGTCCAATTCGATTACACTGATCGCCTTCTTTATGATGGGCCCACTCATCGCATCGCGCCTGAGTGAAGCCGGTTTCAGCCAAACCATGATGGGGGTGCAAGCCACCTTCTGGTCAGTCGGAATCATCGCCTGCGGAAGATTCTACCCCAAGATATTGTTAAAATTAGGCGCCCTACCCGCCATATTTTTAGCCCTGTCATTCTGTGCCGCAACCGATCTTTTATATATTTTTATTCCCGCCGGGATGGTTTGGCTGGCTATATCCTTTGCTGCTGGCGCGGCCTATGGACTATTTTGGGTCGTATCCGAATCATGGCTGAGTGCCGTCATGCCCGACAGCTATCGCGCCCGAATTCTAGCCTTCTATGCCATGAGTGTCGGCATCGGCGCCAGTGGCGGCCCCTTGGTCCTGTCGCTGGTCGGCAATCAAGGCTATTTGCCATTTTTGGTCGCCGTAGTCCTGCTCTTTGTCGGACTATTGCCCTATCTGCTGCTGATTAATTCGCACCCGCGAGTTGAATTGCCGCCCAAAACGACCTTTAGAACTCTGGTGCGCGGCGCAGCCCTTGTCGTGGTTTTGGGAATTGTCTCGGGATTTGTCGATAGCAGTTTACCAGCCATGTTTACCGTCTATGTCCTTAAATCGGGGCATGAATGGTCGGTTCTGGTGTCCGCCCTTACCGCCCTTGGTCTCGGTCGGTTGTTGTTGCAATTGCCCATGGGCTATTTGGCCGATCACTTCGAGCGGCGACTGGTACTCGGACTAGCGGCGGTATTTTGTGCCGCAGTTGCCCTCTCCCTGCCGCTGATTATAGGCACTAAACTCCAGCCGATTCTGCTGTTCCTGTGGGGCGGCTCCATCGATGCCTTCTATGTCATAGCCCTGGCCATCATCGGCCAGAGATACCGCGGCGACCGCTTGACCGAGATCAATATTCTGCTGGTCATGACCCACTCGATTGGCAGTTTTTTTGGCTCGCCCCTCATCGGAGTGACAATGGATTGGTTTGGCGCAGTTGCCTATAGTTGGACAGTCGCCGCTGTGGTATCGGTAGCAGTGGTGGCAGTGACCATCAGCCTGATCAGCCAAAGGCGAGGTGCTAAGGCCTGACGGATGCCAAGCGGCTCCATCACTCTTACTTCTTGCCACCCATGAGGTTGGCATAGACCACCATCGAGCGAATGGCATCTAGGCCCCGCAGCATTTGACTATCCTCGGGCGGCAGCGAATTGGTATTGGGAGCATTGGTCGAACTATCCTTTGGCTTGCCGAACTCGATCCCCTGTAATGGCGGAATCGGATTACTCACCACAATATCCGGCACAATCCCCCCGTCGTTGATCATCTGACCATTGGGGCGACGCCATTTGGCGACCATTAAAAATAGATTGCCACCGTTGGACAGGGGAATCAATTTATGAAAACTCGCCTGCCCAAAGGAACGATTACCAACAATGACGGCGCGGTGATTGTCCTTGAGGGCGGCGGCAAAAATCTCCGTCGCACCACTGCTGCCGCGATCAAGCAAGATCACAATCGGTAAGGTTTTAGAGACGAGACTCGAGGCCTTGGCTGAATTGGCATTATATTCCATAATCTGATTGATCGCTGTGGCATTGCCACTGACCGTCGCGGGGCTGGCTCCACTGGTTTCGAGCGGCTTTAAATCATTCCGCGGCACGAGCGATGTCATCAATCCCGATTTAATAAAAAGATTGCTGGCAGCAATGGCCCCTTCGGTCGAGCCACCCGGATTGCTTCGCAGGTCGAGGATCAATCCCGAAAACTGCCCCCCGCTGGCCGGGGAAACACTGCCCTTGGTGGCCACCGAGGCAGCCTCGGTCGAGGCCTGTTTCAAAACCGCCTCCAGTTCGGTCGCGGTTGAATCGCTAAAGCGCGGAATCCGCACCACCGCAATCGGAGCAATTTGACTGCCGGTCGAACTGCTATTGGCGGCAGCGGCCAAACTATTCTTGTCAATACTGGACTGAGCGGATGCGGCAGTGGCGGGTTTTCTTGCCGCCTCCTCAGCCAGGGCAAAATTAACCATCTTCAAACCAATCCGACTATTGATGCTCGGATTGGTCGATTTAGCGATCTTCACAATCATCGGAACCTGCCGTTCATTGCGCTGAACCAGCAGGGTAATAGGGCCAGCCAAGATCGATTGGCGCAGATTATTCATGGCCTGATAGAGCGACGATTCCTGAATCGGGGAGTTATTGACCGTAAGGATTCGGTCACCAGTTTGGAAACCCAGCCTATCGGCGGGACTATTGTCCGCGACCGAGACCACGATCAGGGCCTGGGGTTCAAAACTCAGGTTAAAACCCAGTTCAGGCAGGTCGCCCGCCAAAAATGATGCCGAGGGCAAGCGAGCCCCCGCCGCCAGATAGCCCGATTCAGGGTCAAGGGTTGCCAACATGGCCCCGATGGCCGTCTCGACCAAGGGTTGCGCCTGCACCGGCGAGACATAGTTTTGTTGCACCTGTTCCAAGACATTGCGAAAAAGCTGCTGGGCTTTAAAATCATCATCCAGTGCCGAACCGCGACTGGTCGAGGCCAATAACATAACCAATGCAAAATAAAAATGCCGAACCCATCGCCGTGATTGAGTGGGTTGCTCGGTCAGACGGTCTTTGTTTATGTACAGATGCCACGACATGGGCAATACCTTTCGATTTATAATTTACGGAGACTATCCTTAGCGCGCCAAAAAATTGACCCTTATTTCGCTGGTTGCCGGGGGGATGTTATCAATCGGGGCGCGAAACTCGCTATTGTCACCGGGCAGCAGAATCGGTAGGGACAGAGTCAATTGCCAGGTCTTGATAACCTCCCCCTGACCATTGTGGGCCGCGGCCTCGAGGGTGGGGATGAACTTCGGTAGATTGCTAAGATTAAGCACCGTCCCGTGAACCAGAATCGAGCCCGGGCCGGAACTCTTCTCGAAGCGAATTTCCTGAAAATCTAGCCCAATATTCTTGACCGGCAGGCTAATCCCGGCGAGACGATAGGCCTTACCCAGTTGCGGGACTAAATCAACCACCTGTCCACGACCAAAAAACATAACCATAACAAACAGGGCCATAACCGCACTGACAATGATCGCCACCATAAAATTACCGGTTCGCGGCCTGGTTGGCCTATTCTTTGCTTTTTTTATCTTCAAGCCTTTTTTTCGACCTATAGGCGCGGTCTTATGAAAACTTGTCAATTGGTCGAGATCGGGCATGTCGCCAAGACCGACCATTTCCTGATCCAGTTCCTTGATCATCGATTCAAATTCAATCTCGGTATCCGATTTGCCAAGATTGATTCTGTGGAGCAGGCCCTTAACCGAATTGTCTGAGCGCGGGATGGCTGGTTGGTCCTTGACCGTTTCACGCGAAGCCTGGTTTAAGATAGCGTTCGGTTCGACGGGCATCCCCTGATTCTGTTTGTTCGCAACGGCTGGAGACTGCCATTCAGGGCTATCAAAACTATAGTCGTCGGGGTTACTCGGTGGCTTACCGAGATCCTTTGGCAGATCAAAATCAGACGAGAAATCTGATGGCATAGTCTTAGTGCTATCCTTGGCTGGTGCCGCAAATGGGTCGGCAAAAGGATCAAATTCAGCCATGGACGACGGTGCTGGCGGGGCAGCCATAACTTCTCGGCTGAAGTCGGTTGCGGCAGCGGCAGCGGGGCCCCTTATCGCCGGAGCCACCGAGCCAAAGCCTTCCTCGACCGGGGAGGCTTCAAACCATTCATGTTGACAATTGTCACACCGCACCATGCGACCGGCTGGCCCAATCGAGCGGTTGGTCACCATGTATTTTTGCTGACAAGAAGGACAGGTTAAGATCATAAGTCAATTCCGCAAATAAAGCTTAGTTCTTATATTACCTTATTAAGCATAGGGCAATATACTGATGGAAGATTTCATAGTCGATAGAATATGGCAAATTGCCTGCGATAGGCAAAATAAATATCTGATTCCCGCTAAATATTGTGGTATTAATGGGTCATATAGCCAAATATACCTGGTTTTTGTCGAGCAGAGGTTGGTTGTTCGGACTCTATTCAACTGACCTATCGTCTTTAGGCATGGCATTGACCCAGAGTTAGACTCACACTGGCCTGGTTGAGACTTAATCTTCATGATTCATCTTGATAATATTGGAATGCGTTACCCTGAGGGGCAGGAGATTTTAAAGGATGTCTCCCTCCACCTCAAGGCGGGTTCATTCCATTATCTGACCGGACAGAGTGGTGCCGGCAAGTCAACCCTGCTGAGAATTCTGCACCTGTCACAGGTTCCCACGCGCGGCAATGTTACCGTCTTTGGTCAAGACCTTCAGACCCTGCCGCGCAACGAAATCCCCAAGCTCCGCATCCGAATCGGTATGGTCTTTCAAGACTGTAGATTGATTAACCACCTGTCGGTTTTTGACAATGTTGCCCTGCCCCTCCGCATTAAGCGCGAGCGCGAGGATGAGATCAAGGACAAGGTCGAACAGCTCCTGAGTTGGGTTGGCCTGAGCGACCATTTTTGGTCACGACCCCAAACCCTGTCCGGGGGTGAACAGCAAAGGGTCGCCATTGCCCGGGCGGTCATTGCCAGACCCGATATTCTGCTGGCCGACGAGCCAACCGGTAATCTCGACGAACATACGGCGCGGCTTTTGATGCGCCTGTTTGAAGACCTGAATAAGAATGGCGTGACCATTGTTCTCGCGACTCACAGTGAAGCCCTGATGGATCGCTTTGTCTATCCCATGCTGCGCTTAAAATCGGGCAAGCTCGAAAGAGTGATTCGCCATGAATATTAACCCCCCGCCAAACCCTCCCAAAACCTCACCCGCTGCTTCGGTTAAAAAAAGCCAAGGGCGCGGAATTGCCAAACCCTTGCCGCCGCGCTTTAGCCATTCAAGCCGCTGGAACAGACTGGTCAGCCATATGGGTCTCATTCCCTTTGGCGCGAGGTCTGGCCCCAGCTTTATGGTTTGGATCATCGGCGGCATGGTTTTTTTGGCGGTGCTGTTTGCTGCCGCGACCATGATGATTGCCGGTTCAATTGGAAGGTGGCAGGCTGATTTAGCTGGCTCGGCGACGGTTCAACTGATGCCCAATATCGAACTTGCGGCAAATCAGCAGCGCGAACTTATCGATCGGCAAATTGCCGAGATGGTCACTATGCTCAAACAGACCAAGGGGGTTAAGGGGGTGGAGGTTATCAGCCCTTCGCGCAATAAAGAATTGCTCGCGCCATTTTTGGGTACGGTTGACTTAAGCGAATTGCCGATGCCGCGGCTGATTGGCTTGACCCTCGAGCCGCAGCTCATCAAGTCGGAGACTCTGCGGCAACTGGTCATTCGCACCAATCCCTTGGCGCGGTATGAATCCCATCTCGATTGGTTGAGCGGTTTGGTTCATCTGGCCTATGGTCTCCAGATTCTGGGAATTACCGTGCTGATTTTGGTTTTTGCCATAGCCATGGCGGCGGTTATGATTGTGACTCGGTCTAATTTAAATATTCACCTAGACATTATCGAGGTCATGCATTTTATGGGGGCGGAGGAGAAATTCATCGCCCGTTCCTTTGTCTGGCATAGTCTGACCCTATCCTTGATTGGGGCGGCGATTGGCGGGGGATTGGCCTGTTTGACCATCCGCTTGCTCGGCCTTATCGGCATTGGCGGGGGGCGGCAGTTGGCCGAGGGTTTCGCCACCGACATAGGCAGCAGCCTGCACCTCGGCTGGCTCGCCTGGATGGTTTTATTGGGATTGATGATTCTGATGGTGATACTCTGTACGATCACGGCCTGGCGGACTTCGATTACCGCGATCAGGCGGCTGCCCTAGCGCGCAAGGTAAAGGAGGGTTGGACGAGGGGATGACCGATTTATCGTCGCAGCATATGACCGGTAAAAAACTGATTCTGCTCGACCGCGACGGGGTGATTAACCGTGACCTTCCAGATTCGGTGAAGTCAATTGCCGATTTTGAATTGATTGCGGGAGTCGCAGCGGCAATTGCCCGACTCAATCGGCAAGGGCTGAAGGTGGTGGTGGTAACCAATCAGGCGGTCGTGGGGCGCGGCACCCTAACCCTTGATGAACTGGCGGCCATTCATCAGGAGATGGAACGGAGACTCTGGGAGGATGCCAAGGCGGTGATCGATCGGATTTTCTTTGCCCCCGATGCCCCCGCGGCCAATGGCGATTGGCGAGCCACCCCAAGGCGCAAACCCGGCCCGCAAATGTTGCAGGAGGCTATGGCCGAGTTTAACCAAGAGCCAAGCCATACCCTGATGGTTGGGGATAGCTATACCGATTTTGTGGCGGCCTGTCGGGCTGGTTGTGAATTTTGGCTCGTTGAAACGGGCAAGGGGTTGGAGCTTAAAAAATCGCTCGACCGCGACGCGGGGTTGGCTGAAGAATTGCGCTCCACCCCGATTTGCCGCGATTTAACCGCGGTAGTTGACCGCCTGGGAATTGCCCCATGATTCGGCGCATTGAAATGATCTTTGGGATTGTGATTTTGATCATCGGAATCGCGGTAGTTGTTTGGTTTATTTTGCTGCAAGGATTCTTGGCGCGGATTCCCCAATCGTCGCAAAAGAACCTTAAAAAAAGCGATGTGATAATTGTTTTGACCGGCAGCGCGGGTCGGATCGATCGCGGTATCGAGCTCTTTAACCTTGGCCTGGCGGATCGACTCTTTATCTCGGGGGTGTCGCGGGATGCTGATATTTCGGCGGAACTTGCGCGGATTCCCGCCAAAAGACGAAACTGTTGCGTCCGTCTCGGCTATAGTGCGCCAGATACCCGTGGCAATGCTCAGGAGTCGGCAAGGTTTATGGCGGACAATCGCCTTAACTCGATGATCCTGGTCACGGCTGATTTTCATGTGCCGCGCAGTCTGCTCGAGTTTAAACTGGCCTTACCAAAGACCGTCATTATTGCCGAGCCAGTCATCACCTATAGAATAGAAAATAAACAATGGTGGCTCCATCGCGGGAGTCTCTTCTTGATTTTACGCGAGTTTCACAAATATAGTCGCGCGAGATTAAGGGTTCTATTCTAGAGCATTTTCTGATTATATAGCAGCCTCAATCTATACCTCCTCTTCTTTAGGAAAGTCTAAAAAAGTCAATTTTTACAGACAGTCAGGCACCCCCCCTTAGTCTCACTAAGAAGTAAACTTCTAAGTGAGACTATTCCCCCCTTCTAAAGAAGGGGGGATGAATATCGGATTACCTCCCCTTCTTTAGAAGGGGAGGATAGAAACTCTTGGTGAGACGAAGTCGAACCTTAGAGTTTCTTGGAGGGGTTGCACTTTAAAATTGGAGTTTTTCAGACCTTCCTTTAGAAGGGGATGTAATCTAACCCCTATGGAATGAACAACATGGCAATTTTAAAATCCCCCAAGCCATTCAAGAATATTGCTGGCTGCAAAGCAAAGACCAGTGGCACCGGTCATTCTATTATTGGTCTATGGCTCAGGTCGGGGTTGTTTTTTCTGGCCTTTAACTTGACCCTATTGGTGCAGGGGATTTTGAGCCTTCCGCTCTTGCCACTTCCGCTGGCGATTGTTCGCCCCTTCGTCCTGTCCTGGATTGCCATGCAGTTTTGGTTTTTGCGTCATATCTGTGGTTTGGGATTTCGCCTCGAGGGGCTTGATAATATTCCCAACCAGCCGGTGATCTTGGCATCCAAACATGAATCGGCTTGGGATACATTTGTCTTTTTACATCTGGCGAGTGATCCGGCCTATGTTTTAAAACAGGAGCTGTTTCATGTCCCCTTCTATGGTTGGTGGGGGCGGAAGATGGGGATGATTGGCGTTGATCGCGGCGGCCATTCGGCAGCCCTGCGCAAGCTTTTAAGCGAGTCTAAATCGGCCCTTGAATCGGGGCGGCATCTGGTGATTTTTCCCCAAGGAACCCGCACCATGGCTGGCAGTGGCAAGCCCTATCAGGCTGGGGTCTATGCCATCTATCGCGATAGTCGGGTAGCGGTGGTGCCGGTGGCCTTGAACTCGGGACTCTTCTGGCCAAAGCGGAGTTTAAAACGCTTCCCCGGCACCATCACCCTCTCATTCTTGCCGGCCATTCCGCCGGGACTTGGGCGGGCTGAATTTATGGCGCGGCTCGAGCAACAGTTAGAGGGCGAATCCTTGCGACTGCAAAATTCTCCAAATGGCTAGGGGAATGAAATTCTACCTTTTGCCTAAGCGCATTGTCATGATTAACCCTCTGTGCTAGAATTTATCAAATTGATAATGAACAGAAGGAATCATGATGCGTATTGAGAATCCCCACCGCGTCATCGCCATTGGCAACGAAAAGGGCGGCACGGGCAAATCGACCACCGCCATGCATATGGTCATGAGTCTGCTCTATGATGGCTATCGGGTTGGTCTTATGGATTTGGACCGACGGCAGGGGTCTTTGATTCGTTATCTTGAATCGCGGCGGCGGTTGCTGGCCTCTCTCGATGGTTCGGTGCAGCTGAAGTTCCCGGAGGAGATTGTTCTTGCCAGCGATGAATTGCCCGAGTTTGATCGCTCTCTCGCCAAGTTACTCGAGACCAATGATATTGTGATTCTCGACTGTCCGGGCAATGACACGCCCCTATCGCGGCGCGCCCATTTTGCCGCCGATATGCTGATTACCCCCTTGAATGAATCCTTTATCGACTTTGCTGTGCTGGCCGAAGTCAACCCCGAGTCTCTCGCGGTTGGTAACCCCAGCCACTATTCCCGCATGGTGTGGGAGCAGAAGAGTCTTCGCCAGAGAGCGGGACTGGCTCCCATAGATTGGGTGGTGATCCGCAACCGCATCACCAATCTTGAAGATGGTGCGGATAATAAACAGAATTTTATCATCGCCCTTGAAGCACTGCAAAAAAAGCTGAGTTTCCGCGTTGTGACGGGATTTTCTGAGCGGGCCATCTTTAGGGAACTCTATCCCCAGGGGATGACTCTGCTCGATCTCAAGGAGTTCAAGATCGATATGTTGACTCAGGTGGCGGCAAGGCAGGAGCTGCGGCAATTGATGAAGGAACTGGCAATCAAAAGAAAACCCGAAATGCAGAATCTTTTAATGGCCAAAAACTCGGGTCATTTAAAGCAGGTAACAGCCTAGATGTTCAAACCGGTTCGTAAAGCGATTTTTCCGGTTGGCGGTCTAGGGACTCGTTTTTTACCCGCGACCAAGGCCATGCCCAAGGAGATGCTGCCGGTGGTCGATAAGCCGCTCATCCAATATGCGGTGGAGGAGGCAAGGGCCGCTGGGATCGAGGAGTTTATCTTTGTCACCGGTCGCGGCAAGAGTTCCATCGAGGACCATTTTGACTATAGCAGCGAACTAAAATCTGCCCTCCATTCCAAGGGCAAGGATATTCTATGGCGGTTGGTGGAATCAACAACACTCCCCCCCGGTAAGGTTGCCTATACCCGTCAGCCCGAGCCCCTTGGTCTTGGCCATGCGGTCTGGTGCGCCAAGCCCTTGATTGGCGATGAACCCTTTGCCGTGATTCTGGCCGATGATTTGATTCAATCTGACATTCCCTGTCTCCAGCAGATGATCGCGGCCTATCAACAGGTGGGGGGGGCGATGGTCGCGGTGATGGAGGTGCCAATGGCCCATACGGATCGCTATGGTATTGTCTCGTTCGATCCTTCCCATGCCGCAACTGGCAGTCGACGATTGGTCAAGGTCACTGGTCTTGTCGAAAAACCGCGGGTTGATTTGGCCCCGTCTAATTTGGCGGTGATTGGTCGCTATATTCTTGACCCCCGAGTCTTTGCTTTGCTGGATGAGCAAAAACGCGGAGCCGGGGGAGAGATTCAATTGACCGATGCCCTGTCCGGGCTTTTGCCCATCATGCCCTTCCATGGCTATCGTTTTGCCGGCCGGCGGTTTGACTGTGGCGATAAGGCTGGATTTGTCGAGGCAACCGTGGCCTTTGCCATGAGCAGGGATGATCTCGGCGATGATTTGGCGGCGCGGCTCCGGCCATGGATTGACTCATAAAATCAGGCGTGGAGAGTGGCTGTGAATTTGAACGATTTTTTCTTTGCCTATGAACATCTTGCCCATACGGTGGCGATCAATGGGCTGCTGGCCCTTTCGCTCTGGTGTGTTTTTGCCATGGGGCAGTTATCTCTGGGGCAGGCGGGATTTATGGCCATTGGTGCCTATAGTGGTGCCCTGCTGAGTCTTTACTGGCAGTTGCCCTTTGTTGTGACCTTGGTTCTGTCTTCCTTGCTGGGCGGATTGGTTGCGGCGGCGGTGGGGGCCTTGGTGCGGCGGCTCGCGGGGGTCTATTTGGCGATCACCACCATTGCCCTCAGCGAGATTTTGCGGATTATTCTCGTCAATTCCAGCTGGAGCGGTGGCGGCACTGGCCTGTCTAACATTCCGCGGGAGACCACGCTTGCCCAGCTTTATCTGGTCTTGGCGGTGGTGCTGTTCGGGTTGATTATGGTGGCCAAAACCCGTATCGGGCGGGCCATGGAGGCCATGAGACTCGACGAGACCGCCGCCGCCGCCATGGGAATTGCCACCGACAGAATGAAGCTGGGCGGGATGGTCGCTTCGGGCCTGCTGGCTGGATTGGCGGGCGGCTTGAGCAGTCACGCCAATAGTTTTATCTCTCCGCAGGATTTTGGCTTCGAGACGGCTGTCGCCATTCTCAGTTTTGTTCTGCTTGGTGGGGTGCAGAACCCGGTGGGCGGGGTGATTGGCGCGGTGATCCTAACCCTGCTGCCCGAGGTTCTGCGTAGCATTCCCGAGATTCGTTTGATCATCAATGGTCTGGTGATTGTCTTGGTGGTGATCTTTATGCCGGCGGGAATCTTGGCGAGGATTCCCTATCTTCGCCTTAAAAGATTTCGACTCAGGCCACAGGGTGGGGGGAATCATGACTAGTCCCATAGTTTTGGAATGTCGCGGCATCAGCCAGAGTTTTGCTGGTATTCAAGCCCTGAGCGACATAAACCTACCCATCCATCAGGGACAGTTTCACGCCATTATCGGCCCCAATGGCGCGGGCAAAACCACATTGTTCAACATATTGAGTGGTTTGCAGAGCCCCACTGCCGGCGGGGTGTTTTTTGCTGGGTTAGACATTACCGCCCTGCCGCCGTGGCAGAGGGCGCGGCTGGGGATTGCGCGCAGTTTCCAGAATCTGCGGCTTTTTGGCGCGATGACTCTGCGAGAGAATATTCTGGTCGCGGCGCAGCAGCAGCAACCCTATCGTCTCGGTGATGTGTTTTTTAAGCGAGCCGCCGTTAGGGCTGCCGAGGAGGCTTTGACCGAATCTGCTGACCTCTGGTTGCGGCTGGTTGGGCTCTATCGGCAGCGCGATGATCAAGCCATGACATTATCTTACGGCGCGGCGCGGCGGCTCGAACTGGCCCGCGCTTTGGCATTGCAGCCGCGTTTGCTGTTGCTCGACGAGCCAGCGGCGGGTTTGAATCCGGCCGAGACCGATGGCTTGGCAGAGATCATGGCTCACCTTCGCAATGACGCGCTTACGGTTGTTTTGGTCGAGCATGATATGGGTCTGGTCATGAAGTTGGCCGATCGAATCACGGTGCTGAATCTGGGTAAGGAATTGGCAACCGATGATCCGGCCAGGATCAGGGTTAACCCGCAGGTCATCGATGCCTATTTGGGGGTATCACGATGAAGGGGGAACCATTAATTCTTGAACTCAAATCGATTGCTCTTGGTTATGGCAAGATGACGGTGATTGGCGATCTGTCTTTATCGATGAATTGCGGTGAACTGGTCGTGGTGATTGGGGCCAATGGTGCGGGAAAAACCACATTGTTGTTGGGGATTGCTGGACTCTTGCCTAAGCAAAGGGGGGTTGTGAATTTTAGCGGTCAGAATGTGACTCGGACTGCCACCCATCGCTTGGCTCGGCAGGGGTTGGCCTTGGTTCCTGAGGGGCGGCAGGTTTTTGGTGCGATGACGGTATTGGACAATCTCCGTTTGGGTGGTTTTAGGGTTGGTCGGGCTCTGTTGCGGCAAAGGGTCGCGGAGATATTTGACCAGTTTCCGATTCTGGCCGAGCGGCAAAATGGATTGGCGGGACTATTGTCGGGGGGCGAGCAACAGATGCTGGCGATGGCGCGGGCGATGATGGCGACTCCGCGGCTGCTGTTGCTCGACGAGCCGAGTATGGGTTTGGCGCCTAAGATGGTTGAGCAGATTTTTGCGATGATTGCTAGGCTGCGGGCTTCGGGGATTTCGATACTGTTGGTTGAGCAGAATGCAAGGATGGCTTTGGAACTGGCGGATCGCGGCCTGGTGTTGGAGACGGGGAGGATTATTAAAACTGGGACAGGCCGCGAGCTGGCGGGCGATTCGTCCATTGCGGAATTCTATTTGGGGAAGAATGGTTAGGGGAATTCTCACTTCTGCTGATACAGAAGATTTGTCATTGCCCGCTTTCCACCCCGCTTGTCATTACCCGCCGCCCCGTCGGAGAATGCCGACATTCGTCAGCGTAGTAGCGAGACGGGTAATCTCGCTTTGCTTTCAGAGTATAAAAAAAAGCGAGATTCCCCGTCTGCGGTTGCTTCGTTAACGAAGCAACCTGGCGGGGAATGACAATAAAAGGGAATAGTAATGATTGGATGCAAGGCGGAGCCGTCAGTTTGTTGACAAGGTTCTGAATTTTACTTCACCTCCCCTTCCTGATTTAGGAAGGGGAGGATAGCGAACCTTAGCGAAGACGAAGTCGAGCGTTAGGTTCGCTTGGAGGGGTTGGTTTGTATCATTATAATCAACGAGTTAACCAACCCCTCCAAGTCTCGCTAGGCAGCAAGCTGCCAAGCTGCGACTATCCTCCCCTTCCTGTAGAAGGGGAGGTGAACCAGCGCGTTCTTATGAATTATTTCCCCTTACTCGCTTTTTTGCTCACTGCGTTCGCAAGCGAGCAAGGATAAATAATTCATTGGGAGTAACGAACGCGCTACTTTTCAAAATATAAATTCCTGATTGTGCTGGGCGGAGAAATGCCTGCGGCGCTTCAAATGGTTGAAGGGTCTGTGACATACTCACATTCGCTTCGCTCATTGGCTTGCAGCCAAACCGCTTTTTCTTTTTATTTTTTGTAACTTTTTGCTTTGGTTTAGTCACTCCGAACAATTTGACAAGGAATGGGTCACGACCTTAGTGCGCTCAAGCCGCGCCTGCGCTCCTATTAAAAATTCTCGTGCCAATGTTTCGCAATGTCAATCCGCCGCGGTATCCACACCCGCGGATGACTGCGAACATAGTCCACAAACCGCTGCAAAGCCATAACCCGCCCCGGCCGACCAAGCAGCCGACAATGCATCCCAATCGACATCATTTTGGGCGAGCCGCGCTTGCCCTCGTCATACAAACAGTCAAAAGAATCCTTAAGATAGTGATAAAACTGCTCGCCCGAATTAAAACCCTGCGGCGTCGCAAACCTCATGTCATTCGCATCCAGTGTATAGGGAATGATCAAATGACGCCCACCCTGAGGCCGCTCCAACCAATAGGGCAAATCATCCGAATAGTCGTCAGAGGAATATAGAAAACCACCCTCCTCCACTATCAATTTGGTCGTATTGATAGAACAGCGACCGGTATACCAACCCAACGGCCGCTCACCCGTCAATTGGGTGTGAATGCGAATCGCATCCTGAATGGTTTTGCGTTCTTCGGCCTCAGGCATGTCGCGATGCTCGACCCATTTAAGACCGTGACTCGCCATTTCCCATCCGGCATCGATCATCGCCTTCAGCTGCACCGGTGATCGCTCCATAGCCGTTGCAACCCCATAGATGGTCAGGGGAATTTCCCGCTCCGTAAAGAGCCGATGAAGCCGCCAAAAACCAGCCCGCGAACCATATTCATAGACCGATTCCATATTCCAATGCCTTTGCCCAACCCACGGGGCAGCACCCGGAATCTCGGACAAAAAAGCCTCGCTGGCGGCATCGCCATGGAGAATGTTATTCTCGCCACCCTCCTCGTAATTCAGAACAAACTGCACCGCGACGAAGGAATTTTGTCCATTGGTTCCCGGCCATTGCGGATCCGGAGTGCGCTCGCCATAACCCAACATATTGCGCGGGTAGTTACCAACAGTTGACGACACCCTAGACCTCCCCACCAAGATAGAGTTTTTGCACCCTTTCGTCCTTGGCCAGATCAGCCGACTTGCCACTCAGGGCAATGGTGCCAGTCGTCAAGGCATAGGCACGGTGAGAAATTTTAAGAGCCATCCGCGAATTCTGCTCGACCAACAGAACCGATACCTTTTCGTCACGGTTAATCGCCACAATCGAACGGGCAATGTCCTGAATCAATTTCGGCGCGATCCCCAAGGATGGTTCATCAAGCAGCAGCATCTTCGGCCGTGACATCAAGGCGCGACCAATCACCAACATCTGTTGCTCCCCACCGCTCATGGTGCCAGCTGGCTGATGGTATCTTTCCTTCAGCCTTGGAAAGCGACCCAAAACCATATCGAGGGTTTCGCGAATCTCCTTTTTACTATGGCGGGTAAAGGCCCCCATCATCAGATTATCGCGCACCGACATAAAGGGAAAAACCCGCCGCCCCTCTGGCACCATCGACAGACCAAGCGGCACAATGTCGCAGGCCTTCATGCCATTGATGCGTTTGCCATTATAGTTAATCTCTCCCGAGGTAATCGGGCGAATACCCGTAATGGCACGCAGAATCGAGGATTTTCCGGCCCCATTGGCACCGATCAAGGCAACGGTCTCCCCCTGCTCGACATGGATCGAAACCCCCCTGAGAGCATGAACATGGTCGTAATAGAGTTCGACATTTGAAAAATCGAGGATTCTTGTCATGGTTATAATCCTATTTCCTTGTCTTCATGCCCCAGATAGGCCTCGATAACCGCCGGATTCTTTTGAATCTGTTCCGGCGTGCCTTCGGCAATTTTGGTGCCAAAGTTAAGAACCACAATCCGATCCGAAATGGTCATGACCGCGTGCATGTCATGCTCGACCAACAGAACCGTTAAGCCGCGCTTGCGCAGGTCACGAACCATCTTGACCGCCTTCATGGTCTCGTCGTGGTTCATGCCGGCAAAGGGTTCGTCCAGCAGCAGAATCTTGGGGTTGGTCGCCAGCCCCATGGCAATGCCCAGGGCGCGGAGATGGCCGTGCGGCAGGTTCGATGCCTGTTCATTGGCCATCGAGGAAAGGCCAAGAAACTCGAGAATCTCGTCGGCCGAGTCGCCAAAATGCTTTTCGTCATTCCGCGCATTGGGCGTGCTGACAAAATAACCCCACAGATTGGCCTTTGATCGCAGATGATGAGCAACAATGACCGTCTGTTTGACCGTCATGTTTTTAAAGATCGTCGTTTCCTGAAAGGTTCGCACCACGCCCTTGCGCGCGACAATATGCGGGGCCTGGTTGCTGATTCGCTTGCCGTTAAACAGGACCTCGCCATCCGAGGGCTTCATGAAGGAGGAGATCAATTTGAACAGGGTCGATTTCCCCGCGCCATTGGGGCCAATGACCGAAAGAATTTCCTTCTCCTTGACACCAAAACTGACTCCATTAACCGCGGTCAAGCCACCGAATTTTTTGGTAATCGACTTAACCTGCAAAATTTCTGACATGGCTATTTCCTTCCCTTGTTTGACTTTGGGGCGGTCTTGGCGGCGGTCTTTGGCCTTTTCTTGGCAGCAGATTTTGCGACAGTCTTGACAGGTTTCTGTGCCGACATGGATTGCAATTTCTGGCGGTGGTTAGGGCGGATAAACCACTTCTTGCCCTCCTCCACCAAACTCATCAGTCCATTGGGAAGAATGAACATCAAAATGATCAAGGCAAGGGCATAGATTGCCAACTGATATTCGCCGGTCGGCGAAAGCTGATCCCACCCAAGCCGCAAGGTTATGGTGCCAATCAAGGGCCCCACCACATAGTTCAAGCCACCCATAAAGCAATAGAGCAGAAAATTAACCGAATCCTGAACCGTAAAAAGACTGACATTCAGATTGGCCTGTTGCGCGCCGTAAAAGGCCCCAGCGACTCCCCCGACAAAACAGGAGATGGCATAGGCAACCAGACGCAGCCAAACAATATTGACCCCCAATGACGATGCCAGTTCCTCATTCTGTTGCAACGACTTACACAGCTGTCCAATCCGCGAATTGACCAGACGGTACAGCCCAAGAAAGGTCAAGATCATCAGGGTAATGGCCGCAAAGTAAAATCCCACCGCCGCCCCTTCCAGAGTAAAGGCCGGAATCACCACAATGTCCGTACCCGGAAGGGTCAAGGCTGCGGGCGGTGGCAAGGCAAAGGAGCGACCCTGTTTGGTAATCGCCAAATTCTGCACAACCAGTGTCGCAACCTGGGTCGAGATCAAGGTCACCATCGCAAAATAAACGCCGCGAAGCCGCAGAATCGGCAAGCCGATCAAAAAGCTTAACAAGGAACAGATAACCCCAGCCCAAATCGCCGAGTACCAGAAATTCATGCCATAGTTAACGACCAATATCCCCGAAATATAGGCCCCAAAAAGACAAAAGACCCCCTGGCCAATGTTAATCCGCCCAATGTAAAAGGTCAGCCAGACCCCCGCCGATGCCATGCTGAGCAATGCAATGCCCGACAGGGTCGTATAGTAACGGCTATAGACCTCGGGGTTTTGCGCAATCAAGGCGGGAATGCCAAAATAGAAAAGGCCCATCGCCAAGACCAGAGCCGCCAAGCCGACCCAGGTTTTAAGTCCCGATTCCGTATGTGGTTTAACTTTCATATCCATAGACCTTCAATTGTCGCATCGATAATAGCCAATTATTAAAGATTCGAAGACTCAACCCACTAGACTCAGCCCCCCAGAATCAACCCCACGGCTTGCCCATCAAACCCTGCGGTCTGAAGGACAGGAAGATCATCAGGGCGGCGAAGATAATCAAATCCGAAAGGTTAGCCAGATCATAGGGAGCCAAGAGAGTCGGAACAATCGATTCCATCATCCCGAGCACAAAACCGCCGGCAATGGCTCCCCCAACCACACCAGCGCCACCGATCATCACCATGATAAAGGCCTTGATCGAAAAACTGGAACCGGCAGTCGGGCCAATATTGGTGATGGTCACAATCAAGGCACCGATCCCGCCCGCCAACATCGCGCCAAGGGCAAAGCCCAACATGGTAAAGCGATCGACATGAACCCCCATCAGCTGGGCGGCAATCTTGTCCTGAGCCAAGGCCCGCATCGCCCGACCCGGCTTGGTATATTGCATAAAGGCCATAAATCCGGCGATCAGGAACAATGCCAATCCACCAATAAAGACCTTGGAATAGGGCATGTAAAAGGGCGTGTCCGAGAACCAGGGCTGTTCAATCGAAAAACTACCTTCGATCAAGGCGGGTAAACTATGGCTGAGTTCGCCAAAAACATGTTTCATCGGCAGCAGCGCATCAAGCAAAAATGCAGTTGCAGCCGCCAGCAACATGGTGCTTTCGTCACGCGAACTGCGTTTAATCACGGTTCTAAACAGAAACCGTTCAAACAGGGCCCCGACAAAGGCCAGAAACACCAGCGTCGCAACCAAGGCCACCATAAAGGTCAGAATATTGGCGAGCCAAGGGGTCATGCCCAAAAACCAGCCGAGTTCGACTATGTGGTTAAAGATGGTATAGGCAAATAGTGCCCCGAGGACAAACATCTGCCCATGGGCAAAGTTAAGCACATTCATGAGACCAAAGATCAGGGTCAAGCCCAAGGCGATCAATGCATATTGCGCCCCAGTAAATAGTCCGTTTGCGATTACCTGTTCCATTGTAATCCTTACCCCGTTTCGTTGGTTATGGCGGAATCACTCTTCACCCTAATTTCGGTTAAACCTTAACCCAAATAAAACTGCTTAACAAATAAAAAATCAGCACAGCGATTTTACCAAGCCTGTGCGATTCCATTCGCTCCCCATATCATCCAGATTTTTAAATTCGGTTATTGTAATCGTAAATACCAGCTTGGCTTAAAAAAGCAACCGCTAATTTTGCTTCCGCACTGACAATTTAAAACCAGATAAAATTCGGGAGGCGAATCTTGCGATTGCCCCCCGAATTCGCTTCACTTTCACCGAAGTGAAATTAGTCAACTTCGCCGACAAACAGAGTCTTGAAGCTGCCACCCTGATATTCAGTGACAACCATCGGCACCGAAATCTGGCGCTTCTGGCCAAAGCTGCTCATGCCGACATAGCGAATCTTCGCACCCGCAGTCTTAACATAGGGGTTCGGAGCCGAGAAGCTATCCATTGTCTTCTTGAACTCGTTCACATCGGTAATGGCCTTGGGATTGGCCTTCAAGGTCTCGACGATATAGGCCAAAGCATAGACCTTGGTGTTGGATTCGTCGTTATATTCGCCATATTTTTTTGTATAGGCGGCGACAAATGCCTTCATCTCGTCCGAAGCGATTTCCGGAGTCGAAGCACCACCGACCGAGATAAAGCCATCAGCCTTATCGCCAGCGCCTTCCTTCAGCACCTTGGCATCCATGGCGGTCTCAGCCGACATCAGACCCTTGTAGCCAAGGTCACGAGCGGCCTTGATGATCTTGGCAGCGTTCGCAGCATTGGCACCCGACAGAACCAACAGGTCTGGTTTCTGCTTGACAATCGGAGTCACAATGGCAGTAAAGTCAACCGTGTCCGACTGATAGGTGGTTTTGGAAGAAACGACCTTGAGGCCAAGCTTGGTGGCAACATCAACGCCACCATCGCGCTGGCTGAGCGAATCGGATTCATTGGCAGCAATGAAGGCAACCGTCTTCACGCCCTTGTTATCCTTGAGATACTTGTAGATTGCCGGGCCGGACTGGTAATTGGCAACCATGCCCAAGACGGCATTGGATGCTGGCTTGGTGTAGAGTTCTTTGGGGAAAGCATAGGGGAAGTACATAATGTTCTTGGCTTCGGCAACTGGCTTCACAGCGGCAGCACCATCGTCAACATTGGGGCCGACGACATAATGGACGCCCTTGGCGGCCATCTTCTGCATACCTTCAGCCGCCAGTTTTGGATCCTTTTGATCATCAAAGGTTTCAACCTTAATGTCATAGGTCGCGTCACCAATCTTCACGCCGCCCTTGGCATTGTAAAGTTCAGCCAAGGTCTGCATTGAACGGACATTGGATGTACCCCAGGCCGCTGCCGGACCACTGGTCACGCCAACAAAGCCAATGGTTAGGGTCTTGTTTGCAGCCAAAGCAATGCTGCTGGTCATCATCATCGAGGCTGCGCCAATCACACCAAGGGCCGCCAAACGAGTCATCGAGTTAAACCTGCTCATGAGTCATTCTCCATTAAGAAATGCGTCTAGATTGCCAGTAGCTGTAGAGGGCCGACGATGGAGTCTCAAAGAAAATTCATTACCGTGTTGAGATCCGGGGCTTCACAAAAACTGAATCATAGTCGAGGCTCATTATGAACCTTGTGCATTATGGTGATAATTTAAATATTTCGCAAGGGTTAAAATAAAGTTATCCACTAAATATGGTATTCTGGACTGATAAATATCAATCATTTGTAAATCAAGGGGTTGTAATGAATAGTTCTGAGATAACTTTAGGAAAGTCTGAGAAAGTCATTTTTTTGCCTCCCCCTGCTAGGGGGAGGCAACTCGAATTTCAACCTTTATGGACTATCCTTTGGGTTACGGAAAGAATGTCCCCCCTCCCTTCAGGAAAGTCTGAAAAACTCCAAACTTGTCATTCTGAGCTTAGAACAGTC
>JASGCE010000196.1 GCA_030054295.1 Minisyncoccota bacterium
GATCGCCTTGCTTTTCTGAGTTATGTCGGCCTACGCCGACGGGGCGATGAGGGGTTATGGGAGGTTTAAACATTCCCAAAATCCTCATAGCGTCGTGCGTAAGCACGAGGCTATCCAGCGGGGGGGAATCGAACGAAGTGAGATGGGGGGCATCCGCCCCCCCCAAACAAATTTTAATCTAAATTACGAGTCTGAGTTTTTTAATTCTCAATTGAACACAGTATATATACTCTGATCTCGGGGAATTGGGATAGACTCCAACCGACTCTTGGTTTCATTATTACCAAAAATCAGCCATACTCACAGATCTGTTGACAAAACAGGTGACATAATCAACCCATTATAGACCGAGCCTTGTTTTAGATGATTTTTTTCCTGCTGACGATTAGGCAAAGGATTCGCCGTTGGTGTGTCCCGCTCAGTCCCTTCCGAGGTTTGGCAATCCATCCTGAGGATCCCTGGCCGGGAACCCTTGAGCGGGGCAGCGGCTTGATGGCCCATATTCTGCGCATTGCGGATATGGAACTCCCCTTTGCGGCCGGATGCTGGCAGCAAGCCAAGACTCTTGCCGCAAGCAAGGCTTCGGATAAGGCTTTACCAAACCATCAGAACGCAACTCTCCCCACCCCCTCGATCCGGCCATGGATAGCCCTTCATAGTTTTGACTGGCTGCGCGATTTGGATGCCAGTGGCGATCCGACCAGTCTTGAATTTATGCAAAAACAAACCCTCGACTGGTTGAAGAGCGAGCCGAGTTTTAACGAATTTACCCGCTCCATTGCCTATCGCAGCGATGTTTTGGGGCAGAGACTCTGGCTGCTGCTGGTTTGGTTTCCAAGATTGACCTATCGCCATAAGACCCTCGAGCGGCTTTTGTGGCGCAGCATGAATGAACAGGCCGAGCGACTCTACCGCGAAGTCATGGCGCGGAATATTTTAAACCCCAGTCAAGCCCTGCCGCCCCTATCGAGTCGCTGGCCCCATCCCATCAAGGCCACCTTGCAGGCCTTTAAGGGCTTGATTGCCTGGCAGCTCTGCCAACCCGAAACCTTTGATATCCGCGACCGCGAGGTCAATCGCGTGATTCCGGCCTTTGAATCGGTTCTATCGATGATGTTTTTGCCCGATGGCGGAACGGTGACGCGCAACCCCAGTATGATCTATTTTGGTCTGCGCGAACTTACCGACATTCGCGATACGATGGTCCGGGCGCGTTATCCCGTGCCCCAGGCCATGCAAAGGGTCATGGATCGGATGGCTCCAGCCCTGCGCTTTTTTAGGCATAATGACGGCGGCCTGGCCCTGTTTCAGGGTGGGATGGAGTTCAAGCCCGCCGAGCTTGACCTGCTTTTGCTGCGCTGTGGCTCCTTTGGCAATCCACCCTTGACCCTCCCCATCAGTGGCTACCACCGCGTAAAATGCCAGTCGCTTCTGTTGCTCTGTGATTTTGGCGGCAAGCCATCGACCCAAGAGTCTCGCCCTGACTCTCGGAAAAAATTACCGATCTGGCCAGTCCATTCCAACCTCGCCCTCGAGATCAGTGCCGATGGCGAGCGGCTGATTACCAGCATCGGCGGCTATCCCGAACTCGATAACGAATGGCGTCGGCATTTAAAAAATGCCGCAGCCTTTTCGACTCAAGCCATAGAGATTGTCGATGACCCAAACCGCAAGATTCCCTCCGCCGTCGAACTATCCGCCAATCGCCAGAAGACCAGCTTCAAGCCCCAGACCAGGCCCAGCCACCGGGCCCCGCCGCAGGAGGCCAGCAGGCAGGATCGAGAGGACGGAATTTGGCTCAACCTAAATTCCGACCGCTTAAAAAAGACCCATTGGGCGGTGCAACAGCGGCATATTTGGCTATCCCCCGATGGTTATGATCTTAGGGCCGAGGATCATTTGATCGATATAGGCGACTATCCCATCGGTTCAAAATTGATCGGCTGCGATATGGTGATTCGCTTCCACCTGCCGCCAACCGTAATGGCCGAGGCCGTGACCAGCCCCACCGAATCGGGGCGAACCGTCAATCTGTTTTTGCCGAGCGGTCGAGTCTGGCAGTTTTTAACCCTGGATCACCGTGTCGAGATCGCCGAGTCGGTCTATCTAGGGATTGAGGGTGAAATCCGTGACACACAACAGCTGGTGATCAGATTGGAAATTACCAACCTGCCACTCAAGGTTCTTTGGCAGTTGCGCAGAATCCGTCAATAGTCGTTGCTCAATCTGCTGATTCTGCTAGACGCGCCTTAAACTTCTGTCTATTGTCGCATCTCATTCTATCTATGGCTTAATTAGCGGAGTTGGATCATGAGCGAGATCATTAGTTTTACAGCATCGGTTCGGGACAAATCAGGCAAGGGTGCAGCCCGGGCAAGCAGACGCGAAGGATTCATCCCCGGGATTGTCTATGGCGAGGGACATGCGCCGCAATCGATCAATATCGAACCCAAGCTCTTGGTTCGGGAACTGCACCGCCCTGGTTTTTTTGCACGGCTTTTTGATGTTGACCTCGGCGGCAAGAAGCAAAGGGTCTTGGCGCGGGATGTCCAGCTTCATCCGGTAACCGACCGTCCGCTCCATGTTGATTTTATGCGGGTTGGCGCCGATAGCAAGATTCATGTCAATGTTCCCGTGCATTTTGTCAATCAGGAAAAATCACCCGGTCTCCGTCGCGGTGGCGTTTTGAATATTGTCCGGCACGAGATTGAACTCATCTGCTCGGTCAATGCCATTCCGCGGGAGATTCTGGTCGATCTTACTGGTTTTGAGATCAATTCCGCCGTTCATATCAGCATGATTAAACTGCCTGAAGGGACGCGCCCGGTCATTGCCGATCGTGACTTTACCATCTCGACCATTGTACCTCCAACCGTTGAACAGGCTGAAGATACAGCAGCAGCCCCAGCAGCGGGTACTGCGGCACCAGCAGCTAGCTAGGCGGAATTTAAACTGCCGCAGACTGTGCAGCTTTGGGTAGGCCTTGGTAATCCGGGGGCTGGCTATCGGCGCAACCGCCATAATATTGGTTATATGGCGGTTGAAGCCATAGCCGCAGCCCATGGATTTAGCGAATGGAAATCATCCAAACTTGAGGCCCTGGTCTCGAGCGGTGAATTGGTAAGGCTCGAGCCAAGATCACGGCAAGAGATTATTCTGATTAAACCCACCTGTTTTATGAATCAATCGGGTTTGGCTGTTGCTGCGGTCATGCGATATTATAAAATTCCGCTGGCCTCGGTAACGGTTTTTCATGACGAGCTGGATTTGGCCCCTTCGCGGCTGCGGGTCAAGCGCGGTGGCGGGGCGGCAGGCCACAATGGACTTCGTTCGCTTGACCAGTATATCGGGGCCGATTATCGGCGGATCAGACTGGGGATTGGTCATCCGGGGGCAAGGGAATTGGTTGCCCCCTTTGTCCTTGGTAATTTTTTACCGCTCGAGCAGGATTGGCTTGCTCCCCTGTTGGATTCCGTCGCCAAAAATGCGGCAAAACTGCTGGAGGGGGATGATAATGTTTTTGCCTCCGCCGTGTCGCAGGATTTGGCAGGCGATAGGCGGAACTAAGGGGAGACAATTGATTCCTTGACCAAAGAGAGTCAAGTCGTCATAAGAGTCTATACTGTTGCGCTGGGCCTGTAGTTCAGTTGGTTAGAACGCGCCGCTCATAACGGCGTTGTCGCAGGTTCGAGTCCTGCCGGGCCCACCAGTGCTTCTCGGTTGTCTATAGTCTGTGATCACAGTTCGTTCCAATTCGTTTGCATTTTGTTCTTGAAACATTGGTGGGTTTTGCTAAGTTAGGGATGGGTTCAGTGCCCATCACTGATTTTTGCAATGAGCAAATGGGTGTCAAGATGGATTGGCAAAAACTTGGACAATGGCATTTGGCGCGGGGCGACCATCGTCGCGCCGAACTGAGCCTCGAGGCTGGTAAGGCCGAGGCGGAGGCTAAGGTTTCTGTAAAATTAACCTCTGGACAGAACGATAATTTTAAATCCAAACCGCACCTGCGGGTGATCGATGGCAGTGGCCGCAAAGATCCGTCGGAGGGGTAGGGTTTAGAGAATTTTTATGTATACACTGTCTCTGTAAAAATTCTTGGAATTTTATCAAAAAATTATGTCATTGCGAGCGAGACTCACAGCCTGCTGTGAGACTAAGCGTGGCAATCCATTTCTCCACTAAGTAATTGTTTTCAGATGGAAAAATGGATTGCCACGGTCGCTTCGCTCCCTCGCAATGACGAATATTGATAGTTATTGAAGTCTGAACAAAATTTTGAATTCTCATGTGAACGGAGTATAGTTTGACTCTGTAAAAATCCAATAATTTTTTTGAGCGGGGGGGAATCGAACGAAGTGAGATGGGGGGGGCTAGGCTGTCTTAAAATGAATTTCGTGGTGATAATTCAACAAAAAACTTGTCACTCTGAGCGTCGTCGCGCTTGGCTTTTGCGAAG
>JASGCE010000197.1 GCA_030054295.1 Minisyncoccota bacterium
TTCTAAGCTCAGAATGACAATTTTTGGTCTGTGTTAACCCCTTACAAGCATTTTAGACAGTCTGGCCCCCCGCTGCCCCACTCCTTGTCATTACCCGCCGCTGCGAAGCAGCGAGACGGGTAATCTCGCTTCATTTGCAAAGGGAGATTCCCCGTCTGCGTTTGCCCCTAACGGGTCAACCTTGCGGGGAATGACAAAATATAGGCTAGTCATGTAATTTTTATATAGTTATCTAGGCCACTTATTTTTTGGAAAGTTCAAAACAACTATAGTTCACCCTTTTAAAATCATTATTATCAATTTGTTATTGGCAAATCCTTATAATTCTGATTAAATATTAGCTCGCTGCCTAGCCCGAGCCAATGCGATTCATAAACAAGGGAGTCCACTGTGTTTCCAGCCTTACTATTTCCCGTGATCGATCCCATTGCTGTGTCGGTGGGGCCCTTTGCCATTCGCTGGTATGCCCTGGCCTATATTGCCGGGATTTTGCTCGGCTGGTTCTATGCGGTGCGGCTGTCGCGGCGTTCGCCGCTGCTTGTGCCGCGTGCCAGTCTGGATGATTTTGTCCTCTATGCCGTATTGGGGGTGATTATCGGAGGGCGGCTTGGCTATGTGGTCTTTTACCAGCCAGAATATTTTATTGTTCACCCGATGGCCATATTTCAACTTTGGCAAGGCGGCATGTCCTTCCATGGCGGGATGCTCGGGGTGGTTTTAGCGATAGTTGTTTTTGCTTGGCGGCGCAAAATCCCAATCCTGGCCTTTGGCGATGTGATTGCGGCAGTGGCTCCGATTGGCCTGTTCTTGGGCCGAGTGGCTAATTTTGTCAATGGCGAACTTTGGGGGCGGACCTCGACCGCGCCATGGGCGATGGTTTTTCCGGGGGCTGGGGTGGAGCCTCGGCACCCCAGTCAACTCTATCAGGCTATGATGGAAGGTATCCTCTTGTTCATCATTCTGTGGTTAGCTGAGAGGCAGGGATGGCGGCGGCGGCCAGGCATGATGATGGGACTCTTCTTGATGGGCTATGGACTATTCAGATCATTGGGCGAGTTTTTCCGCGAGCCGGACAGTTTTAAAGGATTCTTGACCCTCGGCTTGACCATGGGGCAGTGGCTGTCGCTCCCCATGATTCTGGTCGGAGTCTATCTGATGGTTCGCGCCGCAAGGGGAAGGCAATATGGACAGTGAAGAGACGACACCAAGCGGGTCGCAAATTGCCGTCGAACTCAATTGGTCAGAGCCAGTCGGTTCAGCCCTTGCCTTGCTGGAAGATGGAGCCCTCATCGAGGATGACGATGATTTTGCCGAATATGAAGCCTATATGTCGGTGCAGAATCTCGAGGAACTGATTGCGCTTCGGCTCGAATCGGGGCCGATGGCGGTGGCTGAATATATGCGCCTGATTGTTGCCCATCCGGTACTGGGCTATTACGCCACCCGTGACCCCTTTGGCAAGGCGGGAGACTTTGTAACTGCCCCCGAAGTATCGCAGATGTTTGGCGAGTTATTGGGCCTCTGGTGCGCCCATGTCTGGGGTCTGATGGGCAGCCCCAAGAAGGTGCAGCTGGTCGAGCTTGGCCCCGGGCGCGGCACCCTGATGGCCGATGCCCTTCGTGCCTGCGGCCAGGCGGCCCCGTCTTTTTTACAGGCGGTCAATGTCCATTTGATCGAGGTCAGCCCGGTCCTGCGAGAAAAGCAAAAAAACGCCATGAGCGGCCATCCAGTCCAGTGGCACGATAGTTTAAACACCGTCCCCGAAGGGCCGATGATTCTGCTCGCCAATGAATTTTTTGACGCCATGCCGGTGCATCAGCTGGTCAAGACCCAGAATGGTTGGTGCGAGCGGCAGGTCTATCGTGCCAAGGATGGCGGGCTTAAGTTTACGGTCGATCAGCGACCCTCGCCCTTGGTTTCTTTTTTGCACCCGCAGGTGGCGGTTTCAGGGCTTGGCTCGATTGCCGAGATCAGTCCCAAAAGCTGTGCCGTGGCGCGGGCGATTCGTAAAAGACTGGATCAATTTGGCGGGGTCGCCCTGGTGATTGACTATGGTCACGAAACCTCGGCGACGGGCGAGACATTACAGGCGATCAGACACCACCAGCCGCACGACATCTTGACCCATCCGGGCAGTGCTGATGTGACGGCCCATGTCGATTTTGGCGCGGTCGGACGCAATATCAGCAACCGTTCAGTCCAGGTCAGCGGGCCCGTGACTCAAGGATTCTTTTTACAGCGGCTGGGGATTATCGAACGGGCAGCGACCCTCGCCAAGGCCCAGCAACCAGAGCGACAGAGGGAGATCGCGCGGCAGGTCGAGCGACTCACCGCGGTTAGGGAGATGGGCGAACTGTTCAAGGTCATGGTCGCCGCATCCAAAAACCTGCCAGTCTTGCCGGGGTTTGTGCCATGAGTTTAGCGGTTGATCGTGCCGATTCCTTATCCCAACTATCGGTTATAAACCATGGATTCTTTCATCGTACCGGCGGGGTCTCGAGCGGACTATTTGACTCCCTGAACTGTGGCTATGGTTCGGGTGATGAGCTTGCGCGGGTTGCCGAGAATCGGGGGCGGGTTGCCGATTGGTTGGGGGTCAAGCCGCAATCTCTGCTCACCGCCAAACAGGTTCACAGCGCCAAGGTTGTGACCGTCACCGAGGCCTGGCCAATGCCCAGTACAGCCGCCCCCGAAGCCGATGCGATGGTCACCAACCGCGCGGGTTTTGCCTTGGGAATCTTGACCGCCGACTGTGCGCCCTTACTCTTCTGCGACCCTGAAGCAGGGGTCATTGGCGCGGCCCATGCGGGGTGGAAAGGGGCGATTGGCGGAGTCGCCGAGGCCACGATCAAGGCCATGACAGAATTAGGGGCGGCGACCGCGCGAATCAGAATCGCCATCGGCCCCTCAATTGCCCAGTCGAGCTACGAGGTCGGGCCCGAATTCCGTGATCGGTTTATCGCTGAAGACCCTTTGCTTGTTTGTCATTTTATCGACTCATCACGGGTGGGTTATTTTAAATTTGATCTTGGTGGATTTTTGCGGGCGCGGCTGTCTGGTCTGGGTCTGGCATCGGTCGAGGTTCTGGGTCACGATACCTGCGCCAATCCCGCAGATTATTTTTCCTATCGCCGTTCGTGTCTTAATGGCGAGGGAAGTTATGGGCGATTGATTTCGGCCATTTCGTTGCTTTGATTGATCGATTATTCGTTGTCCTATGATAACTGTTAAGCGATTGTTTTTTTGTTATAATTCATTGTAATTTACTTGATAGAAATTACAGTTTTTTTGCGTTATGTCATAAAAAACTTTGCAGTTTTGAATAAAGAAAAATCGCAAAAAAGAAAAGAAAAAGCGGTTTGGCTGCAAGCCAATGAGCGCAGCGAATGTGAGGGAGTCACAGTCCGATTAACAATTTGAAGCGTCGCAGACAAATAAGAATCCCGCGCAATTGGTTGATAAAATTAAGTTAATAGCGCGTTCGTTACACCCATGAATTATTTGTCCTTGCTCGCTTGCGAACAAAGTGAGCAAAAAGCGAGTGAGGGTAAATAATTCATAAGAACGCGCTGATAATGACCAACGAACGCCATCGGTTCGGGCTCGGCTTGCAAAACGCGAACTGCCGCACATAGGATTATCTTTGGCGTTGGCTTTGTACCGCGGCAGCTTCACAAGTTTTGCGGCGCCGACCCTCACCGATTGGCGGATTAATGCTGGGCTTCGCCCAGACCCATTTAAGGCTTCGCCTTAAAAATCCAGCAAGGCTTCGCCTTGCATCCGAACATGGTTATTTTTGAATAGACATTATTCTAAACCATGTGAAATAAGTAATTTTTTTGGGGACGACTATTTCCGCTTGCCAGTCGGCAGATTATAGACCAGAATCGCCGCTTAACCCTTAACCAATGGATTGTGACCATGAACAGACATGCGATAAGCTCCCCCCATGCCCCCAAGGCGATTGGCCCCTATTCTCAGGCGATCAAACACGGCAATATGATCTATTGTTCAGGGCAACTTCCGTTAAATCCGGAGACGCTTGAGTTGGTGAGCGGCGGGATCGAGGCCCAGACCAAACAGGTGATGGAGAATATCAAGGCGGTCTTGAAGGAGGCTGGCACCAACCTCGACCATGTGGTCAAGGTTACGGTCTACATGCAGGATTTAAAGGAATTCTCCGCGATGAATGCCATCTACGAAACCTATTTTAAATCACCGGCTCCAGCCCGCTCGACGGTGCAGATTGCCCGCCTGCCCAAGGATGCCCTGGTCGAGATCGAGGTTCTGGCGGCGCATCCATAGACCACGGCTATACTCCGTTCACTGGAGAATTCTAGAGCATTTTCCACAAATATAAGTTCATCCAAAATCGTCATTGCCCTCAAGCTGCGCAAGCAGCGCAGAGTGGCAATCCAGATCGGCATAAGCCAAACACAAAATAATCCTTA
>JASGCE010000198.1 GCA_030054295.1 Minisyncoccota bacterium
CGCACCGTAATATGGTTGGGGGCCAGACTGGTCATGCCAAATTCGCGGGTAATCAAGGACGAGAGTCGGGTGCCAATCGCCCGATGGGTATTGCGGATATTATAGGCGAGCTGCATCTTCTCCCCGCCACTAAAGACCCGCGCCGCATCCTTGATCATCTGGGCATCGAGGGTGTCTGGAACCTCGTTACGGCCAACCATTCCCCCAGCGTGAACCGGAAATCCGCCCGAATCGGCCTTGGTCAGCAACGGATTTAAATCGAGATCATCAAGGTCGCCTCCGCCGCGCGAAATCTGTTGCAACAGTTCGGTGCGACCAATAATATCTTCGAGTTTCCGCACCCCGAGTTTGGCCAATATCTCCCGCACCTCCTCGGCGATAAAGCTAAACAGATTGACGATCTTCTCGGGCGTGCCGATGAATTTTTCCCGCAGTTTCTCGTCCTGGGTACAGACCCCCACCGGACAGGTATTGGAATGGCATTGCCGCACCATGATGCAGCCCATGGCAATCAGCGATGCGGTTCCAACTCCATATTCCTCCGCCCCCAGAATCGCCGCAATCACGACATCGCGGCCGGTCTTGATTCCGCCATCGGTGCGGAGTTTGACGCGGTGGCGCAGACGGTTGAGGGTCAAGACCTGATGGGTCTCCGACAGGCCCATCTCCCACGGCCCGCCGGCAAATTTTAACGATGAGATGGGCGAGGCACCCGTGCCACCGACATGTCCCGAGATCAGGATCACATCGGCCTTGGCCTTGGCGACTCCGGCGGCAATGGTGCCAATCCCCGACCGCGCGACCAGCTTGACGCAGACCTTGGCCAGCGGGTTGATCTGTTTCAGGTCATAGATAAGCTGCGCCAGATCCTCAATCGAATAGATATCATGATGGGGCGGCGGGGAGATCAGAGTCACCCCCTCGGTCGAGTGCCGCAGCTTGGCAATCATCTTGGTGACCTTGAATCCCGGCAGCTGCCCCCCTTCTCCCGGCTTGGCACCCTGAGCAACCTTGATCTCGAGCTCAGAACAATTGACCAGATATTCCGCCGTGACGCCAAACCGTCCCGATGCTACCTGTTTGATCGCCGAATTGGCATTGTCGCCATTGGCAAAGGGTTTGAACAGGCCCGAATCCTCGCCACCCTCCCCCGAATCCGACCTGGCGCCAATCCGATTCATCGCAATCCCGAGGGTGCGATGGGCTTCAGGCGAGAGGGCCCCCAGCGACATGGCCGGGGTATTGAACCTCTGGCGAATCTGGGTGATCGATTCGACCTCCTCCAGCGGCACCGGGGTTTGATTGGGCATAAAGTCAAACAGGTCGCGCAGGGCAATCGGGGCCTGACTGTGAAGCTCGTCCGAATAACGACGATAGAGACTATAGTCATCGGTCGTCACCGCGGTTTGCAGGGCGTGAATCAAATCCGCTTCCCAACTATGTTTCTCTCCACCATAACGAATCCGCTGGAAGCCCCCGACCGGCAAGGAAACCACCCTGGTCTCCCAGGCCCTGCTGTGCTGGGTCAGAAGCTTGCGCTGAATCCCCGACAGGCCAATGCCCGAGATGCGACTGGTCATGCCCGGAAAGAAATCCGCGACCAGAGTGCGCGACAGGCCAATGGCTTCAAAGTTACAGCCGCCGCGATAGGAGCTGAGGACTCCAATCCCCATCTTGGCCATAATCTTGAGAATCCCATCATCCATCGCGGTTTGATAACGGGCCAAGCAAGATTCTAAGCTACGATCGCCAAAAAGCCCGCGACTCCAGCGATCGCGAATCGATTCCTCGGCCAGCCAGGCATTGACCGTGGTCGCCCCAACCCCGATCAGAACGGCGACAAAATGGACATCCATACATTCGGCCGAGCGCAGATTGAGCGAGGTAAAGGTACGAAGCTTCTGCCGCACCAGATGGGAATGAACCCCGCCCGCCGCCAATATCATCGGCAGGGCAATTCGCTCCTCTGACAGGCGATGGTCGCTCAGGATCAGGTGACTGCGGCCAGCGCGAACCGCATCCTCGGCCTCGCGCTGAACCCGCCGCAGAGTTTCGCGCATCAGGGTTTCGCGGGGATAGCTATCCTTGGGGACTTCAAAGGTACAGTCGATCTCGGTGACCGTATCCCCCAGATAGCCGACCATGGCCGACAATTGCGCCGTCGAGAGGAAGGGCGATTCCAGCTGCACCATGCGGCACTGTTCTTCGGTCTCTTCCAAAATATTCCCGAGGTTCCCCAGCCGCGTGCGCAGCGACATGATCCTTCTCTCGCGCAGGGAATCGAGCGGCGGATTGGTCACCTGACTGAAGTTCTGCCTGAAGAAATGATGAAGCCCGCGATAGCCCGACGACAGAACCGCAAGCGGGGTATCATCACCCATCGAGCCTGTTGCCTCCTTGGCATCCTCCACCATCGGATGGAGAATCAGTTCCAAATCCTCCATCGTCCAGCCCATCGCCACCTGCAATTGCCGCAGATTATCACGACGCGAATCGGGTTCAGCGCCCGACTTGACCTCGGCAGCCTCGGCCATCAGGGAATCGATTCTGACGGTTGATTTTGTCCATTCCTCGTAATCCTGTTGCTGCGACAGCTGTTCCTTAATCTCGGTATCGCGGTAGATCTTGCCCTCGTCAAGATTGACCCCGATCATCTGGCCTGGGCCAAGCCGCCCCTTCTCGATAATGGTGGCCTCGTCGAGCTTGACCAGCCCTACCTCGGAACCCGCCACCAGCAGGCCATCGGCGGTCACGACAAAACGCATTGGCCGCAGGCCATTGCGATCCATCCCCGCAATGACCCAGACACCATCGGTGGCCGCCAAGGCCGCTGGGCCATCCCACGGCTCCATCACCGAATTACAGTATGAATACATGGCGCGGAGCTTGGCCGAATGTTTGGGATTCTCGACCCGTGATGCCTCTGGCACGCACAGGGTCTTGACCATGGGGAGGGAACGACCGGCGCGAATCAAGATCTCGGCCACATTGTCGAGAATCGCCGAATCTGACCCACCCTCCTGAATCACTGGCTTCAGGTCTTCAATCGCATCGCCAAAAACCGGTGCCGCCATCCTTGGTTCATGACAGGCATTCCAATTGACATTACCCTTCAGGGTGTTGATCTCGCCATTATGGGCCAGAATGCGAAAAGGCTGGGCCAAACGCCAGGTCGGAAAGGTATTGGTCGAATAGCGTTGATGATAGATGGCAAAGCTGCTGATAAAGCGTTTGTCGAGCAGGTCGGGGTAAAAGGCCGTACATTGCTCCGCGACAAACATACCCTTGTAAATGATCGAGCGGCACGAGAGCGAACAGATATAAAAGTCCGAAATATGAGCCTCCGCCACCCGCTTCTCGATCCGCCGCCGAATGATATAGAGGTGATTCTCGAACATATCATCGGCGACCCGCATCGGATGTTCGATCAGAATCTGTTCAATCTCTGGCCGCGAACCATTGGCCTTGTCGCCGCAAACCTCGACATTGACCGGAACCTGCCGCCAGCCATAGATGCGATAGCCATAGTTGAGAATCTCGGCCTCGACAATACAGCGACAGCGTTCCTGCGATTCCAAATCGACTCGCGGCAAAAACACCATGCCAACAGCGATATTCCCGACACTGGGTTGCAGCCCCGTTCGGCGAATGTGATCGGCGAAAAAATCCTGCGGAATCTGAATATGCAAACCAGCACCATCGCCCGTCTTGCCATCGGCATCGACCGCGCCGCGGTGCCACAGGGATGACAGGGCACTGATGGCAGCCTCCACCACCCGCCGCGTCGGCTGACCGTCAATCGCAGCGACAAAGCCTACGCCACAGGCATCATGCTCCTCGGCCGGATTGTAAAGGCCATGGGCAGCCAAATAGCCAGCCCGCTGGTGATAGTCTGTGACATAATCGGGTGTAATCTTCTCGTCCATCGCCATACTCCTTTAAACTCTGTTCCGCATCGCATTGCCGCCGCCTTTAAGCCATTTGTCTATTTTTTTATATCGACAAAATGATTTGTGTAGTCTGATTCTTTGAAAATCCAAAAACTTTTCGTTATTAGCGGGGGGCGGATGCCCCCCGTCAAGCTACGCTTGACTCCCCCCTCTGGATCGCCTTGCCCTTAGCAGGGCAACGCGATGAGGGGTTTTGATAGGTTTTAACATCTCCTAACCCCTCATAGCGTCGTGCGTAAGCACGAGGCTATTAGCCAAAATTGTTTGTTAATGTAAATTCGCCGATTTTCATCAACAAACCAGTTTGATTATGGAATCTCATAGCCAAAATTGTTTGTTAATGTAAATTCGCCGATTTTCATCAACAACCCAGTTTGATTATGGAATCTCATAGCCAAATATCTTTGTTAATGTAAATTCGCCGATTTTCATCAACAAACCAGTTTGATTATGGAATC
>JASGCE010000199.1 GCA_030054295.1 Minisyncoccota bacterium
ATTCGCAAAGGCAAGCGCGACGACGCTCAGAGTGACAAAAAAGTGAGTTTTTCAGTCTTTCCTGAAGGGAGGGGCACAATCTTTAAATGCTTCTAGAGTTTTGTGCACCATAGGTTCAAACTGCCCTCGGCAAAATACCGACCAATTCCTGCACCAAGCGATTCAAATCCTCTGCCGTCGTCGTCCTTCCAAGACAGAGGCGAAAGGATGACAGGGCCTCGGTCGGGCTTAATCCCATCGCCAGCAAGACCGGTGATGGGGTCAGCTCGGCATGGTGACAGGCCGAACCGAGGCTGAGGGCAAAGTTCGGCAGCCCCGCCAACAGATCCCGCGCGACCATGCCCGGTAGTTGCAAATTCACAATGGCCGGCACTCCATTGCCATTGATTTTAAACACAATGCCAGCCTCCCATAACTGCGCCAGCAACCCCTGTCTTAAGGCCGCAATTCGCAGCGATTCAGTCGGGCCTTCCATCCCTGCGATTGCCGCCGCGGTCGCCATACCGACGATCAATGGCACCGGCAAACTGCCCGGACGGAGCGATTTTTCCTGCCCCCCGCCATAACTGAGCGGTTGAATCAGCCCCTGAATCTCGGCCTTAATATAGACCGCGCCAACCCCCGAAGGGCCATAGAATTTATGGGCCGAGAGGCTGACCAGATCGGCCCCCCATTGCAAAGGCGTGACGGCAATTCGCCCCATGGCCTGGGCCGCATCGACCTGCAAAAACACCCGCGCCCAGGGATAGTGATCGACCACGGCCTGGCGAATCTTGGCAATCGGCTGGACCACCCCGGTCTCGCTATTGACCGCCATGACCGCAAGGATGATGGTGGCAACCGATTCAGACAGACTCGGCAATCGGTCACAGTCAATCTCCCCCTCGGTCGTGACTGTCAGGGGATAGGGGTCGAACCCCTGATCCTGCAAAAACCCAATCGGTTCGGTGACGCTGGGGTGTTCGGTCGCGCTGGATAGAATGACCGACTGTCCAGCCGCCCCCTCCGCCAGCCCCCGCGCCAAGCCAATCAGCGACAGGTTATTGGCCTCGGTCGCGCCGGAGGTAAAGATAATCTCTCGCGGCGAGACGCCGATGGATTCGGCAATCTGCTGACGGGCTGCGATCACTGCCTCCTCGGCCTCCCAACCAAAAACATGACTGCCCGAATGGGGATTGCCAAACTGCTCAAACCAAAAGGGCTCCATCGCCGCCGCCACTCGCGGGTCAAGCGGGGTGGTCGCGGCATAGTCGAGATAGACCCTTGCCTCCGCCATTATTTGCCCCATTCGATCTTATCGACCGCGCCGCAGTGGAGGCAGGATGGCGACCAGAATTCCGCGATCTGTAAACAGTGGTGACAGCGCCACAGGGGCAGGCTGCCCGCTTCGCGCGATTTTTTGAGCCAGGTCTCGGCCGTATTGTGATCGTCATGTTCGGCAATCTCGAGATCGGCAAGGGCACTATAGACCCGCGCCTGATAGGCTGGGTCGCGCTCCACCGCCCGCCGCCAATATCGTCGCGCCTCCCCCCACAGCGAAGCCGTGCGCGAAACAATACCCAGGGCAAAGTCGGTCTCGGGGGATTCAGGGGCGCGTTTCTCCAGGGCGCGGAACCGCATCACTTGAGAGAGTTCCGACGATTCCGGCGCGGTGGCGCGATAGAGAGTCGCAATCTCCGGGTGTTGGGCATCGTGCCAGTGTTTTTCGATGAGCTTCTCCGCCCCCTTAAGATTGCCGGCGGCAATCATCAGCCGCGCCAGAGCGGTTATGGCCGGGACAAAGCTGCGCTGTAACTCGAGGGCAGCCTTGGCATGGTTCATCGCCTCCTCCCCCTTGCCCGCCGCTTCGGCCCTTTGCATCAGGGCGAGCAGGACAATCGCTTTTTTGCGCTTTAAATCCTTGGTCGAAATTCCGGGCAGGCTGGCCTGCTGGTCATAGAGTCCCTGTAGTTTTTCCCAATCGTGACTCTGTTCATAGAGTTCGACGATCATGCGGTTGGCCCATTCGGCATTGGGGGCAATTTGCCGCGCGGCCTCGGCCTGGGCCAGGGCCAGTTTGGGCTGCTGCTCGGCCAAGGCGATCCGCGCCAAACCATGCCGTGCCAGCAGCGACAGGCGACTGTCGAGAACCACAACCTCGTAGAGCGAGCGGGCCTCGGGATAGTTTTGCAAAATCTCGGCCCTTCGTGCCGACAGGAGCATCCCGCTGGTTCGAGTCTCGGGGATCAGCGATGCTAGTTTTGCCGAACGGTTCAATCCATTCAAATCTCCCGCCTCGGCAAAAATCAAACCATCGCTGAAGGCAATCACCGCCCGCAGCCGCTTCTCGTTCAAGGATCGCCACCAGCGCAAGGGCTTGTCAAAAACCAACCGCAGCAAGCGATTGATAATGATCACCAGAATCGTCAGCAAAAAACCGAGCAGGGCCAAGACCGCCACCGAGGTCTCGACCTGCCATCCCAACCAGCTGATCCTTAACTCCCCGGGGTTGAAGGCGAGCCAGAGGGCCGGAATCAAAAGCAGAATAAGCTTGGTTAAAAACAAAAAGGATTTAGACATTATGGATTGCCCTCCAGTTCCTTGACCATCAGGCGCGTCAGTTCAGCCACCACCGCCTCGGCCTCCAGCCTTTGCCTGGCCTTGATGAGCCAGGGTTCAAAACTGGGGCGGGTAATTTCGGGCAGGGCCTCGACCAGTTCGACCGTAGCGGCCAGATCACCCTGTTGCAACAGGGCCTCGGCCCTGGTCAATCTTTCGTCGAGCGAACCCGGCCTGGCCCCGGTGGTGTGGCGAATCATGATCAAACGGGCAAAAACCGCCTTGAATTTTTGCCAAAAACTCGTGTGATTCTGAGCCTGATAGGCCTTGACCGCGGCATGGGCATGGGTCGGAAATTCCAAACTCAATTGATTGAGTCGCAGTACCCCCGTCGCGGCTATCGGCTCTAATTTATCAAACAGGCTCGAGGGGAGGGTAAAACCAGCCTGATTCCAATCCTTCAAGCCCCTGAGGGTGGCCAGCCCCGGCGCCAAGGATTCGCCGCGACTGACGGCTGCACTCAATTCGGTCGCGGCAATGGCAAGGATGGCAATCCTGGCCGAGCCACGATCCCGCGCGGTCGATTTTTGCCGCGATAGGCGCGTTACCTCGCTATTCAGGGCTTGAAGTTGCTTCTGATTTTCCCGCAGCCCTTGACCCTGACTGCCCATCTGGGCCTCCAGTGCCTTAAATCTTGCTTGCCACTCGGCCTCCTTTGACGGTTCCGCCGATTGATCTTGGGGCCCTGACGAGGACTGTTTTAGGCTCGGTTGCGGCGGGTCAATTGGCGCGGCGGTCGGTGCGGATTGCCAGCCGCTCGGCAAATATTCCCAGATGGCGAGACGAAGATCAGGCCTGGCCCACAATACCGCCAGCACCGCCAGCACAATCAGAATCAGGGCCGAGAGGACCGCTGCCAAGCGGTTAATCCAGCGCCTTCCCGTAGTTGTCGAATCGCGGGATGATTCGGGATCAGAACTGCCGGACAAAAACAACCTGTGCGCAGCCTCCCCAGCCATCAGGGTCAAGAGCGACCTGAGGTCGGGAGTCTCGGCAATCGATTTACGGCGGTAATTGGCTTGGCAGGCCTCGGCCACCGCTGCCGACAGACAGATGGCCTCCACCCCATGAAGGGTTTCGCTCAAGCCCGCCTCGGCCACCCGCTGTTCAAATATCCGCGCCGTGCGGGGGGAGAAGAATAGCACCGAATCGAGATCCCCGGCCTTCAATGCCGCCCGTCCACCATGGCTTAAACTCGCCACTTCGGTAGCGGTATAGAGGGAAAAACGGTTTAACTTAAAACCCTGCGATTCAAGCTCCCCCTTAATATCCCCGGCAACCACCGAGCCACAGACATGGGCCAGCCAACCCTTTTGCGGATCAAGTGAATCGGCAATCAAGGCGATCAGGGATTCACTGTCTCCCGCGGCAATTTTGATATTCAAGAATCCAATCGCCCTGGCGGCAGCGGCTGTAGCCTCTCCCACGGCAAAAACCGTCAGGGTCGTCAAGGGACTGGCTTCGATCAAACCCGCCAAGGATTCGGCACCATTAGCCGAGGTCAAGACCATCGCCTGACAGCCCGACAGTTCCCTTAAATCGGGCGATAGGTGATCGGGGCCAGCGGTGATCTCGATCATCGGCTCGATGAGCGGCACCATCCCGAGCAGCGACAGCTGTTCAGCCAGCAAAACCCCATCACGATAGGGTCTGGTAATCATCACCCTTCTGGCAGATTTTGCATTCCTGTCCTGGGATTGGGCTTCGATCTTCACGGGCATTGACTCCCTTTGCGCTTTGAATCATTGATTAAAAACTACAGAGTTTCCATAGTTTTTTCCAGCCGATTCG
>JASGCE010000026.1:0-7347 GCA_030054295.1 Minisyncoccota bacterium
TATAATTGAGGGGCTTATGCCCCTCAAACTCCCCGCTGGATTGCCAGCCGCTCAATCGAGCGGCGGCAATGACGAACGAGGAGAGTTATTGAAATCTAACCAAAATTTTGTATTCTCATGTGAACGCAGTATATTCAAAACTAGCCATGATCGGTTGCAAGGCGGAGCCTTGCTGGATTTTTAAGGCGAAGCCTTAAATGGGTCTGGGCGAAGCCCAGCCCGCTTGCCCCATTGCAATCACCACCCCTAATTGTCATTCCCCGCCGCTGCGAAGCAGCGAGTCGGGGAATCCAGAGTTACATAAAAAAACTATGGTGCTGTCCCTCTGGATTCCCCGACTGCGGCTGCCGTGCAGCCTTGCGGGGAATGACAAAAAAGCTTGGATTGTGAAACAGGCGCGTTCTTATGAATTATTTATCCTTACTCGGCTTTTTGCTCACTTCGTTCGCAAGCGAGCAAGGATAAATAATTCATGGGAGTAATCGAACGCGCTAAATTTTTAATTTTATCAACCAATTGCGCGGGATTCTTATTTGTCTGCGACGCTTCAAATTGTAGCAAAGGTCTGTGACTCCCTAACTTGGGCTTCGCCCATTGGCTTGCAGCCAAACCGCTTTTTCTTTTTCTTTTTTTCGCACCGAAAAAAACGAATAATTGCTCTATGTTACGAAAATGTAATACAATCTCGGCATTGTCAACCAACCCGAGTGTGCAAATGACTGATTTTGTGAGCTGGATTAAAGAAAACCGCGTAACCGAAGTCGAATGTCTGGTGCCCGACATGTCAGGGCTGGCGCGCGGCAAAATCATGCCCGTCGCTAAGTTTCTGTCGAGCCTTAAAGACAAGGGGCTGCGCATCCCCGAGGCGATCTTTGTCCAGTCGATCAGCGGAGTCTATCCCGATGACTATGATGACCTCATCAATCCGCAAAACTCCGATGTCTATCTGGTTCCCGATATTACCACCCTGCGCCTGGTGCCCTGGTACAGCGAGCCAACAGCCCAGGTGATTTGCGACTGCTACTATGCCGATGGCAAGCCGGTGGGGATTGCGTCGCGGCAGGTTTTGCAGCGGGTGCTGGCCCTTTACAAGGCCAAGGGCTGGACTCCGATCGTCGCCCCGGAACTGGAATTCTATCTGGTCGAGACCAATACCGACCCCGACTATCCCCTGTCGCCCCCGGTCGGTCGTTCAGGGCGCAAGGAAACCGCTCATCAATCCTATGGCATTGATTCAGTGAATGAATTTGACCCGATCTTTGAAGATGTCTATGACTATTGCGAGGTGCAACAGATCGACATCGACACCCTGAGCCACGAGGAGGGGGCAGGGCAGATCGAGATCAACTTTAACCACGGCGAGGCCCTGTCGCTGGCCGATCAGGTCTTCAGCTTCAAACGAACGGTGCGGCAAACCGCCCTCGCCCACAAGGTCTATGCAACATTCATGTCAAAGCCGATGGAGAATGAACCCGGCAGTGCCATGCATATTCACCAGTCACTGATCGATAGCAAAACCGGAGTCAATCTATTCTCGCAGCCCGATGGCAGTGACTCGCCGTTGTTTTTGCAATTTATTGCCGGGCAGCAAAAATACCTGCCGGCGATGATGCCGCTGCTCGCGCCGAATGTGAACAGCTACCGAAGGTTGCAGCGATTCTCTGACGCCCCGATCAATGTCCACTGGAGCCGCGACAACCGCACCACCGGCCTGCGGGTTCCCGAATCCGGGCCATCAGCACGGCGGGTGGAGAATCGCCTGGCCGGTGCCGATGTCAACCCTTATCTTGCCATTGCGGGTTCGCTGGCGGCGGGCTGGCTGGGGATCGCCGAACAGTTAGAACCCAAGGAACCCGTCACCGGCAATGCCTATGAACGGGCCCACACCCTGCCGCGCCACCTGCCCGACAGCCTAGCCAAGATGGGCCGCACCAAGGAACTGGGGCCAATCCTCGGGGAGAAATTTATCGAGGTCTATATGAGCGTCAAACAGACCGAATATGATGCCTATATGAAGGTGATCTCGAGCTGGGAACGCGAATTCCTGCTGCTGAATGTGTAGCCTTGAGGGTCTCTATCTCGGCGATAATTTGGCGATCATGCGCGGGTTGGCGGCGGAGTCGGTTGACCTTGGCTATGCCGATCCGCCCTTTTTTAGTCAGCGAAACTATTACCAGCTGGATGCGGGAGGGAGGGAGTCAGCCAAACCCGCCAAGCCCGCCTTCAGCGATAACTGGTTCTGGGATGATGCCAGCGAATTGTCGCTGCGGCGAATTACAACCCCTGATTTTACCCCGCAATGCCTTGATTTAATGGAGGGATTGGTCAAGGTCTTGGGTCGGGGAGGGCTTGCCGCCTATCTGCTCAACCAGCTCGAGCGGATCAATGAACTCCATCGGTTGTTGAAGCCGTCGGGTAGTTTTTATCTCCATTGCGACCCGACCGCCAGCCACTATCTGAAGCTGATTCTTGACTCGGTTTTTATTCCGCGCGGCGGGGTTTTTGTCAACGAGATCATCTGGCACTATCGCAAATGGGCGGTGGCCAAACGCAAATTCTCGGCCAATCACGATGTGATATTTTTTTACGCCAAGTCGCCAAACTATTGTTTTAATCTGCAATATCAGGATCGCGCGCCCTCGACCTTAAAAACCTTTGGCACAAAAAAAATCATTTCGGCGGTGGATGAGAAGGGGCGGCGAATACCGTCGCGCACCAGCGATGCCGAGTCAGCGGGTGTCAAGATGGCCGATGTCTGGCCGATCTCGATCATCGCCCCGGTGGCCAAACAGCGGCTCGGCTATCCGACGCAAAAACCCGAGGCCCTGCTGGAACGCATCATCCTGGCCAGCAGCAACCCGGCAGACCTGGTGCTCGACATATACTGCGGCAGCGGCACAACCGTCGCGGTAGCAGCACGGCTTGGCCGCCGTTGGCTGGGGATCGATAACAACCCCGATGCCATAGCCATGAGCAAAGAGAGGGTAGGGAAGTTATAGATCCGCTCGAACCAAATCGGTCAGCCGCCGCCTGAAATACTGAAAAGAAGCCGACTGATTGGAATCAGGATTCATGTGGGGGGTAAGGGTTTCGGCTAGCTCATTTCGGCGAACATAGTGTTTAAAATACCCTATAGAAATTAACTTTTGATCAAGCTGTTCTTTTGGTTTCTTGATTTTGTCAAACCCACGAAAGCCTTTCTGTTTATGCAGTGATTTTGGCATTTTTGGATATGACTTAACCAAGGCTTCAATATCTCCAATGAACCATGATTCCAACTCCTCGACAATGACCAGATTTAAAATTGCGAACTGATCTGTAATCGGATCGGGATTGGTACTTGTCGGAAGATTAAATTTCTGTGCTTTGGTTTCAAGTATTGATTTAATATCTTTACAATCTTGACCGTCACTATCGCTAATAATAATCACGCGAAAGTCTTTATCATAGCTCCATTTACTACCATAGAATTCAAGACTATTTTCTAAACCATTTATCAATGCAGGTTTCGATTTTACAGTGAATTCAAATTCAACTGTATCAGGCAGCAAGTTTTTAAAAACATTTTTTATAATGATTTCAATCGTCGGCTCTTCGCAATGAACATAGATTCTCATTCTCAAGCCTCATAGTCCATCGTTGCCGAAGATACCATCGTTCCACATATTGCCCAGCCATTCATCCTTTTCAATCAGAAACTGTACCTTTTCGAACTGGTCAGCACGAGTAACCTTTGGCACACCATTCGAATCATTGTTCATATACCAAACCTGATCAGGATTTAGTCCATTTAAAAAATTAGGTTCATGCGAAGTAATGATCAGCTGCGATAGTTCAGACGCGCGTTGAAACTCCTCGGAAAGCTTTCTCATAAGCCGTGGATTGATAAAATTCTCCGGCTCTTCAATCAGCAAAAGCGGAGGTGGATTCGGCGCATGAAGCAAAACCAACAGGGCGAGAATCTTTATGGTTCCATCCGAAACAAATTCCCGCAATATGGGTTCATCAAGCCCCTTTGCCTTGATCAATAGATTGGCATAACCGTTCTTACTATCGACTGCTGTGATGGATTGGATTGTAGGAACCCATTGACTTAATATATCATTTATCTTCTCGACACAATTTGGATGTGAATTCTGCAGATGCAGTAAAACATCAGCAAGATTTTTGCCATCCGAATCTAGAACGGGTTCGGAAGTAACGGGTACTGACGGCAAAACATGATGCGGAATAATCGTATAAACAGTAACAGGTTTCGTGAGGGGTGATAAATATGTTCCAAATTCTGTAGTCAAATTGATCATGCTAACATTAGCAAGATTCGCGCTCAGCAAATCCTGAAAGTTTTTTGGCATCTCATTTCCATAAATTAAAAAATTTTGGCTTAGGCTTCTTTCAAATACAGCGAATTCAAATGAGTTAACCATTCTTTCTAAGCCAATCTTTGCTTCGCCATTCGGAATTAACTCTAATTCATACATAGAAGAATTGGTGTCTTTGCCACTCCTATTAAAAGTTTGCACAACTATTTCGTATTTTACACCACCCAATGAATTCTGACTAAGAATATTTTTAAAACTGACCTTGTGTTTTTCTAGGGCAGTCGAAATGTTACCACGAAAAAAATCGCTTAAAAAACTGATAGAATCAAGTACGGTGGTTTTGCCACAACCGTTCGGCCCGATGATGACATTCAGCGGTTGCAGCCCGTCAAATGTGACATCGCGCAGGCCACGATAGTTCTGAACTCGGAACTTAGTGAGTCGTGTATCGTTCTGCTTGATTTTATTTTTCCTTGCCATAATGCGTTACCTTTTAGTGTATTTAAACAGCTAAATCTAGTCTTTGCAAATCCCAATCAACAAAATATTAATTCTTAATTCATGCAAAACAATATCTAGTTATGAATTCAAACAAATCCTATATCTGTTGCTTTATACTCAACCTATTTCAGCTATCTTACCTGCAATGACCTTACCAAATTGCTAACTTTAAACTCAAATCTCCTTCAGTCCCCCCTTCCCATTTGCCGCACCCTTGTGAATCGGATTGCCATTCGTGGATTTATGGCATATGCTTTACCGGTGAAATATCTTCACCACATTATGGGAGGCAGAGATGGTATTGCTAAAGACCCAACCGCGGCTGGATGGTTCGGACATTCCCGGTTCCGAGATTACCCCCCAGTCCACCTATCGCAACCGCCGCGAGATTCTGGCTGCGGCTGCCAAGGCCGGAATTATTGGCAGTTTAGCGGCTGGCGGCCTGTTCAGCATGACTGGCAAGGCCTCGGCCAAGGCCCTGTCTGGCAGTAAATCGGCCTTTTCCACCACCGAGCCCTTGACTCGGCAAAAGGACATTACCAGCTATAATAATTTTTACGAATTTGGCACCGATAAATCCGATCCGGTCGCCAATGCTGGCAGCCTGGTCACCAGCCCCTGGACGGTCGAGATTGGCGGAGCCTGTGCCAATCCGATGAAGGTTTCGCTCGACAGTCTGATGGCCATGGCTCCGCTCGAGGAGCGAATCTATCGGATGCGCTGTGTCGAGGGTTGGTCGATGGTCATTCCCTGGATGGGTCTCCCCTTGGCGGCGATTCTTAAAAAGGCCCAGCCGACCAGTGCGGCTAAGTTTGTTGCCTTTACTTCGCTGGCCGATCCCAAACAGATGCCGGGAATTAAGGAGAAGGTGTTGCAATATCCCTATGTCGAGGGACTGCGGATTGACGAGGCTATGAATCCCCTGTCACTGTTGGCGGTTGGACTCTATGGCGAGACTCTGCCCAACCAAAATGGCGCCCCAGTTCGGCTGGTAGCCCCTTGGAAATATGGTTTTAAAGGCATCAAGTCGATTGTCAAGATCAGCTTTGTCGAGACCATGCCGCCGACCTCGTGGAATCGCTATGCCCCGCGGGAATATGGCTTCTATTCCAATGTCAATCCAGAGGTCGATCACCCGCGTTGGAGTCAAAAGACCGAGCGACGGATTGGTGAATTTACTCGCCGCCAGACCTTAGCCTTTAACGGCTATGGCGAGCAGGTGGCTTCGCTTTACAGCGGCATGGATCTGATGAAGTTGTTTTAATTCGGTTGGTGTTTTTTTAACCCGGGGTAACCTTCGCGCAGGAGTGGATAATGAGCCGCTTTAATCTTTCGATCAAGAACTGGAAAAGGCTGGTCTTTATCCTTTGTTTGATTCCGCTGGGCCTGTTGATTTGGCGGGTCTTGACCGATCGAATTTTTGGCGATGTCATCAATGTAATGATTCGTGATGTTGGTCTGTGGGGGATGAGGTTCCTGTTGCTCAGTCTGGCCATCACGCCGATTCGCAAACTGTCGGGTTGGCGGTTTTTGGCCAGTTTTCGTCGCATGATTGGACTCTATGGATTCTTTTACATTTGCCTCCATTTGCTGATGTATGTGGTGCTCGAACGGTCTTCTGACATGGCGGAGATTTGGGCCGATATAGTCAAGAGGCCCTATATTACCTTTGGCATGGCTTCGTTTGTGGTTTTGATTCCGTTGGCGGCGACCTCGGTCAATTGGATGATTAAGAAGATGGGGGGCAGGAATTGGCAAAGGCTGCACCGTGCGGTCTATTATGCGATGATTGCGGCGGTGGTTCATTATTATTTGCTTGCCAAGGCTGATAAGAGTCAGCCGATTATTTATGGTTCGATTCTGGCGATTCTGCTCCTCTATCGGCTCTTTGGATTTTTGCGCAACCAGTGGGACAGCCGCAAGAGCGCGGCGGCCTAACCCGCCCATTGTGATTACTTGCCGCTGTCGCCTCATCCTTGTCATTCCCCGCCAGGGTGCTTCGTCAACGAAGCAACCGCAGACGGGGAATCTCGCTTCCTTTTTTACTCTCTGAAAGCAAAGCGAGATTACCCGTCGCTTCGCGCGGGTAATGACAAGTAGGAGTGTTAGCAATGGGGCAAGCGGGCTGGCTTCGCGCTGGGCTGGCCGTCATTCCGACGGAGCGAAGCGACCGTGGCAACGAGCCCGAACTGATGGCGTTCGTTTAGCAAAACAATTCAGCGCGTTCTTATGAATTATTTACCCTTACTCGCCTTTTTGCTCACTTCGTTCGCAAGCGAGCAAGGATAAATAATTCATTGGGAGTAAACGAACGCGCTGATAAGCATACTATAAATTTTTGATTGTGTTGGACGGGGGGAATGACTGCGTCGCTTCAAATTGTTGAAGGGTCTGTGACATGCGAACATTCGCTTCGCTCATTGGCTGCCGCCAAACCGCTTTTTATTTTTATTTTTGTTTTTGTTTTTATTTTTGTTTTTATTTTTGTTTTTATTTTTGTTTTTATTTTTGTTTTTATTTTTGT
>JASGCE010000026.1:7447-19439 GCA_030054295.1 Minisyncoccota bacterium
TTTTGTTTTTATTTAAGGTTTAAATACATCCTTGGCGCGGCGCAGGGCGGCAAAAACCGCAACCGGATCGTCAAGATCACTCGGCAATAGTTCAACCCCAATCTGGGCCAGCCGCGGCACAATCCGACGAGCAAAATCCCCATCATCAGCACGAAGAAAAGGATTAATCTGTCGCTCCTCAATAATCCGCGACGGCACAGTTGCCAAACCTTGAGCGCGCAACCGCGACACCTCAGCCAGTCTTAGCCGCAAGGCCTTATTGTCTGGATCAACAAACTGAGCAAAAACCCCATTACTAGCCGTATATTCATGACCGCAACAGACTCTGGTAATGGCGGCATAGTCGCGGAGTCGGATCATGGTCTGCCAAGCCTCCGCCGCCGTCCCCTCAAACAGCCGACCACAGCCGAGCGAAAAAAGAGCATCGCCACAAAACAATCCCTCACTCAGCCGAGAATAGAAACCAATATGTCCGCTGGTATGGCCACGACAATCAAGAACCGTAAACTCCTCCCGGCCAAAATAAAGCCTCTCGCCAATCACAAAGCCATAATCCAGTCCCGGCAACCGCGCCGAATCGGCACCAAAACCAAAAATTTTACTGCCATAACGCGCCTTGAGGGCCAGATTACCACCAGTGTGATCACTGTGATGATGGGTGTTCAAAATCACTTCAAGCCGCCCACCAAAATCGCGGTCAATCACAGCGGCAATGGGTTCGGCCTCGCCAGGGTCAACCACCGCCGTAAGCCGCTTCACCGAATCATGAACCAGCCAAGCATAGTTATCCTCCAGTATCGGTACGGCGGTGATGGTGATCATTTATCCGCCCACTAGTTAATCCCGCAACCTGGTCTTGATATAGGATAGTGTCGTCTCGGCATCGGCAAAGTCGATCTGGCAAGTGCCAGCCCCATCATGCCCGCCACCGCCGAGTTCCAGCATCAACCGCCCAATCGACTGTTTGAGTCGACGGTTCAAGATCGATTTACCCACCGCAAAAACAATCCTGTCCTTGGTATTGTTATGAACCGAATGGATCGAGACAGCCGCAGTCGGAAACAATGCATAGACCAAAAAGCGATTGGCCGCATAGATAATCGGCTCGTTTTTAAAATCCAGTTCAACTATATCACCCTCCAGCTTGGCACATCTTTTGATCTGCTCGGTCGCCTTGGAGGTATGTTCATTATAGAGATCAACCCTTTCCTTGACATCGGGCAGTGACAGAATCTCCGCCACCGCATGGTCGCGAAAGTAATCGACCATATTCATCATCAGCTGATAGTTAGAGATTTTAAACTCACGGAACCGCCCCAAACCGGTGCGCGAATCGAGCAGAAAACTCAGCAGCACCCAATCACTGGGGTAGAGTATATCCTCGAGGGTATAATTGGCACTATCGGCCTTATCGACCGCCGCCATCAACTCATCCGAAATATTGAGAAATCGCGCCGGCCCACCATAGTAGTTATAAACCACCCGCGCCGCCGACGGGGCATCGGGATTGTTGATATAGTTGGGATAGTCGCCAACAATCCGCTCGGTCTCCGACACATGATGGTCAAAGGCCATAAAGCAACTGGGGACAAAGGGCAGGTTGCTGAGAATATCATTCTCGGTCACCTTGATCTTACCATCCTGCATGTCCTTGGGGTGGACGAAGGTTACCTCGTCAATCGCGCCAATCTCCTTGAGCAGAACCGCGCAGACCAGCCCATCAAAATCAGATCGGGTAATGAGACGGTGTTTGTTGCTACTCATCGCGGCCTCCAAGGGTGCAAAAGGGATCATAGGTCTGTCATACTATTCCCTAATGATTCCGTCTAGTGATATTTAAAAAAAATGTCCCCCGCTTCCCAAAAGGGAAGGGGGGACACAGGCTCGACAACTTTGCTTAGAAGCTGATGGTACTGCCGAGGGTCACAGCGGTCACCCGATCGGTCCAACCACCAGCCGAGGTATCGACATTGGCCGTACCAGCCTTGGCATTGTCGCTGAAGACACTGTAGCGATCCCCAGTCAAAAACACCACAAGGCCTGGAATCACGACAATCTGGGCGCCAATACCATATTGGGTCACCTTAGCGGTGGTGTAGCGGCTGGGGTCGGTCATGCTGGCCTTAGCCCCTGCCGACTGACCCTTGCCATAGTAACCACCGACGGAATAGTCGCCCGCAGCCTTGCCCGATTCATAGCCAAGGTTGACGACAAAACCAATGGTGCGCGGCACGGTGGGGGCAACGGCAGCCGCCTTATTTGCTGCAAAATAACCACCATCGGTCAGAGCATAGCTGGTTCCGGCATTGGCAGCCGCGATATTGGCAACCACCCCAGCATATTTGAGGGTATAGCTGGCGCCAAAGCTGCGCAGATTCCGCAGGTTGCGATCAAATCCCGTCGACCCAGTGGCATCAGCAGCCGTACCGGCGACATAGGCACCCGCCAGGGTCATGTCGAGACCCGACATATTGATATTATATTTGGCAGCGACCTCCACCACATCCTTATAGCCCTTGCCGACAATAGCACGGGGGTTGCTCCAGTCGTATTTGTTCTTATCGGTTGCTGCAGTGAAGCTCGCGCGCGGAGTGTAGGAGATGCCCGCGGTTGCACCAGCGATGGTCGGGGTCTCGTAATTGATCCGATTAAAGCCATTACCAGGGGTCGCATCGATATAGGAACCCGCAATCTTATCGGCCCGCACAACCCCGCCCGACAGGCCTGCACCGGTGCCACCACCAGCGGTCAGCGACCTTTGCATAATATTCTGGTTAGGGCCAAGACCACCAAGGCTGCCATTATTGGCATAGACGGTGCCGATGCTATTGGCATAGCCCAAATAGCCCGCGCGACCGAGACTGAGCTTACCCAGCGAAGCCGTGCTGACATAGCCAAAGGCCCGATCATAGGACAGGGTGCCATCGCCAGTATTGATGCGGAGTTGCGCACCATAGGTAATGCCACTCTTGGTTGCGACCGGATTGACAATTAGACGAAGCCTTCCCACCATCGCGGTTGAAGCGGCATTATTGCCCGTGACCTTTAGATCCTTCGGATAGGTTTCTTGAGCCGTCTGGATATAGGCGTCGAAAAACCCATTTATCTTTACCGCAAGCGGAGCATCGGCCGCATTGGCAACTCCCGCAGTCATTAATCCGCTAAAGGCAACAGTAACCATAAGTTTTTTTGTCATCTTAATTTTCCTTCGACTTGTGTTTGGCACAATGGCCGATGATTCCCCATCATGAATCATCAACCACCATAGTGTTATTGATGATTATCACGGCATATATAGAGCATTTATACCCCATAACCATTAAATAATTGTTAAAAATTCAATTGTCCAGATAAAAATTAAAGCCTATTGGCGGTTTGTTGAAGCAATGATTATCTATGCTCCGTTCATTTGAGAGTTCTAGATTATTTCGCAAAAATTCAGGAACATCCACAAAATCGTCATTGCCCTCAAGCTGCGATAGCAGCGCAGAGTGGCAATCCAGATCGGCATAAGCCAAACACAATAATCCTCATCATTGAGGGGCTTATGCCCCTCAAACTCCCCGCTGGATTGCCAGCACGCTCGTTACACGAGCGGCGGCAATGACGAACGAGGAGAGTTGTTGAAACCTAACCAAAATTTTAAATTCTCAAATGAACGGACTATATTAAAAAATAATCATTTTAGTTTAACAAAGTTTCTTGCATTAACGGTTGAATCTATGGTAATAATTCGCTTCATATGCGAGGATTGCCCTGAAGCCTGATGATTCCCTTGGTAAATTTCAACAGTTTAAAGATTCTTTTGGCGCAACCTTTGATAAATGTAAATTGACGGTCTGAAGGCTTAACCCAAACAATCCACAGTGGAATTAACAATCCTTGATTAGAGATTTACTATGAAAGTTCAGTTTTGGGGTGTCCGTGGCAGCGTTCCCTGTGCATCGCTCAGTCATATGCGCTATGGCGGCAATACCTCCTGCGTCACGGTCGAGCATAATAACGAGATCGTCATTCTGGATGCTGGCACCGGGATCGTGCCACTTGGCAAGCAGCTGGTGCGGCGGCATTTGCACTCGGCGACACTATTGCTCTCCCATGCTCATTTGGACCATATATTTGGCCTGCCGTTTTTTGCCCCGGCCTGGATGCCGGATTTTAAGCTCAAGATCATGGCGGGGAATCTCAATAATGTCGAGGGCGGGGTGCGCGGAGTCTTCGATACCGTCTATAGCGAACCGGCCTTTCCGGTACCGGTCGGGGCCATGCGCGGAGTCGAGAGCTTCACCGACTTTACTGCCGGGGAGAGTTTTCAGGCCGGGATTTTTGGTGTCAAGACCATGCCGCTCAACCACCCCAATGGCGCGACCGCCTACCGCGTCGAGTTCAATAATAAAAGCCTCTGCTATGTCACCGATGTCGAGCACGAGGTAGGCAAGATCGACCCGCATATTGTTGAATTTATTCGCGGAACCGATCTCTTTATCTATGACACCACCTATACCGAAGAAGAATATAAGACCAAAAAAGGCTGGGGGCATTCAACCTGGCAACATGGGATTAAGCTCGGGATGATGGGGCAGGTCAAACGCTATGCCCTGTTCCACCACGAACCAGACCGCACCGACGATCTGATGGCCATGGTGGAGGAGGAGGCAAAAAAGGAATGGAACGCATCCTTCGCCGCCCGCGAAGGAATGGAAATCGAACTTTAGAGCATCTTCATGATTAAGAGGAGCGAAACATTAATTTTGATGCATGTTTCACTGTTGCCTCCCCCTAGCAGGGGGAGGATAGAAACTCTTGGCGAAGCCGCAGGCAAGCCCTAGAGTTTCTTGGTGGGGGTAGACCGCGAAGGTCGCGGTGCCATTTTGTATTCTTTGGTTTTTAAGTACAGTGTTAAAAACCAAAGAATAACGAATCGAACAGGCCGTGCCTGCTACCCCCACAAGGCTTGCTAAAGATTTTCGCAAAGTGGCGAAAATCTAAGCGCGCCTATCTCCCCCTGCTAGGGGGAGACAACAGCAAGCAAACCTTTAATGTTCAAGATTTGAGCCTATTATTTGTAAAAATGCACTAGGCTCATACAATCGCCTATTTGCCCCTGCTGCGAAGTCCTTAGCCACTCGCGGTTTAACTCGGCTTGGCACGGTCGGCCTGGAGCATTGCCCGCAGCAGCTGTTCGGAAATTTCTCCCACTGCGGCGGGGGAATGGGACATGAAGAGGGTATTGGTCTTGTCCATCTCCCCGATTGATTTTAGGGTGTCGAAATATTGAGTCACCAGCACCAGCTGCATGACTTCGCTGCTCGAGATTCCGGTTCCGACGCCTTTTTGCAAATTCTCAATCGCCATTTGCAGGCCTTCGATAATTGCCCGTCTTTGGTTAGCGATACCCTGTCCTTGCAGGGCCTTGCTCTCGGCCTCGGCCTCGGCTTTTTTGACGACCAATATCTTCTCTGACTCGCCGCGGGAGCTGGCCGCGACCATTTCCCTTTGTGCGGCATTGATGTCGTTCATCGCCGACTTGACCTTGTCGTCGGGAATGATGTCGGTGACCAGGACATTGACAATCTCGTAGCCAAAACCCGACATATCCTCGTCGAGTTCCTTGCGTACGGCGAGGGCGATACTCGACTGATTGGCAAAAACCTCGTCGAGGGTCATGCCCGGCACATGGCCCAAAATCACCTGCTCAACATAGGATTGAATCTGACCCAAGGGATCGGACAGTTTGTAATAGGCATCAAAGATTCGATCGGCCTTGACTCGGGTCTGCACCGAGATAGGAATTCCGACAAAGACATTATCGCGGGTCTTGGTTTCCATCTTTAAGGTAATCTGCTCGACCCGCAGCGACAGGCGACCCTCGACGCGATCAATAAAGGGGATGAGCAGGTTCAAGCCCGGATTGGCGATACGCACAAACTTCCCGAAGCGAGTCACAATCCCAACCTCGGCGGTGTTGATCGTATAGAGTGCCTTAAACAGAAGAACAATTAAGACCAGAACAATCAAGCCAATCACCAAATAGGTGTTAAACTTCGCAAGGTCAGTTATCCCGATCCATTCCATAATAGTTAGATACATTTTTTATTTTCCTTTTTGGTTAATCGGTTGGACTATATTATACTAGGATAGTATATTGGTCAGAGCAACTGCAAAATCGGTAGCGCAGAATGTCTCATTATCCCACCCCGCGAAACCCCTGGGCGACGACATAGGTCTCCGCCGAATCCTTGCGGCTGGCGGCGGGTTTGGCATGTTTTACCCGCGCAAACCCCTGTTTTAATCGGTCGAGAATTTCCTTCTCTCCCCCTCCTTGGAACAGTTTGACGACAAAGGCACCATCGGGCCGCAGCACCGACTCGGCAAAGTCCAAAGCCAGTTCGGCCAGGCGCAGAATCCGCAGATGATCGGTGCGGGCATGGCCCATGGTTGGCTCGGCCATGTCGCTTAAAACCAAATCGGCCCCGGCGGGCAAATCGGCCCGCAGCCGCTCGACCAAATTCGGGTCGGTAAAGTCGCCACAGATCGGAATGATTCCGGGCAGGGATTCCATCTCGAGAATATCGAGGGCAATGACTCGCCCGCCGCGCTCGGGGCGAATAATCCCCCCGGCTATCTGACTCCAGCCGCCCGGGGCCGCGCCCAGATCTACCACCACCGAGCCAGCATGAACCAGGTCAAACCGCTCGTTCAGCTGAATCAGTTTAAAGGCGGCGCGACTGCGATAGCCCAGCCGCTGCGCCTCCGCCACAAAGGGATCATTGAGTTGCCGCTCCAGCCATTGTTTGGATGATGTCGTGCGGCTGCCGGTCTTGCGCACCCGCACCGCCTTGGGCCGGGTTGCAACCTCGCCCGATGCATCGTCATAGGCACGGGGCAGGGCGCGCTCCAGTGGGCGGGAAGGCTGGGGGGGCTTTTTCATAATTTCCTAAACCGTAAGGGGCGAGGTCTTGCCGCGACTATAGAGGGGCGAAAAGTTAAAGGGCGAATCTTGATTCATCAATTTAAGAATAATCCCGTCGCGCACCCCGCGATCCGCAACAATAATCTGCGGCACCGGCCACAATCGCACCAGGGCCTCGACAATGGCACAGCCCGCGACGATAAATTCCGACCGTCCCGAACCAATGATCGGATGGCGGCGGAGGTCGGTCTCGGACAGGGCCAGAACCTCGGCGATGATTGACTTGACTTCGGGATAGTCAAGCCGCGTATTATCGACCAAAGATCGATCATAGCGATCAAGTTTTTGTTTGATCGCACTCAGGGTTGTCACAGTACCGGAACTCCCCACCATCTGCACCAGCCCGCGAGCGACCTTGTCGGCGATCTGATGAGTCTGTTCAAACTCTTGCAATGCCATAAAGATATGATCGCTCAGGGAGTCAAACCCACTGCGATTGAGGCCCTTAAAATTATGATTCTGCTGCACCAGACTGCGATAGGTCACCCCGGTCGGCAGGGAGATAAAACCAACCATCCGCGGCGCCTTGCCAGGGTGAAGTTCCACCCACAATATCTCGGTCGAGCCGCCGCCAATGTCAAATACCACGGCATAGGGAATCGAGGGATCGGTCAAATGGATACAGGCCTCCATTACCAACCTTGCCTCCTCCTCCGCCGAGATCACCTCAATCTCCAGCCCGGTCTCCCGCCAGACCTGATTGATAAAACTGTCGATATTCCGTGCGCGACGACAGGCCTCCGTCGCCACCAGCCGCATTGCCACCGGTCGATGGAGGGCAATCTTACCAGCACAGATTTTAAGCGCGGTAATGCACCGTAGAATAGCCTCGCGGTTCAGCATATTGGCGTGGTTCAGACCATCGCCTAGTTTAACCAGCCGACTGAAAACATCCACGACCTCGAAGGAATTAACCACCGAATAGTCAGTCGCTGGCCGCTTCTTGGCAAGTAATAGACGACAGTTGTTGGTTCCCAAATCCAAGGCACCATAGACCGCATCGGCATCGTCCACTCTGTCGAAGCCGTAGTTTTGGTGCGTAAATGGGCTTGTCTTGTCTTCCATTACAAAATTATAGCCTGTTACTAAAGACTTCGCTAGCTTTGTTTACAAACCATAATTTTGTCGTTCGAACCGCAATCAGGCTTGGCAAGCCGCCACCAATATGCTACACAATCGCAGCTGGTGGGGGATCGTCTAATGGTAGGACAGCGGACTCTGACTCCGTCAATCTAGGTTCGAGTCCTAGTCCCCCAGCCAAATTTGTCCCTGCTTGTCCCCCCTTTCTTTAGAAAGCGGGGGATAGCTGTACTTAGATTTGAGCAAGCAAGGGGCAGCGAAAATCTTAGAACAGCTTGGGGGGTATGCAGGCACTTCCTGAGCGATTTATTTTTCTTTTGTTTTTAAGATAGTACTTCTAAACCAAATGATAAAGAATGGTACCGCGACCTTCGCGGCCTACCCGCACCAAGAAACTCTAAGGCTCGCCTGTGGCTTCGCCAAGAGTTTCTATTCCCGCGCTTCGCTTCGCGGCCGCGGGACAGGCTCTCCCCCTGCTAGGGGGAGGCAACATAAACAACCGGTTTTTTCAGGGTTTCCTAAAGGGAGGTCTGAAAAACTCACTTTCGTTGTCACTCTGAGCGTCGTCGCGCTTGACTTTGCGCCCGTCGGCGTATGCCGACATGCTTGAAGGCGCAAAGTCTTTAGCAAGACAAGCGAAACCGAAGGTTCGATGACTTCATTAACAATGAAATGAGTCATCAATAGTCCAGAAAACTTAGCAATTACAATGATTTAAGTTTTTCTGGATTCTTCGCTAAGAACAGTTAGCCTCGCAAGGCTCGGACTGTTCTAAGCTCAGAATGACAAGTTTGGAGTTTTTCAGACCTTCCTAAAGGGAGGAGGGACATTCATTTTTACCCCTTCTTCTTCGCCCGGCGCATCACGGTGAGGGCACTGATTAAGGCCGCCGTACCGACAATCAGCACAATCAAGGTACCCAGGGCATTGATCTTGGGATCGATCCCCAGCTTGACCGAAGAGAATACCTTGAGCGGCAGGGTCGTATAGCCCGGCCCGCTGACAAATTGGCTGATCACCACATCATCGACCGAGAGCGAAAAGGCCAGCAACCAACCCGAGGCCAGGGCCGGAATAATCATCGGCAAGGTAATCCAAAAGAAGATCTTCAGCGGCCGCGCCCCCAAATCCTGCGCTGCCTCGTCAATCGAAGGGTCCATATCGGCCAGCCGCGACTGCACAATCACCGAGACATAGGCGAGGGTGAAGGTCGTATGGGCAATGATCAAGGTTACAAATCCGCGATCCGCCGGCCAGCCAATCATCTTCTCCATGGCGACAAAGGCGAGCAGAAACGATATGCCGAGAATAACCTCGGGCATGACCATCGGGGTACTCATCATCCCGGCCAGCAGGGCCCGCCCCTTGAAGGGGCCAAATCGTGCCATGATGAGGCCAGCAATAGTGCCAAAAATCGTCGCCAAAGTCGCACTGATAAAGCCAACCTTGAGCGATAGCCAGGCGGCACTCAGCATCACCTCGTCGCGGAAAAGCTCGCCATACCATTTAAACGAGAATCCGCCCCACACCGTCACCAGCTTCGATTCGTTAAAGGAGAAAATCACAATCAACAGAATCGGCAGGTACAAAAAGCTGAAACCCACAATCAAGGCCAGCTTCTGAAAAATTGTCCTTTTAAGCATCATTTGGCTCCTTTCTTATCGGCCTTCCGCTCCAGAGTCTGGAACCAGACAATCGGAATCAAGAGGAAGGCGAGGAGAACAATCGCTACCGCCGAGGCCACCGGCCAATCACGATTAGCAAAGAATTCATCAACCAGAGTGCGACCAATCATCAAGGTTTCTGGCCCCCCCAGCAGCGACGGAATCACATATTCGCCACAGGCCGGAATAAAGACCAGCAGCGACCCGGCAATAATCCCCGGCATCGACAGGGGCAGGGTGATCCTGAACCAGGCCGTCTTTGGTTTGGCCCCCAAATCAGCCGCCGCCTCCAGCAGGGTCAGGTCAAACTTCTCGAGGTTGGAATAGAGCGGCAAAATCATAAAGGGCAGGTAAGTATAGGTCATGCCCACCACCACCGCAAAGGGGGTATAGAGCATGGGAATAGGATCGTTTATTACTCCAAGCCCCATCAGAATCTGGTTGATAAAGCCATTCTCCTTCAATATGCCAATCCAGGCATAGACGCGGATCAAGAACGAAGTCCAAAATGGCATGATCACCAGCATCAAAAAGATCGTCCGATGGGCCGGGTTAGACCGCGCAATCGCATAGGCCAGCGGATAGCCAATCAGCAGGCAGAAGAAGGTGGCCATCAAGGCATAGCCAACCGAACTGGCATAGGAGATCAAATAGAGATTATCTAAAACCAGCCCGGTATAGTTGGCAAGGTTGATTTTAATCGTCAGCAGACCATCGCTGCCCCAAGCAAAAATATCGGTATAGGGTGGTGAAGTTCCCTCCGACAGCGAAGTCAAGCTGATGTAAAAGACAATGGCAAAGGGCAAGAATAGAAAAATAATCATCCACAGCATCGGGATACCGATCACCGTACCGCGGCCAATTCTGATTGATTTCAATCGGTTCAGGAATGTCTTCATTGTTGCAACACCACGGCTGAGGAGGGTTTAAAACTCACCACGACCTTTTCGTCCCAAGTGATTTGATTCTCGGCATGATGGTCGATATTGGGGATGGTGACGCGGAGAACCTTGCCACTCTTGTGATGGACATGGAGGATCGAGACATCCCCCTGATAGGCGATTTCGCTGACGGTTCCGACCAGATGGTTGGGTTGCTTCTCCGGGTCAGATGCCACGGCGGAATAGCGCTGCACGATCATTTTTTCGGGCCGAACTGCGACCGCCAGCTTCATGCCAACCGTGCCAGTAACACCATGGCCGATGCGGATCATAATTTTTTCGCTCGGGCAGGAGATTTCACAGTGGCTGGGTTCGTCAACAGCAAGGACACCTTCAAACAGATTGACCTGGCCGATGAAGCTCGAGACAAAACGCGAGTTCGGAAATTCATAGACCTCCGACGGAGTCCCCAGCTGGATAATCCGCCCAGCATTCATGACCGCGATCCGGCCGGACATGGTCATGGCCTCCTCCTGATCGTGAGTCACAATCACAAAGGTCACGCCAAGTTGCTGCTGAATATTGACCAGCTCAAACTGAGTCTGTTCGCGCAGTTTGCGATCCAAGGCCGACAGGGGTTCATCGAGCAGCAATAGTTTAGGTCGCTTGACCAGAGCCCGCGCCAAGGCCACCCTTTGCCTTTGCCCACCCGACAATTGATTGGGTTTGCGTTTGGCCATCGGCGACAGTTGCACCAGTTCAAGAATCTCCGCGACCCTTTTTTTAATCTCGGCCGACTTGACCCGGTCTTGTTTAAGACCAAAGGCGACATTGCTCGCCACCGACATATGGGGAAAGAGGGCATAGGATTGAAACATCATATTGACCGGCCGGTTATAGGCCGGAATGGTCGCCATATCGACGCCATCAATATAGATGCGACCGGAAGATGGTTTCTCGAACCCCGCCATCATCCGCAGGAGAGTCGTCTTGCCACAGCCCGAGGCCCCAAGTAACGAGAAAAACTCGCCCTTATAGATCGATAGATCGACACCATCAACCGCAACAAAATCGCCAAACTGTTTTCGTACCCCCTCAACCCGAACCAGGGGTTTGATCGTTGGATCAAGCCAAGGTGCCTTGACCTGCGCGCTATTGTTTGATTGGGAACTATTCATAGTGAAGGAAACTCCAAAGCAAAAGGGTTAGAATTTGTGTCGTTGTTTAGATTCCTTGAAGACCAGTTTAGTATTTAGTATCAATGTGAGGTACTTTGTCTTGTTGACTAGATATTTAGCTTGATAGTGTCCCCCCTCCCTTTAGGAAGCCCTGAAAAACTCCAAACTTGTCATTCTGAACTTAGAACAGTCCGAGCTTTAGCTCGGGTAACTGTT
>JASGCE010000027.1 GCA_030054295.1 Minisyncoccota bacterium
GAACGAAGTGAGATGGGGGGGCATCCGCCCCCCCAAGAAATTTTAGTTTAAATTACGAGTCTGAGTTTTGGAATTCTCAAGTGAACAGACTATCCCAACACCTGCCCGATAAAAACCATTGGCACAGGTGCGACGATTGTGATTAAATGAATGGCTTGCATTGACCCAGAGGATTAGATGATTCATAGGCTTCAACTCAATACCATGCTTGGTTATCTAAAGGCCCGCACAGGGCTCGAACTCTATCTTGGCTGTTCGGCTGTTCTGGCGGCGATTTTTCTATTTTTCCCCAGCATCGACCTTGGTCTCGCGCGGCTGACCAACCTCGCCCCGGGCGTTTTTATCCTGTCGGAGGTGGCATGGATCACTTTGGTGCAGCAGAATGTCTGGGTTATTTTGGCGAGCGGTTTGGTTTTTGCCCTCGGGGTCTATGGCTGGAACTGGTATAAAAAATCCGATCTTTTTGGCCTTGATCTTCGCGGACTTATCTTTATTGCCGCCGCAGCATTGGTTGGCCCCGGCCTGATGGTCAATGGAGTTTTTAAATTTATGTGGGGAAGGGCCAGACCCAATCAGATCATAGAATTTGGTGGCCTGTTAAAATTTACGCCCGCCGGGATGGTCTCGCTGCAATGCCCGGCCAACTGTAGTTTTGTTTCGGGCGATGTCTCCCTGGGTTTTTGGCTGGTGGCTTTTGCCTTTTTGCTCTCTTCGGGTTGGTATCGCCGAGGGTTTTTAATCTTGGGTCTCGGCCTCGGGGCCTTGGTGGGATTGATGCGCATTGGTCAGGGCGGGCATTTTTTGTCGGATGTCGTCTATGCTGGGATCATTACCATCGGCGTGCAGTTTTTATTGGCGCAGATTATTCTCAATCCCAGCAAGGGTAAACTAACTGGCATTGCCCCGATTCAGAGCGCAATCCTGTCCGCGCGCGATTGGTTCATGGCGGTTGGCTGCAAACTGGTGCGCGGTTTTGCGATGAGCGATCTGCGGCCGGTAGCGATTCTGACTCTGGTGCTGATTCTGGTGACCATGGCAATAGCCGATATTCCGCTCGCGACTCTGGCGGTCAAGATGCCCTATGTCGTTACCAAATGGGCCGAGAAGTTGTCGATTTTTGGCAGTTCGGGGCCCTATTTTATTATTGCCATCATGGCCTGGGTGGCGATGATACTGGGGGCGCGTGACGAGTTTGGCACTCGTCTGCGGAACTATTCTTGGCTGGCGCTGTTGGTGATTGTGGCTCTGGCCGTATCTGGAATTGCGACCAATATCTTGAAGCTGATATTTGCCCATCTCCGCCCCAAGGAGTTTTTTGGCGGCAATCCGCGGATTGGTTTCCATCTGCTGCATCTTGATATGATTGGCGATGGATTTTTCCGCAGTTTTCGTAAAAGCTTTAGTTTTCCGTCTGGTCACACCACCACGGCCTTTGCTCTGGCGACGGTGGCGGCGGCGGTATTCGGCCGCTATCGCCTGTGGTTCTATGGCGCGGCAGGGCTGGTCGGGGTTGCTCGGGTTCTTGCCCTTGCCCATTGGCCGAGCGATATATTGGCGGGAGCCTTGGTTGGTCTTGTCACCGCTGAATATTGTGTCCTGCTTTTTAACGCCGCAGGAATCGGGCCAGCGGCAGTATTGGCTGGCAAGGCCAGGCCCAACGGCAAGTTTAGTCTGCGATTCTGGCAGGCCGGGGCGCGGAGCGAGGCTAATCTCACTCAAGTTAATAAATGGCTGCAACTTAGAAAAGGATAATCGACCGGGAGGGGATCTGTTATGACCTATACAAATTTTGAACTGGTTAAGGATGATCTTTTAGACAATGGACAGCGAGGATTAAGGGCGCGGAAATCCATCCTGGCTGGCGAAGTGATTGGGGTTTTTTGGCGGGCCAATCGTGGTTGTTAAACTGGAGAATGGCAAAATTCCCGCAACCTATGATCTCAGCCATGTTGTTGAGATTGCCCTGGTCGGTGACCTACTCTACTGCATGGAGGTTGGAGCCTCCAGCAAGACTGAATTTGGACTGGCCTATTTAAACCATAGCTGCCAAGCCAATATTGGCTTTAGGGATCGCATCGTCCTTTATGCCCTGAACGATATTGCTGCTGATTCCGTACTGACCATTGACTATCGTCAGTGGGATTGGGTACACGAGGGGATCAAATGTTGGTGTCCCGATGCAAAATGTGAAATTTAACCATGGTAATGGCGATGGCCTATGATCCGAATAACATATTTGCCAAGATTTTGCGCGGCGAAATCCCGTGCAAAAAACTCCACGAGGATGAGTTTGTTCTCGCCTTTGCCGACATAAACCCTCAGGCACCGGTGCATATTCTGGTCATCCCCAAGGGGGCCTATGTCTCGGCGCAGGATTTTGGTGCGCGCGCCAGTGCCGCTGAATCTCAGGCGATCTTTAGGGCCATTGCGCACTTGACCGAGCAGCATGGAATTGCCGCGACGGGCTATCGCCTGATCAGCAATGCTGGGGTTCATGGCCATCAGGAGGTTCCGCATTTTCACTTCCATATTTTGGGCGGGCGGGCTCTTGGTTCGATGCTGACTCGGTCATAGTGAAGCATAATCCCATGATCATTCACGGCGGCGACTTGACCGCTGCGGCCCGCGAATTTGGCATTGCCGAAAGCGACTGGCGGGATCTCTCCACCGGCATTAATCCGCGCCCCTATCCCTTGCCGTCCTTTAGTGACCGCGATTGGCAGGCCCTGCCGACGGCCTCGGCGGTGGAGGAGGCCAAGCGGGCGGCAGCCGAGTTTTTTGGCTGCCCGCTGGATTCAGTTGCCCTGGCCCCGGGGTCACAGGCGGTGATTCAGCTGATGCCGCAACTGCTGGCTGAGGCCAATGACGCGCGGCGCATCGCGATTCTGTCGCCAACCTATGGCGAGGCGGCGCGGGTCTTTACCGCGGCGGGATATGGGGTCACAGCCGTGACCGCAGCGACGGTTCCGGATGGACTCCCCCTGTGGCTGACCAACCCGAACAATCCCGATGGTCGGCGAGTGGAGCCGCAGCAAATTCTCGATTGGGGGCAAAGCCGCCCGGTGGTGGTTGACGAGGCCTTTGCCGAGGTCGCGCCCGAGATCAGCGTCGCGTGGAATGCCGGTCATCCCAATCTTTTTATCCTCCGCTCCTTTGGTAAATTCTTTGGCCTGGCGGGGTTGCGTTTGGGATTTTTGCTGGCTGCCCCCGCGATAGTGCAAAGGGTCGAATCTCTGCTCGGCCCCTGGGCGGTCAGCGGCCTGGCACTGCGGATTGCTGCTGTGGCCTACCGTGATGGCGACTGGATCGCCGCTACCCGCGCTCGGTTAAGAGCGGAGTCTCTCATTTTGCGCGACCAGCTTATCCGCCGTGGCGGACGGGTGCTTGGTGAAACCGATCTCTTTACCCTGATCGAACATCCCCGCGCACAGCTGGTCTATCATCTGTTGGCGCGGCGGGGAATCCTGCTGCGACGGTTTCCTGAACAGCCCAGTTGGTTGAGAATTGGCAGAAATTCTTTACTGTAATCGGCTTGTCTTTACACTCTTATTATTGACTTAAAATAATTATTGGTGTTATCCAATTGTTTTAGGGTCAGACTGAGGGTCTATGATGATTAACCGATTGCTCTGTAAGTGTTACCAACCGGATGCAGAAAAGTGGCTAGCCGCTACCCCCTATATTACCCAATATTTGGCAGCCCAGGTTTACGAGGTTATTGTCCCTGACGAGGAGGTCGAATATTTTGAAGCCATTGCCTCTCACCCCTGGCAAGTGGTTCCCGAATCGCGATACCTGCCAGCACCCTTTGGCAAGGCATGGGTTGCGGAATTCCTAGATCCCTCGGTTCGCTACCGAGCGGGCTGGTATTGGCAGCAGCTGGTCAAGATCGCCGCCCTGGCCAGAGGTGAAGATTCCGATCTGAATGTGATTTGGGAAGGCGATGTCATTCCCCTTAGACCGATCGAGTTTGAAGGCGAAGATGGTAAGATCATTTACTTCGTTGATCCCTTTGAATCTACAAGACAAAGATGCGATTATCAGGATTCTATTGACCGGCTCTTAACCTTACCGATTAACTTCAGGCATAGTTTCATTTTTCCCGGCTTCCCGATGCGGAGTCTATGGGTGAGAGAATTGCTTGCCAAGATTGAAGAAAATTCAAACCAGAATTGGCAAGTCTCGATCATGAAATCGGTCACTAACACCTCTCCCATTGGATTTAGCGAAGTGCAATTGCTTGGCAATTATGTCTATAATTTTAAAGATATACAGATTGCGATTCAATTGATGAACTGGCTGCGTTTGGGAACTGAGTTTTTGCAGCGGGTGAATAATATTTCTGCTGACTTTGATCGATATGCCAAGGCCTTTGCCTGTATCAGTTTTGAAGAATGGACAGGAAAATTTACGATTGATTCTGTTGAACAGGTCAGAATGATTGAATTTATTTATCAATTTAGCAAAATTTATCCGCAGGCGACCATTATTCAGATTGGTGCCAATCAGGTGGTAAAGGATGATTTTCTGCATGATGTTTTAATGATCGAAGACTTCAATTCAACCGTTCTTTTGATTGAACCCATCGCCTTCTATGCTGATCAGTTGCGTGCCGACTATGGTCATCGAAGCCAAGTCAAAATCATGCAGCTGGCCTGTGGCGCGAGTCATCAAACAAGGATTCTCTATTCGATTCCGCCCGAAATTGCCGACCATATGGATGGAGATGGGCCTACCAATGGCTGGGCCCATGGTTCGGGGAGTTTTGACCGCGAGACAATCGTGCGCGGCATCCATGCCAATGAATTTAGGGGCGCCGAATATCGGGCCGCCATCCCGATTTTTTTGGAGTCAATCATCGAATCCGAGGTCGAGGTGGTGCCATTGTCTTCGATTCCAGAATCGAAAAATCACGAGTCGCTTTTTTTGATCATCGATGTTCAGGGGGCCGAGATGGAGGTCTTGGCTGGCATCGACTGTAACCATCCTCCCAAATATATTTTGATCGAGGATGATCAGGGCCAAGACCATAGTCGCGCCATGGCCGATTTTTTTAAATCCCATAACTACCGCTATATAATGGGAAATTGGAACCGCCTTTACGAATTTATGGGCAATATTGATTCATAGGTTAGAAATTTGATATAAGAGCCTATGAAAATAACCCAGCCGCCCATAGTCCCGACTAATCTGGTTGCGAAGCCCGCGGCGAGTACAGCCGATGGCCATGGTGCACCAGGCAGTACTGCGCGATTCTCGGCCCTGCTCGATGGGGGGCAGGGGCCAAGGGTGGCACCGCCAAATGCACCAAAAACTGCGGCTTTGGCGGCGGGTCATCCGCTCTATGGACTCGAGGCCCTGCTGGCGGTGCAGGAGGTTGGCGACGACCGCCCCAAAAGGCAGAGGGCGAAAAAACGCGGTGAAGAGCTGCTCGCGGCCCTTGATCGGATTCGCAATGGACTGCTGCTCGGCGACCTGTCGCCCGCCGTGCTGCGACAACTGACCACAACGATTAATCAGGAAAGAAGTGCTTTTTTAGACCCGCGCTTAAATGAAATTCTTGACGAGATTGATCTTTTAGCTCAGGTTGAGTTGGCAAAATACAGTTAATCGATCCGCTAAGGTTAAACCGAACTAATCTGTCCACCAGGTCTGTATCTTTGGGCATCCATAAATTAAAACACCGAGTTTGCATCAATGAATATTTCGATTATGCCGAGCAATTATCACCCATCCGAAGACGAAGACTATATGAATGATCGTCAACTGGGATGGTTTCGCAAAAAACTTCTGAACTGGCGCAGCGAATTACTGGCGGAGTCAGAAGAGACCCTCTATCACCTCAAGGAAGATACCCAACAACATCCCGACCAGACCGACCGCGCGACCGACGAATCGGATCGCGCCCTGGAACTTCGAACCCGCGACCGCGAACGCAAACTGATCGGCAAGATCGACGAGGCCCTGCGGCGGATCGAAGACCGCAGCTATGGCTATTGCGAGGAAACGGGCGAGCCAATCGGCTTGAAACGACTTGAGGCCCGTCCGATTGCAACCCTCTGTCTCGAGGCCCAGGAACGCCACGAAAAGATGGAGCGGGTGCAAAGGGACGATTAAAGCAAAATGCCGCTGATTTAATTTGTCTCCCCCTAGCAGGGGGAGAAAGGCGCGCTTGGATTTTTCTTCAGAAAAATCTTTAGCAAGCCTTGAGGGGGTAGAGGTTTACACACAATAGGTTTTAATCTTCTACCCCCACCAAGAAACTCTAAGGCTTGCCTACGGCTTCGCCAAGAGTTTCTATCCTCCCCCTGCTAGGGGGAGGCAAGAAGTTATACAGCTTTATATTTTATCTCTGCAAGATTTACTTTGCTTTAGCAGTCATCGATAGCTTGAGCAAGGCTGCGTTTTTGGACTCCGTTATTGGCAGCGCATTCCGCCAACCAGCTTTGGTATCCGCGGTCGAGCCTCGGCCATTCGCAGTCGAGGATTGAATACCAGCAGGTGTCGCGGTTGCGGTTTTTATAGATCGTTGCCTGTCTGAACAGGCCTTCATATTTGAAGCCCAGGCGAATCGCCGCGCGGTTGGAGGCGGCATTGAGACTGTCGCATTTCCACTCCAACCGCCGATTACCGAGAACAAAGGACTCGCGCATCATCAGATAGAGGGACTCGGTGGCAAGCACGGTCTGTTGCAGGGCTGGCGAAAAGTGAATCCAGCCAATCTCGATCGAGCCAATCGCCGGGGAGATGCGCATAAAACTGGCCATACCAAGGGCACGGTTAGTTGCCCGCTCGACAATGGCAAAGAACAGCGGGTCATCGGTCGCCGCGCATTTGGTAACATAGGCCTGATAGGCGGCCAGAGTCGGAAAGGGCCCATCGGGCATATAGGTCCAGGTAACCCCTTCATGGTCGGCCAAATCGGCTTCAAATAGATCGGCTGTGTGCTGTGACCCCAGCGGCTCCAGCCGAGCAAAAACCCCATCAATTACCCGCCGCTCGGGCAGGCGGGCGGGCTGCCAATCGGGCAGGGGGAAGCCAATCGGTAAATCAATAGCCGTGTCGGTCATGGTCAATCCTAATCATCACGGGGTGGAGGGAGGTGAATGCGGTCTCGGATCGTCTCGGCCAGCGCCTTGAAGTCGGCATCGACCCTTTGGACTAAATAAACGAAACTGCCATAGGCACCATGGCCTGACCTTAAATTGAACATCGGCACATGGGCTTCCTGCGCCATCTCGGTTAAAAAGCTATTATCCTTAAGGGTGGCAAGACGAAAGGGTTCCATCTCGGCCATGTCTTCGGTAGGAGGTCGCGCCAATAGCCTTTCCCAGTATAGCCTTGGCATCTGATTGATCCAATTTTCATAGGCCTTGATCGGACGATCAATTCGCAATGAACGGCGCGTAATAACATAGCCAAGTGGTTCCATCCTGGCTTCGGGCAGTTTAAAATTGAGATCTGATGGACTCTGTGATTTTTTTAAATCCCAATCCTTGCGCCATCGTATCAGGGCGGGTCCGGTACTCTCGAGGCCTTGGAGCGAATACAGATCAGGGGTCAAGGGGGTAATCACAAAGTCACTGGCAATCAAGGCGCAACGATTGATTGCCCCGAGATTGGGGCCAATGTCGATCAAGACAATCTCGATATTATTCTGGTTCGCGGTTTCCTGAATCACCCGATAAAAGGCGGTTACGACGCGCAGGGCTCTTTCGTTGCCGTCTAGCGATTTTGTCCATTGTACGGATAATTCATCCTCGAGCCTTGACAGATCAAGATCGCCCGGCAAAAGATAGAGTAATCTCTCGTCATCAATGACCTCGGGTTCAAAAATCTTGATGTCATCCGTACCCTTTTCCATCAAGGTTTTAACCGAATGATAGAGGCTTCGGCTTTGCAATTCCCCCCACTGTTCATCAATGTCGAATTCAAAATGAATCGACATGCGGGTAAGGTTACTCTGGGGATCAAGATCGACCATCAAGACGCGATAGCCAAGGTCAGCGAATTTCCACCCGAGATGATAGACCAATGATGTCTGATCAAGGCCGCCCTTATTGTTAAAGAAAGCAATGGATTTCATTTAATTGTCCTATATCTAAGGGTGACCCTAGTCGAGCCTAGCTCGGGTTCAAATTCAATCGGTGGATTTCCATTTTCGTTCATCTCTCGTTTAGCCTTACCGATTCCCGAACCAAACTGTTCAATATAGCCAAGCTTTTTAACGACACTGGCGAGAACCGGATTTCTATAGTCACAATTTTTTTCATCGGCGAAGTTATCAATGGTTACATCACCATAGGGGCCACCAGAGTTACTAATTTCAACCCGATCCCTATACCAAAAAAAACTAATCGGTCGATTTGATTCATAATTCCGATGAATGATAGCATTGGCAATTATCTCTCTCAAGGCTCGGGGTGGAATTGCATATCTATCTTTTCTGATTGCGCCAGCAATATGGCTTGATTTTTCGTTCCAGGTTTCGGTTAAGTTGATAGCTTCTTTAATTTGATAGGCGATATTGCCTTGAATCTGAAGTTGCGCAATTGCGTCTTCAGGATTATTGATAGTGCCACTAAATTTGACAGCTTGAATAAAACAGCCCTGAAGAAAATTTCGAGGATTTTTCCCAGCACAGATCATACCAATAACCGTTGGAATATGATTGCCATCGATAAATTTTTGATTTCTGAGCCAATCCACACTATCGCGGTTGTTTTCAATTAATGTTTCTTGGTTGATTGCCAAAGGCAAAAACTCATCTTTAAACCAAGAAATGTTTAACTCATTGATTGTTGAACCATTAACAGGTCTTAATTCAAACTCTTTTGAATTCCAAACTTGATTTTCTTCAAGTCTTTTAAGGTCTGACCTTGTTGCCTTTTTTGTTGAAGAACCAGCCCGGATATAGACAGTTCGGTCATAGTCAACAGGTTTGTAGGGCGATGGGTGAACAACCAAGGCAAGAGCCTTGCAATCTTCAAACTCGATTTCAAAAAGATTAAGACTAGGAAATGGCAAAATATTGTCATGTTGGGTTAACTGCTGTTTTAACCGATCCGTTATGACCAGATCACCGCAGCTGTGATCATCGTTTTGCCCGATTAAAAGGATGCCCGGTAAACCGGAGCGAGAGAGGTTATTTGCAAAGGCGCAAATGGTTTTACGAATTCCGTCCATAGTCTCGGCATTTTTTTTGCGCTCGAAATGCTCGTCTTCCTCGGCGAGCCAGAGTTTTTTTATGTCTAGGGTGTCCATAGTTCCAACTTTGCTGAGTGACTTCTTGCGGATTGCTGTTATTTTACTCTAATGATAGCCAGATTTGAATAATTAACTTGACGGTAAAAGACTCTAGCCATGGAACTCGATTTTAGTAAAGACCTGTCATTGCTGGGGAGTCAGTGGCGGATGGCCTATAGTGATCCGCGGCAGGTCATGGCCCTGGTGCAGCAGATGGAGATCCCCGAGATTATCGCCCGTCTGCTGGTCTCGCGCGGCGTGACCGATGTGCCAGCGGCGCGAGTCTTTTTAAAACCCTCGCTGCGTGATTCCTTGCCCGACCCCAGCTGCCTGAGTGATCTGGATCGAGCAGCCGCGCGGCTCGCCGATGCGGTGATGAAGGGGGAGACAATAGGCCTGCTCGGGGATTACGATGTCGATGGCGCGACCTCCACCGCCCTGATGGTCAAATATCTGACCGCGGTTGGGTTGCAGCAAGGTCGGACTCTCCACTGTCACATTCCGGATCGTCATTCGGAGGGCTATGGCCCATCCGAAGCCGCCATGCAGGGGTTCAAGACCAAGGGAGTCTCGCTGGTGCTGACTCTCGATTGCGGCACCACCGCCTTTGCTCCGCTGGCGGCGGCGGCGGAGATTGGCCTAGCGGTAATAGTCTGCGACCACCATATTGCCGAATCGCATCTTCCCGAATCCTATGCCGTGGTCAATCCCAATCGTATCGATGAATCGGGCGAGTTCTCGAGTCTCTGTGCCGTTGGGGTTTGTTTTTTACTGCTGATCGGCTTGAACCGCGAACTTCGGAGTCGCGGCTGGTTTAAATCTGGCGGACGGGTCGAGCCAGACCTGCGCAACTGGCTTGATCTCGTCGCCTTGGGAACCGTCTGCGATGTCGTGCCACTGACCGGCCTTAACCGCGTGCTGGTGGCGCAGGGGCTGAAGGTCATGGCGCGGCGCGATAATCCCGGGCTTCGCGCCCTCGCCGACCATCGCCCGTCAGGGGCAAAGGATAAGGGTCAGACTCGCCCGCTGGTGGGGGAGCAGATCGCCGCCTGGCATCTGGGATTTATCCTCGGCCCGCGCATCAATGCCGGTGGGCGGGTGGGTAATTCGGGTCTCGGGCTGCAGCTGCTGACCCTCCAAGACCCCAGCGAAGCCGCGGCCCTTGCGGCCGAACTGGATGGGCTTAATCAGCAAAGACAGGTCTTTGAAGCCGAATGCCTGACCCTTGCCGAGACCGAGATTATCGAACTTGTCGAGAGCCAAAACCGCGCCCAGCAAAGAACCGGAGTTCTAATCGCCGCTGGCCAAGGGTGGCACCCGGGGATTGTCGGGATTGCCGCCGCGCGGTTAAAGGAGCGATTCAACCGCCCGGCTCTGGTCATTGCCATTAACGAATCAGGGGTGGGGAGTGGCTCGGCCCGGTCTATCGCGGGCTTTGACATTGGCGCGGCAGTGGTGGCGGCGCGGCACCTCGGCCTCATTACCAAGGGGGGCGGCCATGCCATGGCGGCGGGCTTGACGGTCGAGCAGGCGCAGATTCCTGCCCTGCAAGAATTTATGAATAGCCGATTCCTAGCGCAGTTTAGCGAGGGCGACTTGACCCCGATCACAACCGTCGATGGTGCCCTGGCGGTGGCCGGGGTCACCAGCCAATTGATCGAAAGGTTAGAGGCCATGGCCCCCTTCGGCATGGGCAATCCCGAACCGCGATTTGTCTTGACCTGCGCCAGGATCAGCGGGGCCTTCCGCATGGGGAGCGATGGCAACCACCTCGGCTTTACGATTAAAAACGACCAGGGCAATGGATTAAAGGCTGTGGCCTTCCGCCACGGCGATAGTCGCCTGGGTTCAGCCCTGTTACAGGCCGAGGGGCGGCAGTTCCATCTGCTCGGAACCCTCAGCCGCGATCGCTATAACGGTGGCGACCGGGTGCAGTTCAAGCTCGAGGATGCGATGGAGGTTTAGAGACTTAAACCCTCAAACCCGTGCCAATTCGGCGGGGAATCCCTGATCGAGCAGGGCCTTGGCTGCCGCGCCATTGGGGCCTCCCGCCTGGGCGAGGTCGGGCCGACCGCCTCCGCCAGACCCACCCAGCGCAGTGGCCCCCAGCTTGACCAGATCGACCGCGCTGATCCGACCTGTCAGGTCGGCTGTGACTCCCACCACGATGGAGGCGCGATTCTCCTCATCGATCCCAACCACCGCGACCACCCCCGAGCCAATCTGTTGCTTGAGCTGATCGACCAGCCCCTTGAGTTCGCGGGCGGGAATATTATCGACCCTTCGACCGATATAGTTTATTCCATTGACGGTGATGGTTGCCTGATCGCTGGCGGCAGCACCGCCACCGGCCGCGGCCTTGCGGGCCTCGATCAGTTTCTTTTCGAGTTTCTTGTGATCCTCGACCAGATGAGTCAGCCGTTCGATAATCTGCCCTTCCGAAACCTTCAGTAACCCGGTAATCTCGGCGACCAATCCATTGAGCCGCGAAAATTCCGACAGGGCCGAGATTCCGGTCTGGGCTTCGATTCGCCGCACCCCCGATGCCACTGCCTGTTCGGCGATGATCTTGAACAGGCCAATATCTCCGGTGCGGGCGACATGGGTGCCGCCGCAAAGTTCGGTGGAATAGTGGGGCTCGCTGTCGGTTCCCATGCTGACGACCCGCACCTCCTCGCCATATTTTTCGCCAAACAGGGCCATGGCCCCGGTCTTGATCGCGGCCTCGGGAGTCATGAGCATGGTCGAGACGGCGGAATTGCCGCGAATGCGACGGTTGACCTCGGCTTCAACAGCTGCGATTTCTTGCTGGTGCAGCGGCTTGGGGTGACTAATGTCAAAGCGCAACCGCTCGGGCGCGACCAGCGATCCCTTTTGCCCAACATGGGTACCGAGCTGGCGGCGCAGGGCCTCGTGGAGCAAATGAGTCGCCGAATGGTTGGCGCGGAGACGACTACGCCTTTCATGATCGACGGTCAGGGTTACCGAATCGCCGACGGTTATCTTGCCACCCTCAAGCCGACCAAGATGGATAAAAAGACTCCCCAGTTTCTTCTGGCAATCGGTGATGGTAATGACCGCCCCCGATTCGGTTTTAATCACCCCGGCATCGCCCATCTGACCGCCCGATTCGCCATAGAAGGGAGTCTGGTTGACAATTACAGTGACCTCGGCACTAGCCAGCCCAGTGGCAGCTACTGAATGAAGAACCTTACCGTCACAGACCAGCCCCAGAATCTTGCCCTCGGCGGTTTCGGTATCGTAGCCCAAAAACTCTGTGCTGCCCAACTGGTCTTTAAGATCAAACCACAGGGATTCGGTTGCGGCCTCCCCCGAGCCAGCCCAGGCCTTGCGCGCCCGTTGTTTTTGCTCCAGCATCGCGGCTTCAAAACCGGCGACATCGACGATGCGACCCTCCGACCTCAGCACATCCTGCGTCAGGTCGAGCGGAAATCCATAGGTGTCATAGAGGGTGAAGGCGACCGCCCCCGACAGGCCTTCACCGCTGCCGAGTTTTTGCGTCTCCTCATCCAGCAGCTTGAGTCCGCGCTCCAGCAGGGCCTTGAACCGTGATTCCTCGAGTTTTAAGGTTTCGGTAATCAGGGCCTCGGCTGCGATCAGTTCGGGATAGGCGGCACCCATCTCTCGCACCAGGGCTGGCACCAGACGGTACATCAGCGGCTCGGTACTGCCCATGCGGTGGGCGTGGCGCATGGCACGGCGCATGATGCGGCGCAGAACATATCCGCGACCTTCATTGGCGGGGAGAACTCCATCGGCGATCAGGAACCCCGAGGCGCGAAGGTGGTCGGCAATGACGCGGTGGCTGGTCTTGAACTTGCCGTCGCTGGCGACTCGCGCCGCCTCGCTGCTGGCGGTAATCAGGTTGCGGAACAGGTCAATGTCATAGTTATCGTGAACCCCTTGCAGCACCGCGGCAATTCGCTCCAGCCCCATTCCGGTATCAATCGAAGGGCGGGGCAGGGGGGCGCGGGTTCCATCCGCCGCCTGTTCAAACTGCATAAAGACCAGGTTCCAGATTTCGATAAATCGGTCGCCATCTTGCTCGGGGCTGCCCGGCGGGCCGCCCGCGATCCCCTCGCCATGGTCGAAGAAGATCTCGGAGCAGGGGCCGCAGGGGCCAGTATCACCCATCGACCAGAAATTATCATTGGTATTGATGCGGATGATTCGCGAGTCGGGAATATTGGCGATTTTGCGCCAGAGTTTGGCTGCATCATCGTCATCGGCATAGACCGTAACCAGTAATTTATCGGCGGGCAGGCCATATTCGCGGGTCAGCAGAGTCCAGGCATATTCAATCGCATTCTCCTTAAAATAATCACCAAAGGAAAAATTACCCAGCATCTCGAAAAATGTATGGTGCCGCGCGGTAAAACCGACATTCTCTAGGTCATTATGTTTGCCGCCGGCCCGCACCGATTTTTGTGCCGTAGTGGCACGGCGATAGTCGCGTTTCTCGACTCCGGTAAAGACATTTTTGAACTGCACCATGCCCGAATTGGTAAACATCAGGGTCGGATCATTGCGCGGCACCAGGGGACTCGATGGTACCGATTGATGATCCAGGCCGATAAAATAGTTTAAAAAGGTACTGCGGATTTCGTTGGTAGTGGACATGGTTGTGACCCTCGGGGCGATAATAATTCACAAGTAGCTTGTCTCCTTTATCCCCCCTTCTTTAGAAGGGGGGAATAGTCGCAACTTGGCAGCTTGCTGCCTAGTGAGACTAAGGGGGGTTGAAATTAATATGATACTCGCAACCCCTCCAAGAAAAGCTAAAGCTTGCCTACGGCTTCGCTAAGCTTTTCTATCCTCCCCTTCTAAAGAAGGGGAGGTAATTCAACATGGATTAACAAAAAATACTCTAGTCATTCTTGTACAAATTTATCAGCCAATTGGCGAGTGTTTTTATCTGTCCGATAGATTGATATTTCAGGCATATAATGATAGAGTGTAGTTTTAAATGATTTTAATAGCCGTTAAACTGTACTATAGAACAGAGATTGCAAATTTTTACTGTGAAATTATATGACAAGATTACAATCAAAATTGTTTTTTCGCCCCCTAAAACCGCTCCATTTGGCTAGGATTGCTGGAAGCAGTGGGGTTGCGGTGGCTGCCATTCTAGGTCTTGGACTAACCCCGGTCGCAGCAGCACCCATGGGCGGGGTCGTGGTTGCCGGAGATGCCAGCTTCGCGGGTATCGGTACAGCCAACACCACCATCCGCCAAGCCAGCGACCGCGCGGTAATCGAATGGCAGGGTTTTGATCTCGCGGCCGATGAATCGGTTGAATTTATAGTGCCGAACAGCACCAGCGCGACCCTCAATCACATTGTTGGTTCCGCCGCCAGCCAGTTGAGCGGTACGGTGCGCAGCAATGGCGCGGTCTATTTTGTCAACCCCAATGGCTTGGTTTTTGATGCCGCTTCACGCGTCATGGCCAATGGCTTTCTGGCCTCGACGAGCCCAATTTCCAGCCAATCCTTCATGCAGGGGAGTCTGACAAGCCATGGCGATCATTCCGCTTCGGTGGTGCTGAATGGAACGGTTACGGCCGAATCGATCATCGCCAAGGCGGGTCAAGTTACGGTGGGTGGAAATCTCAGCGGTTCGACCATTGAACTGCGTTCGACCACCCTGACCGAGATTGGCGCGGTCGCCGTCATTACCGCAGCACCAAGCGGTACGGTCATGATCTGGTCGGATGGTCATACCGATTATCAGGGTTCGATCATCGCCCCGCTGGGGATGGTCGAGGTTTCGGGGAAACAAACCTTAAGCTATCGCGGCTCGGTTAATAGCCGCACGGCCGATGGGCGCAGGGGCAGTCTGTTGCTCGACCCAGCCAAGGTCGAGATTGTCGAGACAGCGGGAAGCGACTCTACCGTGACCTATATTACCCGATACGATCTTACCGAGGCCCTCGATGGCAATCATGTCACCATCAATGCGACCGATAATACTACCACCGGTTTGACCGCCCCCAGTTTTGTCAGCAGCACCAATGGATCCATCACCGTCAAGTCGATCATCGATTCGACGGGCAATGGCAATTCGGGAAACCTGACTCTCACCGCCGATGTTATCAAACTCGAGGCTGCAATTAAAATTAAGGGCAGTTTGACCCTGAATAGCCAGACGGTCGCCGATGGTTCGGCTTCGGTATCGCTGGGGGCCGATATTGCAACGACCGGCGGCGTGACCATCAATAGCAACGGCGGGAATTTGGTTTTGACCGGCAATGTGACGGTCAGCGGCGGGGCGGTGGAGTTAAATCTTGGTACAGGTAACTACGATCAGGACAGCACAAATGGCTATATCCTGGACACCAGCGGTAAGAACCTGACCCTTACTGCGGGGGCTCTGGTGCGTAAATCGGGAACCGGAGTCATTTTTAGAATCGGCGAAGGCAGCCTGACCATCGGCAATGGCAGCACGGTGGTCAAGGCAAGCCAGACCCAAACCCTACCCTTTACCCAACAGCCTGGTTACCAGATTGATGATGGTGATCACACGGAGTTTGATGCCGCGACGGCCTATTACTTTACCACCGATACCGATGCTGCCTTGGCAGACGACAAGACCAGTGTGGGTGGTACCAGCAATTTTTGGCTGCCGATTGAAGCCCTCGGCGGCATAGCCAGCAAGGTTACGACTCCCACTGTTCAAACCACGGTGGCTGGACTCGGCATTCGATTTACCGACGGAGATTTTGGCTGGAGCGAGGTCGGAACCATAACCGATACCCCAATCGTGACCCGGGGTTTCGATGCCACCAAACCCGCCTATCTCTATAATGTCACGAACCCAAGCCTGCCCGCGACCATTGCCAATTTTTCCGCCCTACATTTTGCCGGTAGTAACAGTCTTGGCGCGGCAACCCTTAATGTCAGTTCTGCCATTGTTTTTGACCCGAATAGCACCACCAGTTTTAGCGGAGATACTGTGCTCAAGACCCCTAAGGTGGTATTTGATGGCACGGTTACCGCGACCGGCCATGATTTTACCGTCGATTCCGAAACTGCGGTTTTAAACTATCAGGGCACTGTGCCAAAGGCGGCTAACCTCTGGTTCAAGGGGGCTGGCCTCAAGATGACGGGGCAAACCGAGCTTGATGGTCAAGACCTCTTCATCGATATTGGCACTGGAGTCGCCGATTTTGGCGGCAACCCAAACAATGGCGGGAGTTTTTTTGATGACCAAAATAATCTGGTAAGTTTAAAAACCTCGGGAGCCAATATTTTTTACCATGGCGGTAAATTGCAATATGGCACAATCGAATTTACCTATAAGGATGGTGCCCCCGATGATGCCAGTGTCTTTTACAGCAGTAATTTCTTTGCGGCGGATCAGACATTAACCACCAGCGACATTCCCCGTTTTCCCGAAAGATTGGATTTTGATTTTGCCAATAGCGACCTCCGTGGCAATTCTCGCGGCATCATGGTTATGGTCGATGGCCTGGCGACTCTCGATGGGATAGACTACAACCCATCTAACGCGGTTACCATAAATGCCAAGGGGATTACGGTTTCTGGCACGGCGAGTCGCTTTGGTGGCAATCTTTCTTTGGTGAACCTTGATGCGAATCAATCGATTACAGTCTCGGCGGCCCTTACTGGCGGCGGCAGTTTAAATCTCTATAGCAATGCTGGTGATTTAAATCTCTCGGCCGGTCTGACGGCAGGCACAGCCATCAGGCTCGAGACAAAGGGCGGGGATGTGAACCTCGGCAGCAGCCTGACCAGCGGGGCTGATGGACTCTATTTTGATGTTGGTAATGGTATGGTAATCTTGACCGCCGCCGTGACCAGTCAAGGCGGTGCCGTGACTCTGAACTTCGACGAACAGGGGGGTTACAACAATACCAACAATGGTGCCAATGCGGTGGGTTATAGCTGGACCAGCACCAATCAAGATATCGAGATTAAAACCACGCGCTTAACCCTCGGCACGGGGGCTGGCTTTGTTTTGGGGAGCGGCAAACTTATCCATAATCTGCCAAGATTCATCGGCTTTAACCCGGGCAAGAACTATTATTTTACCAGCGATCTAGCCCTCACTTCAGATCAAATTTTCGCCATTAATGGCGATGGGCTTGCCGAGGTTCACAGCCTTGATGATCTCAATAACGGAAAACGGGGGCCAAGGTTTTATGAAACCACGGTCGGTTCCGGCAGTTACAGCTATAATGCCCTCTATCCCGATGCGCCAGACCCGGGGTCGCGGGTGGTTTTTTGGAATGTCCGCAACGAGCAGGTATCGGTCGATCTCAGCCCCTATAGGATTGAATTTGGCGGCTGGCAAAATAGTTTTAGGGGGACATTGAACCTGAATAACAGTCAGCTGGCGAGGGTGCAGGAGGATACTATTCTCAAGGGCAATATCACACTGGGCAGCGGCGGTCTGATGCTCGAGGATCGGGCAAAGTTGATTGGCGGAACCATCACCACCGCAGCAAATCAGAATCTGGTGCTTCAATTTGACACCGTCTTTACCCAGGCAGCGGGGGATTCGCGCCTTGATGCCGGCGACAATAGTCTGATCATCTCCAGCCCGACGCAGGCTTCGGGCTATATTCGCTTGCTGCGGGAAGATAATCGTTTTGCGAGCCTAAGCCTTGATGCCCCGAACAGTTGGGTTAAGCTGGTCAGCCGCGACAAGCTCATCATAACCCACATTCATAGCGGTTCGCTGGTGCTAGAGAGTCAAGACCGGATTATTGCCAGTGAAGTACAGGCCAGCTCGATCAATTTTAATGCCAAGGGGGAGGTTTCGATCAGCGGAACCTTTGGCCGGGCCTCGGGTTCGGCTCAGTCGGTCAGTCTTACCAACAGTTCGGCTGGCCTTGTGCTTGGGGCGGTTAATTCGGATAGCTCGATTAGTTTAACTGGCCGCGGTTCGGTCATCATCACCGGCAGCCTCTCGGCTCAGGCGGCGATCGAGATTGATCAGCCGATCACCCTGGTCACGGACACGGCATTTAACAGCCGTGACGGAGCCATCCATCTTTCCTCGACCGTCAATGCCATCAATAGCGCAACCCTGGCTGGCCTCAGTCTTAATGCTGGGGCTGCTGGGGTGGTAAGCCTTGAAGGTGGAATTGGACAGCTTGCCCGACTCGGTTGGTTGGAGATAAGAGCGGACAGATTCTATAGTTTTGCGATCCCAATCACCACCGTGAATTCCTTGACCCGGCTCAACAGCAACGGACTGGCTGTAAATCGTCGCTGGTAATGGCTGGAACCCTATGGTACTGGTGCTGAGAACCCAGAGGATCGAATGAAGCCTATAGCCCGACCCTTACCCGAAAAGATAATTCTCGGTAATTGGAAAATGAATATGACCAGCACCGAAGCGCGGCGTTGGTGCGAAGAGTTTAAGCAACTGCCGGCGATAGACAATTCTGGACTATGGCTCGGAATCGCCCCGCCCCTGACAGTGCTGGCCGAGTTTCGGGCATTGGTCGCGGATAGTTTGCTGATGGGTGCGCAGGACTGCTCGGCCCTGGGGCCGAGGGGAGCCTTTACTGGCGAGGTTTCGGCCGAACTGCTGGCCGATGCGGGCGCGGAATTTATTCTGCTCGGCCATTCCGAAAGGCGGCGCGGGGCCGCAGCCGAGTCCAATGGTCTTGTCGCCACCAAGCTGACAGCGGTGCAAAAAGCGGGGCTTTTGGCGGTGCTTTGCCTCGGTGAATCCCTGAAGGAGCGAGAGGCCGGGGCGACAGAATCGGTGATCACCACCCAACTTCAAGAGTCGCTCGCCCTGTCGCAAAGGGAACTGCCCCTCGCCATAGCCTACGAGCCAGTCTGGGCCATTGGTACGGGCAAAACCGCCGAACCGCAGCAGATTAGCGCAGTGCACCAGTTGATAGGTCAGCAGATGGAGGGGCGGGAGCATCGGATTCTCTATGGCGGCTCGGTCACCCCGGCCAATGCCTCAGCCCTGCTGAGACTCGAGGCCGTCGATGGGTTGCTGGTCGGTGGCGCAAGCCTTAATGCCGCCAGTTTTAGGGAGATTGTAGGTGGGGTTTAGGGGTTTTGAATTGGCGAGCGAGTCCTTAGTTTAAAATTTGTTGGGGGGCGGACTGTCTCAAAATGAATTTCGTGGTTCTAATTCAACAAAAAACTTGTCACTCTG
>JASGCE010000200.1 GCA_030054295.1 Minisyncoccota bacterium
GAGTGACAAGTTTTTTGTTGAATTAGAACCACGAAATTCATTTTGAGACAGCCTGGCCCCCCGAGTTGCTACGCAACTCCCCCGATGGCTGGATCGCCTTGCTTCGCAACGCGATGAGGGGTTATGGGAATGTTAACACCTCTCAACTCCCCCTACCTTCCCTGGTTCTCGGCCAGCACCGAACCCGCCAGATAGAGCGAACCACAGATCAATATCCGCAGCGGCGGATGAGCCTCAGCCAAAACCATCGCCAAGGCCGAGCCAATCGACTCGGCGTGACTGGCATTCAATCCCAAGGCCGCAGCCGATTGCGACAGCCGTTCCCGCGGCACAGCCAAGGCCTCGTTCGGCACCGTCACCGCAATAAAGCGGTGAATAAAGGGCACAATCTGCTGCAAAAACCCCTCAGGGTCTTTGGTTTCCAACATGCCAAAGATCAAGACCAGCGGCTTATCTCGCCAGGCCCAAAGCGATTGCCGCAAGGCCACCCCGGCCCCAACATTATGCCCACCATCCAGCCACAGTTCGTCACCCTCAGCCAGGTTACGGGTCAGAACCCCCGCGGTAAGTTTTTGCATCCGCGCCGGCCAACTGGCAGTGGCGATACCCTGAGCCAAGACCTCATCATCATATATTCCAGGAAGTTTTTCTCTCGCCATTCTGGCCACCGCTACCGCAGTCGCGGCATTTGCATATTGATGGGCGCCAAAGAGAGCGGGCGGAGGTAACAGATGTCGTTCACCGCTGCCCCATTTTATCTCTAAACCCTTTTTTGTTTCAAAAAACTTCCAATTCATACCATGGCGAATGATCGAAGCCTGCCGTGAATTGGCGCGGTCATGGATGACGCGATAAACCTCGGGCAGTTGCGGCCCAATGATCACTGGCACGCGGAATTTAATAATCCCAGCCTTCTCCGCCGCTATCTTGGCCAGGCTATTGCCCAAATAGTTCTGGTGATCCAGCGAGATCGGCGTAATGACCGTGAGCAGTGGCTGCTCGACCACATTGGTCGCATCCAGCCGCCCGCCCAAACCAACCTCGAGAATCAAAAGATCCGCCGGGGTTTCGGCAAAGGCCAAAAAGGCCGCAGCGGTCGTAATCTCGAACAGAGTGATCGGATTGCCCTGATTGGCGGCCTCCACCCGGTCGAGAATCTCGGCGAGATGCTGGTCACTAATCACCTGCCCGGCCAGAGTGATTCTTTCATTAAACTCAACCAGATGGGGGGAGATGTAACTATGGGCCCTATATCCCGCCGCCGCTGCCATCGCCCGCAAATAGGCAACCAGCGACCCCTTGCCATTGGTGCCAGCAATGTGAATCACCGGCGGTAATTTGAGATGGGGATTACCAAGCCTTGCCAACAGCACGAGAATCCGATCCAAAGACAGATCGATAAGCTTAGGATGGAGTTTTTTAAGCCGCTCCAAAATTTGCCCCGGTGCCCCCCGCGACAAATTACTGGCGTGGGAAGGGGCGGTCGGCAGGAACGGGGATGGTGAATTTACCTCCGACACTTTAGGGGGTCGCCGCATGTGATTGACCCGGCAGACTTGACTGGCTTGACTGGTTTTGCGCTATTGCACCCCTATCCCCTCGGTTGCTTACCCGATCGGGAATCATCAGCAGGCTGATCATCTCCCCCAAACGATCCTTGAGTTCATGGCGGTGAACCACGGCGTCAACAATCCCGTGTTGCAGCAGATATTCGGCCTTTTGGAAACCTTCGGGGAGTTTTTCGCGGATCGTCTCCTCGATCACTCGTGCACCGGCAAAACCAACCGTAGCCCCCGGCTCGGCCAGGGTAATGTCCCCGAGCATGGCGAAGGAGGCACTGACTCCCCCGGTGGTTGGATCGGTCAAGACCACAATATAGGGCAGCTTGGCCTCGCGCACCATGGCCACCGCGACGGTGCTGCGCGGCATCTGCATCAGGGAGAGAATCCCCTCCTGCATCCTCGCCCCGCCCGAGGCCGGAATCACAATCAAGGCCGAGCCAGTCTCGACCGCCTTGGCCGCGGCATGGAGCAGGCCTTCACCCACCGCCACCCCCATCGAACCGGCCATAAAGTCAAAATCAAAAACCGCAACCACTGCATTGACATTATGGATGGTGCCATAGCCAACCAGCAAAGCATCCGTGTCGGCGGAATTGGCCTGGGCATCCTTGAGTCGCTCGGTGTATTTTTTGCGATCGCGGAATTTAAGCGGATCCACCACCACCGCCGGCAGCTTCAACCTTTTATAGCCCTTGTCCAGCAATAGATTGAGCCGCGCCACCGCAGATAAGCGCAGATGATAGTCGCAATCCTTGCAAATTTGATGGTTGGATTCGAGTTCACGGTGGAAACTCATGGCACCACAGCCATTGCATTTCAGCCATAGATTGTCGGGAGTCTCTCCCGACCGATCTGAACTCACTTGAACCTTGGGGCGAACGAAGTTAGTTAACCAGCTCATTCTATCGTTACTCCTTTTGGTCGTTTCGTCAAAGATCCCGTTTAGAATATCACCATCCGCCCAAAACTTAAATTAATTTTTTTTGGGCCTGTTCGAGTTGGTTATTCAAAGCTGATCGGATCGACGGTCAAACTGGAGACTCCCGCCATGGCCAGACCCAAGATCATAAAGACAAAGATCATCAGGCGACAGACCGTCAAGCAGCGATGCGCGACCAACCAGTTCGAAGCCTGCAAGGCGCGCCGCAATTTGCCAAAGGGGATAACCACCATCAACAAAAATACAATTCCCATCAATATGGCCATGCCGGTACTGACCATCCCGCCCAGGCTGGGGGCAATCATCCCACCCGACCAGTAAAACTCGATAAGGGTGGAGGTTAAAAGAATCAATCCGCTGCCCAAGGTCCAGAATATATGGCGCGACAGAACGGCCAGCCAATATTGGCCAAGCTCCGCCCGTTCAAAATTGCGGGTAACCGCGGGCGAGAGTAAAAAGAAAATCATCACCGCGCCGCCAACCAATATAAGCAGCGAGAGGCTGTGAGCCACCTGCAAGGCCGGCCACCTGAGATCGAGCATAATGGCATACCAGTCTTCCGTATCGGGTATGGCAATATCCCCCGTCGTCAAACTCTTGACATCGGAAGATGCGGTTGCCGCGGCAATCGATTCGACAGCAGATAGGTGACGGGTGGCAAGACCTGCCGATAGCAGCACAAGCATCATGATGATCATCATGGCTCGGTTTTTAAGATTGAGTCGCTGCATTATCGATGGTCTCCTCTTGCCGTGATTTAACCTGAGATCGCGCCATTGCTGGTTACAGGGACCAGCTGCGAAGTTTTGTCGCAAGCCTTGGATAGTTGCTAAACCTAGCCCAAGATGGCGCGGATTTCAACAGTGATATAAGGGATTGGTTTAAAATGATGGACGGATTGGCTGGTTTTGTTCTCCCGCGGTAATCCCTGTCCAAATCGTTCAAGCTTCCCTTTAATCCCCGTGGGAATAGAATTTCCTTTGTTTTAAATTCAATTTGGTCTATGATAAAATCTGGTAGCAGCGGCAAGGATTTATAGTGCCTTTGTTATCGATACAGACCGGGCGCTCAATTAGGTTTGAATTAACAAAAATCGGCAATAGTAACGGCATATATAAACAAAGGGTGCGGAAGATGGCAACCATAGATGATGTTCTAAACGCAATTAATGAACAGAGTGACGGACTTCGTAAGGAAATCACGATGCTTCGGCGTTCCTTGTCCGATACCGAGCGGCTGATTATGGATCGCAAGGTGGAGGAGGCTAATCTTCTCGCCCACCAGCTCGGCGAACTGTCACGGCACATTACCAAGACCAAGCGAGAGATCGCCTCGATGCCGGAGGGCGACAAGCCGATTGCGCGGATTGCCTCGGCCAATTATGAACTCGACGCCATTGTAAAATCGACGGAGGTCGCGACGGAGAATATCATGAACTCCGCCGAACATATTCAAAACCTGGTCCAGTCGCTCGACAGTGCCAAGAATGATTCGGAACGAAACTCCTTGGTCAATGCGATCAATAATGAAGTGGTGCGGATCTTTGAACATTGTAACTTCCAGGATGTGACCGGTCAGCGTATCTCGAAGGTCGTCAAGTCGCTCGACTATGTGACGGAGCGAATCAACGGAATGATCGATATTTGGACCAACAGCGGCCTCAGCGAAATGATGGAGGCAGCCGCCAATGATCCCGACAAACATGCCGGTGAAACCAGTCAAGGCGATATTGATCGTTTGTTTTCGTAGAAAAACCTGAAAAACTCCAAACTTGTCATTCTGAGCTTAGAACAGTCCGAGCTTCAGCTCGGATAACTGTTCTTAGTGAAGAATCCAGAA
>JASGCE010000201.1 GCA_030054295.1 Minisyncoccota bacterium
GGGGGGGCGGATGCCCCCCCATCTCACTTCGTTCGATTCCCCCCCGCTGGATAGCCTCGTGCTTACGCACGACGCTATGAGGATTTTGGGAATGTTTAAACCTCCCACAAGCCCTCATTGCGTTCTGCGAAGCAGAAGGCAATCCAGCCATCGGGGAGTCAAGCGAAGCTTGACGGGGGGCATCCGCCCCCCGCAAAAAACGAAAAGTTTTGGATTTTCAAAAAATCAAACTATATTTCACAAAAATATAGGCTTATGCAAATCGTCATTGCCCTCAAGCTGCGATAGCAGCGTAGAGTGGCAATCCAGATCGGCATAAGCCAAACACAAAATAATCCTTATAATTGAGGGGCTTATGCCCCTCAAACTCCCCGCTGGATTGCCAGCCACTCAAAGCGAGCGGCGGCAATGACGAATATGGATAGCTATTAAAATCTAAACATAATTTTGATTTTTCAAGTGAACGGAGTATACCTTCCTTTAAAAAAGCGAGATTCCCCGTCTGCGGCTGCTTCGCAGCCTTGCGGGGAATGACAATAAAAAAAAGTCCTTGTCAATACCCGTCGCATTTTACTGCACTCTCTATTGTCATTCCCTGTCGCTTTCCCCCCTCTCTATTGTCATTCCCTGTCGCTTTCCCCCCTCTCTATTGTCATTCCCCGCAAGGCTGACCCGTCAGGGGCAGCCGCAGACGGGGAATCTCGCTTCCTTTTAATCTGTGAAAGTAAAGGGAGATTACCCGTCGCTTCGCGCGGGTAATGACAAAAAAGGGGGGACGCGGGCAAAGACAATTCAATGTGCCAGTCGAAGAGAGAAATGAACAATATGGTCATCTTATATCGTGTCTTTTTTACCAAGATGCTTCTTGAGTCTTTCCTCGATCTGCATCAAACGCAAAACCGGTGATTTAAATGCTGCTTTCTTTTCTCCAGCCTCATTGCGAAGAGCATCTAAGCATTTCTGGTATTTTTCGTTTACAAACATTTCGATTTCGATGCCTTGTTTTGCAAAGTGTTCTTTAATTTCTTCAATATCTTTAGTTTGATTATTCTTGGCTCCTTCTTTGGAGTTGGTTACAACTGGTGACCACAGCATATGGTGGCATTTGTAACTATCCGGGTCGTAGTTTTTTGCTGCATAATCTATGTTGGTTTTAAATTTCTTTTTAAACCGTTCAACATTATCCGATTTTTTTGTCGCGGGATTATTGTAATGCAACCCATCCATATGGGTTGCGACTTCGCATAGGTACACATGAATAAATTTATCATTTGGATCTTTGTTTTTAACTCTAATTCCAACAACATCAATTTCGCCTTGTCTTGTTTTTTTCCCCTCTTTGGTGTTGACATTAAAATTAACAAAATCACACCCAAGTATGACCCTGAGATAATCTCCAACAATGGTTTCACCAATATCCTCCATGACAACCCCCCTCGTTAAAAGATGCAAAGAACTATAAAATTATCGTAATAAATACCAGAAAACAACACCCATTCTCTCCCCTTGCATGGCGTAGGTAATCATGGCATTGTCGCGTCATTCATTAACAGGTAATCGTCACTATGAAGTCTAAGCTGATTAACACCATCACCCTCCTCTCTCTGCTGGCCGTGGGCATCGGCGGCTGTGTTTCGATTCTATCGCCGATTCAAAGCTATGATAAGCAGGCCAACTGCCGACGGCAGATGATCGCCGCCACGCCTGAATCCTATCTCAGTGGCTTTACCTTTGTCACCCGGCGCAACCTCGAGCGCACCGATGTTTATGTCACCGCCAAGGCCCGCCCGAGTTACTTTAGCCGGAGTCGCGGACTTGACTATTACCACTGTGTCTATACGGCGGGATTTGCCTCCTCGGCTGACCGCCAGCAGGTTCCGGTCGAGCCATCAACTCCCGCCACAACCCCCCCTAAACCCTGAAAGTTAAACCATGTATATTCTTGAGTGGATCATCTCCGTCCTAGCCATATTCATCATCGGCGTGATCAATCTGTGGGGACTGTTTGGCATAGTGGTCTTGATGGCGATTGAATCGGCCTGTATCCCCCTCCCTTCGGAGATTATCATGCCCTTTGCGGGCTATCTGGTCTATCAGGGTCAGTACAGTCTGTGGGCGGTGGCGGTGGCGGGAGCCCTCGGCTGTAACCTCGGGTCGCAACTGGCCTATGAGGTGGGTAAACGCGGCGGACGGACGGCCATTCAAAAATGGGGCAAGTGGGTGTTGTTATCGCAGCGCGACCTCGACATGGCCGATCGGTTCTTTGCCCGCTGGGGTTCGGCGACGGTCTTTATCGCGCGGTTGCTGCCGGTGGTGCGCACCTTTATCGCCTTGCCGGCGGGGATTGCGCGGATGAAGCTCTGGCCTTTCCATATCTATACCTTTGTTGGTTCCTTTATCTGGTGCTATGGACTGGCCTGGCTGGGGATGTGGTTGGGCGATGCCTGGAACACCGACTCGCGGGTTAAATATTATTTCCTCCGGTTTGACTTTGCCATTGTGGGTATTTTGTTGGCCCTTGGGGTGTGGTATCTTTGGTCACATTGGAAACACCGGGTAAAGTAAGGTGTAACCTCGCCCAGGGGAGTCCAGCCCATGATTGTCATGCCCGCCGTCGATCAGGATACCATAGCCAATCGGGCCAGGATTGCCGCTGACTTTCGCAAATTTCTACCCGCCGAATCGGTGATTGAGTCGGAACGGGCACGGCAGGTCTATGAATCCGATGCCCTCAGTGCCTATCGCCAGCCGCCGCTGGTGGTGGTATTGCCCGAGACGGTCGAGCAGGTCGCCTTGATCATGCGGTACTGTCAGACTCACTCCATCAAGATCGTGCCGCGCGGCGGCGGGACATCCTTGTCTGGCGGGAGTCTACCCCTCGCCGATGGGGTGCTGCTGGCGATGGGCAAGTTCAACCGCATATTGGAGATTGACGAGGCCAACCGCTGCGCCGTCGTGCAACCCGGGGTGACTAATCTGGGCATCAGCACCGCCGTCGCCCATCTTGGTCTCTATTACGCGCCAGACCCTTCCAGCCAGTTGGCCTGTTCGATTGGCGGCAATGTGGCTGAGAATTCGGGCGGGATTCACTGTCTTAAATATGGGTTGACGACCAATAATATTCTGGGCATCCAGATGGTTCTGATCGATGGTTCGGTAGTGCGATTGGGCGGCAAGCATCTGGATGCTGGGGGCTATGATCTGCTCGGGCTGATGACCGGGTCGGAGGGGCTGCTGGGCATGGTCACCGAGGTCACGGTGCGTTTGCTCGCCAAGCCGGCCACGGCGCGGGCAATGCTGATTGGCCTGCCATCGATGGAGCAGGCTGGGGCCTGTGTTGGGGCAGTCTTGTCGGCGGGGATTATTCCGGCTGGGATGGAGCTGCTCGACCAGATTTCGGTGCAGGCGATTGAAAAATATGCCAAGATTGGTTATCCGCTCGATGTTGCGGCCATGATGATTGTCGAGCTGGATGGTACGGCGGCCGAGGTCGATTATCTGGTCGGGCGGGTCGAACAGATTGCCAGCTCTCACGGGGCGAGTTATTTCCGCAAAAGCTCGACCGAGGAGGAGCGGATTGCCTTTTGGTATGGGCGCAAGGCGGCCTTTGCGGCACTGGGTCAGCTGGCGCCGGATTACTATTGCATGGATGGTTCGGTGCCGCGACATAGTTTGCCACAGGTGCTTGCTCGGATGAAGGAACTGGCGGATCACTATGGGCTGTTGGTTGCGAATGTATTCCATGCCGGTGATGGTAATTTGCATCCCTTGATTCTGTTTGACGCGACCTATCCCGATCAGTTGGAGCGGGCCGAGACTCTGGGGGCCGAGATTCTCAAACTCTGTGTTGATGTTGGTGGGGTCTTGACCGGTGAACATGGAGTGGGGATGGAGAAGCGCGACCTCATGACCTATCAATTTACGCCGATTGAACTGTCGCAGCAGACGCGGTTGAAATGCGCTTTTGATCCGCAGAATCTGCTGAACCCGGGGAAGGTTTTTCCTGAACTGTCGCGCTGCGCTGAATTTGGTAAGGAACATTTCCACCAGGGCCAGCCGCAGAAATTCCCGGAATTGGAACGGTTTTGAGGGGTGTACAGTCTCCTTGTCATTACCCGCCGCTACGAAGTAGCGAGACGGGTAATCTCGCTTCCTTTTTTTTGAATGCAAAGCAACCCCCCTTAGTCTCACTAATCAGCAGAGCTGATAAGTTCGACTATTCCCCCCTTCTAAAGAAGGGGGGATAACCATTATTTACCTCCCCTTCTTTAGAAGGGGAGGATAGAAACTCTTGGTGAGACGAAGTCGAACCTTAGAGTTTCTTGGAGGGGTTGCATTTT
>JASGCE010000202.1 GCA_030054295.1 Minisyncoccota bacterium
CGCCCAAAATGCTGTGCCGTCGAGGTTGTTTGCCGTGCTTAGCGTGCCCTGCATACGGCGTAGCACCGTTACCGTGATTGGTAACCGTGTTCTAGTGGGCTTGCCACCTATGGCCCTTTGTCTTCGGATGCCGTCTATGACTCGTTTTAACAGGGGGAGTGACGACTGGTCTCGCAGAGGCGGTAGACCCAGCAAAATCTGCATGCTGCGCACCGCTGCCAAGTATCCTTTGATGGTCTGGGGGGCTAACCCATCATTGGCCAAGGCTGATGCAAAGTAACAGCAATTTTCGGTGACTGGGAATGGAGATAACACGTTATAGTCCCCGCAAAAACGGGTAAATCGCCTGATTCCCGAATCGTACGACTTGTGGGTCGACGGGGCTATACCATCGTGCCGATACTGTTGAACTGATGAGTCCAGGCTGGTGAGGTCCAGTCCGCTTCTGGGTCCAGCAGTAGCCCGACTGCTACCCCTGGCACCCGTGCCGGGTCCCTGTCTGCCGTCGGAACCTTCAAAAGGAAGGCACACAAATTATCCCGTGATAAATCATCAGCAATGTTATTATCCGCGCTGGTGACGTAAGTGGCAACGAGTTTAAAATCGTACGCCGCCTCGACGAAAAAGAGACAGCGCAGCATGTGCATTAACACCGGCTGCTTGCATGTTCGCGAGCGTAGTGTCGACACGACTGCTTGGTTGTCGCAGTAACTGAGTACATGTACTGTTTCACCGTGCCATGAATGCCCCCAAATGAGGGCTGCCAGGATGATAGGTAGTAGTTCTTTCACTGCTATATCCAGGTCGCGAGAAAGGGGGGCCCCATTGCCATTGGAACGACGAATTCCCATGCCAAGCACCACAACCCCATGTGCCGGATGCGTCCAAAGCGAACCGTGATGTTATCTTAGATGACAAGTACGAATTGCCGTTCCACGTGGTTGCGAACACCTTCCACCATTGTAGGTCCGACTGGAAACCCTGGCTCAGGCGGATGAAGTGCGCGTTGTTACGCTGATGTAACAGATCGATCATTCGCCTGAGGAATGACCTGCCCGGGCGTACCACTTTGCACGCATGATTGAGGTGGCCGATTAGTGACTCGAGCTCTCTACGGGTGCACGCTTTCTTATCTCCCCATTCTACCAATTGAGTACGCAGGTGAACCAGCTTCCCTGCTGGCAGCCTCAGCTCTTCTGCCGCCGTATCAATGACTATACCCAAGAAGGTAATGCACGTTGCTGGTCCTTCGGACTTGTGGGTTGCTAGCGGTATCCCTAGTTTAGAGCATGTGGCCTGGAGTTCATACACTGCTTTGGTGCACTCGTCTGTCCCTGGGGTGCCCAGGACCGTAAAGTCGTCCAGGTAGTGGTAGACATAACGTACTCCGCTCGCTTTCAGCCTCCACTCCAATGCGTCCGCGACGGCGTTGAAAATCTTTGCCGACGAGCGAAGCCCGAAGGGGAGCACGGGGTCTACGTACAAACGGTCTTCCCATTTCGTCCCGAGTAGCCAGCGATCGTCGGGGTGGACCGGCACGAGTCGGTAGGCTGCCTCGATGTCCACTTTGGCCAAAAGTCTGCCACGACCTAAGTAGTGGGCGGCGGCCTCAGCCACTTCTTCGACTGAGGTGTATCGTACCGAGCAATGACTCGGGTCTATCCCCTCGTTAACGCTGCTACCGGAGGGGTAGGAAAGGTCGGTGATTAGCCGCCATTTCCCTGTGCCGTGCCCCTTTGGTATTACACCGACTCGGTTCACGTGAATGGACCCGAAAACTTTGTTGTCTTTGTTGAACGGCCCTAGCATTCGGTTGAGCTTGAGTTCATTCGCCAAGTACTCTGCAATTGTTTTCGGGTGCAGGGTCGCCGAGAACATATTGCTTGCCGTGCTATGCAAGGGCTGGGAACGTGAGAAACCGATTCTGAACCCATGTCGTATACCCGAGCATATGTAATCTGCGAACTCTCGGTCTGGGTGGTTACGCAGAGCCACTTCCCATTCGGACGGTGATAGCGGGGTGATGCCACCGTGGATAGGAGTTTCCTCGCTCGATGAGGGAACGTGCGACTCCAGTTCTCTTAAGTCCTGCATCCCGGAGTACCGAGGGCCTGCGGGGGGAAACCATCGTGCGTTCAAATCTCTTTAAACCTGCAAGCAGGTAATCACACTCATAAGAGTGGAGTCGCAGGACCCGTGGTGCGCGTGCGCCTTGTCATGGAAATACTTGCACAATTAATTGATAATTGTTTACATGCCCGTACATGGAAATACTTAATTTGCATGCGAATGATATTCCTAACAGCCTGCTAAATGCGCAACTGGTGCTTTACTGCACCCCTTGCTAAGCTCTTCCTCCGCCTAGCTGCTGGGGAGAACGTTCCCTGTTCCGCTGGTCGGACCCTGGTTTCTGCCTGTTTTTTGGACATTGCGTCCAAGGGTACTGGTAAGAACACTCTTGGCATACGAGCCAGTAGCGGCAATGCGGGTGGTGGCATCGATCCGCGTTGTACAGCCTACAGATCTCTTGACTCAGCTGGCTCTGCTGCTTTGGACCACTGCTGGTGGGGGCTGCGCTGAACGCAGGCTCGAGTGCGCACTCGGTGGATATGTGCGAGTCACTTTGACAATGTTGGCATCGGGGAATAGCCTTTGCCCGGCCTGTAAAAGCGTCATTGTATAGACGGGTGCACGGCTGTGACCAGTTCAGGTCGCGTCTCGCAAGCGCCTCCCGTCTGTATTGTCTGTCGTAGCCAATCCATAATGATCCTTCAAAATTGCACGCCGCTCTGACAATTGACGCCAGATAGGCCCATAGCTCTGGTGCCTTCTCGGGGTACCTTGCCGAGAGGACCGCCGCCATCTTTGAGTAGCACTCGACCCATTGCGATATGTCTTGGATCGCCGCTTTGCGCCCAAGCCGCCAGGGGTTGAGCTGGGTGTCGAAAACGACGAGGGTCTGCGTCTCCTCCTGCCACAAGTCGGGCAACAGGTCAGACATCTCGACGAACTCGAGGTCGACAATCCGTCGAGCCAACTTTGGTGGCAGCGCCGCTGCGGGGTTGTACTGCGCCTCGCTTGGGACCATCCCGATGTCCTGCTGTCTCGCGGTGAATTGCGCCGATGCCAAACGGGTGTCTCCCACTATCTTTGGGTTGAACGTCGGTATGTTCATCGAGGGGGCTGCAGAATGACCAGGGGATTCGATGGTAATTAGGTGACAGCATATGTGCATTACTGTTCTACATTTGGTTAGCTGACCAACCCCTTACCCTACGTTAAATACATTTGTATAGCGCCTGATAACCAAACGATGTGATGCTACGATGCTTCCCGAGCAGGCCGATGCTACGATGCCTTACGAGCCGGCCGATGCTACGATGCCTCACGCGTAGGCCGCTGCTACGATGCCTTACGAGCAGGCCGATGCTACGATGCCTTACGAGTAGGCCGCTGTTACGATGCCTTACGAGCCGGCCGATGCTGCGGTGCCTTGCAAGCAGGCCGATGCTACGATGCCTTACGAGCAGGCCGATGCTACGATGCCTTACGAGCAGGCTGATGCTATGATGCCTTACGAGCAGGCCGATGCTACGATGCCTTACGAGCAGGCTGATGCGAGCCCTGCTGACTCTACCCTCTAAGAATTAATGCTTTCTAGGGAAATGCTGTAACCCTCGCTATTAACGACTACCCCTATGATTCCAGCTGCCTCGTCCTTTCGTGCTATTTTGACCACGTGGTCGCGAAAATTGGCGGACAAAATCCCCGAATGCGAAAGAATTTCGTCCGCGTGCGCCTGGCTACTGCCGCGCCTAGTTTACTTTTACTCCAGCTCACTGTCCGTTTTTCCGACGACTTCCGACAATTTTGGCGCTTGCCGTTGGTTCGCACTGCCCGCCTTCTCGAACAGCTCCATCAGCCACGCCTGCTGGCTTGCACTAAAAGGAGCCTCTTGCCTTTCTCCACCGCTACCGTTGTCGCTACTGCTGCCTTCCTTGTCTCCCATCTCCGAGCTACAAAAAAATATAGTACCCTGCCTTCGCGCGACCGTTAGAGCGAACTGACCTGCGCATGCGCGATGGCGTATATATATCCACGTTCCCTACGCCCACGCGCGTGTGATGCTGCTCGTCGGTTAACTTGGTTTAACTACTTTAAACCTTATTCAATCTATGGTTGCACAGATCTCCAGCCAGCTTTATTAACTCTTTGACCGCCAAGTGCATATATATATACTAAAAATTAATTCGCGTTA
>JASGCE010000203.1 GCA_030054295.1 Minisyncoccota bacterium
CTGATTACCATCAAGGGCATCTATGGCCGCGAAATGTTCGAGACCTGGTACAAGATGATTGCTATGCTGCAAAGCGGATTGGATGTCAGTAAAATCATCACCCACCGCATGGCAGCAGCCGATTTCGAACAGGGTTTCCAAACCATGAAGTCTGGCAATAGCGGCAAGGTGGTGCTGGATTGGCGTAAGGCGGCTTAAGACAATGTTGCTACCCTTTTTTTTTGGGTGCGAGGGGACAGATATATGAACTGCCCCCCCTCCCTTTAGGGAGCGGGGGGAAGGCTCTTGCCGCAGAATGCGGCTAGAGACAGGGGGGGTAGGTCGCGCAAACATCGCGATGCCATTTTGTTTTCTTTGGTTTTTAAGTATAGTGTTATAAACCAAAGAATAATGAATCCCTCAGGCCGTGAATGCCTACCCCCCAAGAGGTTCTAAGTTTTCAGCTGCGCTGCGCTTGCTAAAAACCAAGAACCTCTTTCCCCCGCTCCCTAAAGGGAGGGGGGACATTCTTTATCGAATGAACAATTGACCGAGTCTTAAACTGTGATTAAAAAACCCACCCTCCCCCCTCCCCCCATAGTTACGGTTGCGACCCGTCGCCATTCTGTGGAAAGGACTGAATCCACCGCAATAGCAAACCATGCCATTGCCAATGAAGTGCCGATTGCCCTGGTCTATAATGGCATTTCTCATGCTGTGATGCTGGCGACGCCGCAGGATATGGAGGATTTTGCGGTGGGATTCTCCCTCACCGAAGGGATCATCCCCAGCCTCGACCAGCTGATCGATTTTAAAACCGTCGAATCGCCGCAGGGGATTGAGGCCCAGCTGACCATCAGCCAGCGGCAGATGCGCCAGCTGGAATCGCGCCGACGGAGCTTAAGCGGAGCCACCGGCTGCGGCCTCTGCGGTATCGACAGCTTGACGGCAGTTACCCGCGAGATTCCGCCCCGCCCGGCCAACACCATCACCGTCGCTGCTGCCGCCATTTTTGCCGCCATGGAATCGCTTGGCAAGGCCCAGCCGCTCAATCAACAGAGCCATTCGATTCACGCCGCCGGTTTTGCCACTGCTGATGGTCAGGTTTTACGGGTGCGCGAGGATGTCGGCCGCCACAATGCCCTCGATAAATTGATCGGAGCCCTGGCCCGCGACCAGATCGCCGCAGCGGATGGGATGATCCTGCTGACCAGCCGCTGTAGCTTTGAATTGGTGCAGAAAACCGCCATGGCCGGGGTTAAGACTCTGGTCGCCATCTCCGCCCCTACCGCCCTGGCCATCGAACTGGCCGAGCAACATGGTATCAGTCTGGTCGCTGTGGCTCGCCGCGATTCCTTTTTGCTCTTTACCCACCCCGAGCGGATAATTCAGACTTGAACAAAATAGAAATTCTGTTACCTTAGCCCCATCATGACCAACGATAAACAAACCCATAACAATCTGCCCAACCTGCTGCGAATGATCGAGCAGATTACCGGCTATTTTAAATCCTATCCTCAGGACTATGCCGTCGATCATATTGCCGACCATATCCAAAAATTCTGGGAACCGCGAATGCGCCGAGAAATTTTGGAACATGCCGCCGCCGGTGGTGAGGGTCTATCCGAACTGGCCAAACTGGCGGTTAAGAAGGTTAGGGTTTGATTGGGATAATTGTCCATCCCTTCCTTCAGGAAACACTGAAAAATTCATTTTTAAAAGTCAGTCAACCCCCCTTAGTCTCACTAAGCAGCAAGCTGCTAAGTGAGACTATTCCCCCCTTCTAAAGAAGGGGGGATGAAGATGATTTACCTCCCCTTCTTTAGAAGGGGAGGATAGAGAACCTTAGCGAAGACGAAGTCGAGCGTTAGGTTCTCTTGGTGGGGTTGCGCTATAAATTCGACTTTTGCAGACCTTCCTAAATCGAGGTGCATTAATTAAAATTCCAAAAATTATTAAACAACAGACTCTAAAAAACCACCCCCATCCTGCGACAAATTGTCGCAGACAAAACAGCATTATTCATTTATTATTAATTATTTCATTCTGTTAGTCTTTGCGGCACAATAATAAAATTTACAATAGATTATAAATCTAAGGTTAAACAACCCAAAATTCTGAATTATTCACTTGAATCATTAGTTATCAATCAATAATATAGATTTAGTTAATGTAGCTTAGACAATTGTTTAATTGGGGTAACATATGAAGTTCGATAATCTTAAATTAATTCGTAAATTACAGGTCAATAGCCTTGTTTATCTTGCTCCCATTTGTGTTTTTGGCGGCTATATTATTGTCAGCGATGTTCAGGAATTTTACAGTCACCGCAAGGCCTTGAAGGCCCAGACCTATTTGACTCATTTGATTCCTTCGATGTTCAACAGTAAGGATTCGGACAATCAGGCGACGGAACAATTCAATCGGGAACATGGGCAGGAGCTTCATTTGCCGCCTATTCCCCAAGGGATTTTTGAAGCCCCGCAGCAGGAGCGATTGAATTTCTATCGCATCAGCCTCAGTCAGTCGGTTAATTTTAGCGGAGTTTTAAAATTTGAATCGGTGACAATGCTGGAGGCGATTGATTTCTTATCAGCCACTCTTCCCAACCTTCAGATTCAAGCCCGAAGGCTGAGACAGAGCAGCCTTAACAGCGATGACAATCTTCGAATCATCGAGACTCAGGATTCGCAATTGCGGCTCAGCGAATTCATGTCATCCAATAGCATGAATTTTATAGATGCTGCCCTGAAGGACTCGCGGAGTGAGCAGAATTCACAGCTGGCCATTTCGAAGGCTCGACTGATCCAATCCCTGAACGATCTGATTAGGGCCGCGGCAGCCGATGCCGATACCAAGACCATCAATCTGGCCTATGACGCATTTATTACCGGTTATGAACAGATGGCGATTGATACCAATCGCTATATTGGTTCAGCGATTGAGGATGAGATTATCCTGCAAAATATCGAAATTCTGATCCATTTTCTTCTTTTTATCGGTTCGATTGCGACAGCTGTCTATATTGGTCGGAAGATCAATATTTCGGTGGCAAGGCCGATTGTCGAGGTCACAAACACCTTGAACAACCTTGCAAATAATCGCTTTCCGAAACTCAGTCCAATGCAGAATCGCAAGGACGAGATTGGTGATTTGGATGAGGCGACCCATAAACTCTACAGCCTGTTGGAGGAGCGACAGGCTCTGGTCGATGCCAAGGTCTTGATGGCGGAGAAGGAGAAGCGAGTAACGCGAATAACCGAACTCAATACTGAATTTAGGCAGAACTCCTATACGGTATTATCGGTCTTGAGCAGCGCGGCCGAGCAACTTCGCAGTACGGCGGGCGACATGTCCAAACAGGCGGCGGAAACCTCGGAGCAGGTGGTGACGGTGGCGGCGGCGTCGGAGGAGGTTTCGGCCAGTATCAGCACGGTGGCCAGTGCCAGTGCTGGCCTCGTCACATCGATCAACCGCGTCAGCACCAGGGTCGAGGATTCGCGCAAAATCACCAAGACGGCGGTTGACGAGGCCTCGGAGGGTCGCAATCAGATCAATGAATTGATTTCGGCGGCGGATCGGATCGGCACGATTATTGGGATCATCAACTCGATTGCTTCCCAGACCAACCTGCTCGCCCTTAATGCGACTATCGAGGCGGCGCGGGCCGGTGAAGCCGGTCGTGGCTTTGCAGTGGTGGCGGGAGAGGTCAAGTCACTGGCTTCGCAAACCGCGCGGGCGACCGATGAGATTGCTTCGCAGATCGCTTCAATGCAGGAGGCGACAAAGAACGCCGTGGCGACCATCGATAATATTTCGGAAATTATTCAAAAGATCGAGAAGGTATCGAATGAAATCGGCGAGGCGGTTGAATATGAACGCAAGTCAACCGGTGATATTTCCAACTCGGTCGAACAGGCCTCGAGCAGCACCTTGAGCGTGTCGAAAACCATTCAGTCGGTGACGGCCTCCATCGGTCAAACCAGCTCGGCGGCGATGGAGGTGCTCTATGCCGCCGATTCCCTGTCGGAGCGAACCGTCGAGATTAGCCGCCAGATCGATCGCTATCTCGAAGATGTTTCTGCAGCCTAGTGGTGCTGAGACAGGGCTTGATATTTGCTGGCCTCGGGTGTATTGAGTGGATATTGCCAATGCGGGTGTAGCTCAATGGTAGAGCAGAAGCTTCCCAAGCTTACGACGAGGGTTCGATTCCCTTCACCCGCTCCAGAATTCGGATAATGCGGGTGTAGCTCAAT
>JASGCE010000204.1 GCA_030054295.1 Minisyncoccota bacterium
CGCTTGACTTTGCGAATGCAAAGGCTTTAGCAAGACAAGCGAAGAGTCCAGAAAACTAAGCAATTACAATAAGTTAAGTTTTTCTGGATTCTTCGCTAAGAACAGTTAGCCGAGCTAAAGCTCGGACTGTTCTAAGCTCAGAATGACAAGTTTGGAGTTTTTCAGACCTTCCTAAAGTGAACACGGTATAAAATCTAAAGATTTTGCAAGAGACTTTCCGTAACCGCGAGATCAGCGGGGGTGCTGAGATGATACCAGTCGCCACCATGAACCGTGCCAAAAAGACGATTCTGGGCTAAAGAATCGTCCCAAATGCGATTGAGCGAAAATTTTTCCCGCGGATAGTTTCGTAAGATCATCGGGTTAAGAATCTGAATGCCACTATAGACCAAGGGTGCCGTGGCTTGCTGCCCGCGACGGCTCACCCGACCGAGGTTTTGCGACTCCATTAGACAAAAATCACCCACCCCGTCATAGCCGATGGCCCGCTCTTGCGGCTGCAACAGCAGGAGCGAATCCATCGATCCCCCATCCCACAAACCCGCCAAGCCAGCCAGCGAATCACCCGCACCATTGCGCCAATAACAGTCGCCATTGATGACGAAGATCGGATCATGACCCAGATGGTTTTTGGCCTGAACCAGACCGCCGCCGGTCTCGAGAATCTGCTTCTCGTGCGAATGGATAATCTGCATCGGCGGCTGAGGCAGACGGCAAAAATCGGCAATCTGCTCGGCCAGATAATGGCTGTTGATAATGACCCGCTGCACCCCCACCGCCCGCAGATGATCCACCACATGTTGGAGCAGCGGCCGCCCCAACAATGGCAACAAAGGTTTAGGAGTCGTAAGACTGAGCGGCTGCATCCGCTGGCCAAAACCGGCGGCAAAAACCATCGCCGTGATGATTCGGGTCATGGTCTGTCTCGTGGGTTTGCGGCAGGCTGCGGCTGCTGGCGAAGCGGCGGCGGACAGTGGCGATCCAGCCAGGCTTTAAAGCCTGATGCAGACGGATGGTCGATGCGACAGGCCACCAACTGCCACAGGTGGGGGATAAATTCCAGATAGTGCGACTTGCCATCGCGCACCGCCAGCCGAACAAAGATCCCAAGAATTTTAAAATTGCGCTGAAGCGATAGTATGGCAAAATCCCTTTCAAAATCAGCGGGTTCTTGACCCAACTGCTGGCAAAAATAATCAGCCTCCCCTCGCACCACCGCGGGACTAACGACCCGCCGCGCATCATCGAGAAGAGAGACCAGATCATAGAGCCGATGACCGCCAACCGCATCCTGAAAATCGAGCAACCCCACCCCAGCCACTCCACCCTGTGGCAGGACCATCAGATTATCGACATGGAAATCACGCAGCACCAGAACCCGGGGGGCCGCCAATATGGGCTGCAACAGACTGCGCCAAATGGCCTCGTACTCGCTCACAGCTGAATCCCCCAGACTCACCCCATGGGCGGGCAGATACCAGTCGGTAAAGAGCCGCACTTCGCGGAGGTAAAGTTCCCAATCATAGTCTGGCAAGGCCGCCAAATCCAAAGGCTTACGAGTCTGAATCGCCAAACAGGATTGGGTCGCAGCGCGATAGAGCCGAGCCTCCGACTGCCCATCCCGCAAGGCGCGGCTATAGGTTAAGTCGCCCAGATCCTCGAGCAATAAAAACCCCTCATCAATCCTTGCCACCAGCACCTGCGGGGCACTGAGACCCGCCGTTTTCAGTCCCCGCGCCACCGTCACAAAGGGCTGGGTATCATTATGCGGCGGGGGGGCATCCATCAGCATGACAGACTCCCCGTTTGGTCGGCGCAGCCTGAAATAGCGTCTAAAGGAAGCATCGCCTTTTAAAGCGATGACCTGGCTATCGTGCCAGCCGCAGTCAGCGATAAAGTGATTCCGCGCCCTGGTTCGCATTTCATTGTTTGTCATGATCAGTCTCGGGTGAGTGCAGTTTTGCCAAAACCGCCGCCAGACGATTCTGCCAGGCCTCAGTCATGGTGAGGGTGACTAATCTTATGGAGTCTTCGATAAACTGCAAATCAATCTTTAAGTGATTTGCGGGCAGCCAGTCTCCCAGAATCTCCGGCCATTCGATCAGGGTTATGGCTTCGCTAAAGGCCAGATCGAGGCCGAGTTCCCACGCCTCCTCCCGCGCTTTAAGCCGATAAAGATCGAGGTGCCAGAGCTGCTCCCCCGCAGAATTGTTATAGTTCTGCACCAGACTAAAGGTCGGACTGGCCACCGCTAAATCTGGCCTTCCGCAGAATTCTCGGACCATCCCCCGCGCCAAAACCGTCTTGCCACTGCCCAGATTGCCAGTCAGGGCAATAACATCCTGTGGCCGAAACTGCCGCGCCAATGCCGCGCCCAGGCGAGCCATCGCCGCCTCCGACTCCACCCGAATTTGCAGCATTAAGCCCTCCAAAACGAGACTCATTCTATTGACATCGTATGTCCCCGTTCGCTCTTTAGAAAACACTGAAAAAATCCATTTCTTATAGTGCAACCCCTCCAAGAAACTCTAAGGTTCGACTTCGTCTCACCAAGAGTTTCTATCCTCCCCTTCTAAAGAAGGGGAGGTAATCCGATATTCATCCCCCCTTCTTTAGAAGGGGGGAATAGTCGAACTTAGCAGCTTGCTGCTTAGTGAGACTAAGGGGGGTTGCATGACATTCTTTTAAAAAATGACTTTTCAAACCCTCCTAAAGGGCCAACGGGGACAGTTCAATCTAAATACAATAGGTCTTGAGCGGGGCAAAGCCGTTGAAACCAACCGAACTATAGGTGGTGGTATAGGCACCGGTCGAGAGAATCTGAATCCGGTCGCCGACCTTCAATTTGGTGGGTAGGCGATAGTCGGTTTTTTCGTACAGAATATCGGCGGAATCGCAGCTCGGCCCAGCCAGAATCACCGGCATGGAAGGTTCAGCGGCATAGGGAGTCACCAGCCTATATTGAATCGATTCATCCATGGTCTCGGCCAGGCCGCCGAACTTGCCAATATCGAGATAGACCCAGGCGCGATCATCACCATCGCCCTTTTTAGAGATCAAGACCACCTCGGTTTGCAGCACCCCAGCATCGCCAACCAGACCGCGGCCAGGCTCGATGATAATCTCGGGCAGGTCATTACCAAAATATTTTGTCAAGGAGGTCATGATCTGCTGACCATAGTTGTCCAGCGGGGCCACCGGGTCATGATAATGGGCGGGAAAACCGCCGCCGAGATTCAATAGTTTAAGCTCAACCCCCTTTTGTGCCAAGGACTTAACCAGCCCGGCACAGGTGCCAATGGCCTTTTCCCACTGCATGAGATCAATCTGCTGCGAGCCAACATGGAAAGACAGGCCATAGGGAATAACCCCCATGGTTTTGGCCTTGAGCAACAGTTCCTCCGCCATCGCCACCGTACAGCCGAATTTGCGACTGAGCGGCCAGACTGCCCCTTCCCCCTCGGTCAGCAGACGGCAAAATACCTTGGCCCCGGGGGCGGCGCGAGCGATTTTTTCGAGTTCAGGCAGAGAATCAAAGGCAAAAAGCTTCACCCCCTGCTGATGGGCAAAGGCAATGTCCCTTTCCTTTTTTATCGTATTGCCGAAGGAGATTCGATCTCCGCTCGCTCCCGCCGCCAACACCAGCTCGATCTCCCCGCGACTGGCCGTATCAAAGCTCGAACCATCCCGAACCAACTGGGCCAGCAGTTCCGGCGCTGGATTGGCCTTGACGGCATAGAAGATCTGGCCAGCGGGGACAGCCCTTTTAAGATTCAAAAAATTCTCGGCAATGATCTCGAGATCAATAATCACACAGGGGGTGACGGGTTGATTCTCAGCCAAGAAGCGATCAATACGAGGATTTGTTGCCGCGTGGTCAAGTGCCTTAATGGTCATAGTGTGCAACCTTCACAGAGTGGTATTTAGCAAATTACAAAGAAGCATTAGCCACCATAATGCAAGAGTTTTTTTATCGTCGGATCAGTTGAGAATTCTAAAAATTTTGGTTCAGATTTAAATTATAGTCTGATTGCATGAAAATCCTAATACTGATTTTTTAGGAAAGTCTGAAAATCTCACTTTTTTGTCACTCTGAGCGTCGTCGCGCTTGACTTTGCGAATGCAAAGTCTTTAGCAAGACAAGCGAAGAGTCCAGAAAACTTAGTAATTACAACATGTTAAGCTTTTCTGGATTCTTCGCTAAGAACAGTTTGCCGAGC
>JASGCE010000205.1 GCA_030054295.1 Minisyncoccota bacterium
AGGTTTGCTATCCTCCCCTTCTAAAGAAGGGGAGGTGTAAGTTATTGTAATCATTTCTACTTTATCCCCCCTTCTTTAGAAGGGGGGAATAGTCGAACTTAGCAGCTTGCTGCTTAGTGAGACTAAGGGGGGTTGCCTGACTGTCTTTAAAATGACTTTTTCAGGGTTTCCTTTAGAAGTAGAGGTTTCATATTTTGCCCCCATAGCTGATAAATATTCTCTAACCAATCCTTGTCACAATCGACTTGATCTTGCAGTAGTTCTGCAAGGCCTCCATGCCTTTTTCGCGGCCAAAGCCCGAACGGCGATTGCCGCCAAAGGGAGTCTCGATCCCGCCGGCAAAATATTCATTAACATAGACCTGTCCGGCATCGACCTGCCGCGCAAACTGGTGGGTCTTGCGCGAATCGGCCGAATAGATTCCCGCCGCCAGAGCAAAGTTGGTGCCATTGGCGAGCTTGACCGCATGGTCGAAATCCTGCGCCTCCTGCACCACCAGAACCGGGCCAAAAATCTCCTCCTGCACAATCGCATCGCTGGCGTCGGGGGCGAGAATAATGGTCGGTTCAAAGAAATACCCCTTGGAATTCTTACCCGCACCTTGACGCGAATCATAGTCGATCTGGGCGGCTGAATCGGTGACCTTGCCACCGCATAGGATAGTGTTTTTACGCCGCGACTCATCGACCATAGCGGCAATCTTGCTGAGGTGAGCCGCCGAATTGACCGGCCCCATATCGAGACTGAGCAGCCCATGGCCAAGTTTTAAACCGCGAGCGCGGGCAACTAAACGGTCCAAAAACTGATCCCTTATCGAGGATTCGATAATCAGCCGCGAACCGGCCGAACAGATCTGTCCGGCATTTTCGAAGATCGCCCCCATGACTCCGTTCAGGGCCGAGTCCATCGCCGCATCCTTTAAGACTACCAGCGGCGACTTGCCTCCCAGTTCCAAAACCAACCGGGTGATATTCTCCGCCGCCGCCTGCATGATGCGCTGGCCGGTGGCAACCGATCCGGTAAAGGTGATCTGGTGAATTCCTGGGTGAGATACCAAAGGCGCGCCCGTCTTGGCGCCGGTGCCGGTGACGACATTAAAGACCCCGTCGGGTAATCCCGCGCGGTGGGCTAAATCAGCGAGCATCAGGGCGGTAAGCGGAGTCTGTTCCGCGGGCTTGGCAACTACCGCGCAGCCGGCAGCCAGTGCCGGGGCAATTCCCCGCGCGAGGGTCGAGATGGGATAGTTCCAGGGAATGATCTGGGCCGAAACCCCGGCGGGTTCCAGCACCGTATGGCCGGAATAGTCGCTGCTCAAGGGGAAGGAGATTCCATGGAGTTTATCGGCGGCTCCCGCATAATATTCGAGGGTGCGAACGACGCTGCGAATATCCCACTCGGCTTCGGACAGTCGCTTGCCGGCATCGAGCGATTCGACCACCGCCAGTTCATCGGCATGTTCCCGCACCATGGCGGCGATAGCGAGCAGAATTCGGCTGCGTTCGGCTGGCGAGGTTCGCCCCCAGACTCCCTGTAAACTGGCATTGGCAGCGGCTACCGCGGCATCGACATCGGCGGCATCGCCGTCGGGAAATTCAGCAAAGACTCGGCCCGAGCCGGGGTCGATGGTCTCCAAAAACCGCCCCGAATGGGGGGCTTGTTTTTTGCCATTGATGAACTGCCAGCGCGGCAGGGATTTAAGCGTTCCTGTCTGGTTAATCTCGGCAAGAAGGGTGTTTTTGTCGGTCATGATTCTCTCCCTTAGAACTCAGTTTAATTACGATTATTTGCAACTAATGACCGAGACTCGTCAAGGTAAATCACCAGGGTCAAAATGCCCGGGTTAAGACTTGGCTTCGCGGTGGACATTAAAATTGCCAAAGCCCTGAACCACCGGCATGATTTCCATGGCATTGACATTCATATGGGCGGGCAGGGCGGTGACCCAAAATATCGCCTCCGCCACATCCTCGGCAGTCAGGGGTTCGGTATTTTCGTAGGTTTTGGCGGCGCGAGAATCATCCCCCTTGAACCGCACCTGCGAGAATTCAGTCCCGCCACAGAGCCCCGGTTCAATGTCGCTGACACGAATCTTTGTCCCCACCAGATCAGCGCGGAGGTTTAAACTGAACTGACGGACAAAGGCCTTGCTCGCGCCATAGACATTGCCGCCGGGATAGGGATAGGTGCCAGCGACCGAGCCAATATTGATAATATGGCCGCGATTAGACTCGACCATCGCGGGTAGAATCGCCCGGGTCAGTGCGACCAGACCCAAACAGTTGGTCGCGATCATAGTCTCCCAATCGGCCAGATCAGCCTGATGGGCCGGAGCCAAGCCCAATGCCATCCCGGCATTATTGACCAACACATCGATGGCCGCCCAACTGGCGGGCAGACCCGCCAAGATCGCCGGAATTTTTTTATGGTCACTAACATCCATCGGCAAGACCAATGTCTCGGTCTGGTATTTTTGCCTGATCTCGGCGGCCAGGGCCTCGAGCCGTTCAAGTCGCCGAGCCGCCAGAATCACCCGGTGGCCTTCGGCGGCAAATCGCCTGGCCGACGCCGCGCCAAAGCCGGAACTGGCTCCGGTGATTAAAACTGTTTTTGCGCTCATGATGATTTCTCCCGTTGTTTTGCCTGCTGCCAAAGCGACTCCATCTCGGCAAGGTTTGATTCGGCAAGAGTCTTGCCCTGAAGTTCGAGCGACTCGGCGATAAAACCAAACCGCCGTTCGAACTTGGCGGTGGCTGCTTGTATCGCCTGATCGGGGTCAAGCCGTAAATGCCGCGCCAAATTGACCATGACCAGCAGGAGATCGCCGAACTCGTCGATAATTCGGTTCTGCTGACTGTCCTTGGTCGTGATCTCAACCGTCAATTCCGCCAGTTCTTCGTGAAGTTTATCAAGGACTGGCAAGGGCGAATCCCAGTCAAAACCCACCGCAGCCGCACGGTCAAGAACTCTGGTGGCGGCCCTTAAACTTGATTTCCGTGACTGCGGGTCTGTCATGGTCGCGGGCTATTGGGTAATGGGAGTCGGGGCATCGACCGGGGCAATCTGATCCTTGGCCATAGTCGGTGGCGCATCGGCGGGTGGGGCTACAGTCGGCGGATCAAAAACAATCGCGGGTTCAGGATTGCTATTGTCGGGTTGAGCCGCTTTGCGTTTTTTGGGTTCTGACACCAATCGGCCTTCTTGCCCTGGTTGCGGTTCACGGTAGCATTCGGGCGAGCCGCGGGTGCGATAACAATAGAGCAAGGGAATCACTTCGGGATTATAATCCTTGATGTGACCATATTCCTTTATACCGCCGCCAACCGTCTCATGCCACCAGTTGCAGCCGTTAAGGCCAACCGTCATCAGCAGCAAAAGACTTAAAAGCAGTAATGGCTTCAATAATCTAGTCATATGTCCTTATACCAGAGCTTCATTCTTAGGGCTAGAGCGAATTTAAACAATGATCTGTGACCTTGATGTGGAATTTTGTTACATAATATACATTATGCGACATGCAATGGTAGTGTGCTTCCTTAATATTTTTGTCATTCCCGACAGTCACATTTTTGTCATTTCCAGCCAGATTGACCCGTTAGAGGCATCTGCACTCTCTATTGTCATACCCCGCCAGGTTGACCCGTTAGAGGCAACCGCAGACGGGGAATCTCCCTTCCTTTTTTACGCTCTGAAAGCAAAGCGAGATTACCCGACTCGCTGCTATCGCAGCGGCGGGTAATGACAAGGGGTAAGTAGGCGGTGTCCCATTTATTGTCATTCCCCGCCAGGTTGATTCGTCTGCGAAGCAACCGCAGACGGGGAATCTCCCTTCCTTTTTAACGCTCTGAAAGCAATGCGAGATTACCCGACTCGCTGCTATCGCAGCGGCGGGTAATGACAAGGGGTGGGTAGGCGGTGTCCCATTCAATTGTCATTCCCCGCCAAGCTGCCCCGTTAGGGGCAACCGCAGACGGGGAATCTCGCTTCCTTTTTTACGCTCTGAAAGCAAAGCGAGATTACCCGTCGCTTCGCGCGGGTAATGACAATGGGTGGGGCTGCGGGCAGCAGTGTGGAGTGACAATGGAATGAATTAACGCCTCCCAAAAATAATTCTATCTTTTTAGAATGTGGTTTGCTATAAAAATACAGAATTTTTTGTGTAAACAGAAGTAAAATACAATGTCAAACCGTAAAATAGA
>JASGCE010000028.1 GCA_030054295.1 Minisyncoccota bacterium
ATGGTTGCAAGGCAGCGCCTTGCTCGGGGATTTTTAAGGGGTGAAACCCCTTAAAGGCGAAGCCAGTTAGTCGGTAAGGGTCGTTGCAGGTCGCCTTTTGCTGTGGTGGTTTACAGCAAGTGAGCGACCTTGCAACGAACCCGAGCCGTTTATATTATAATCATTGCCGATTAAAATTAAACATTGAAGGATGATAACCATCCGAATTTTTCGCGGTTAGGCTGTGGGTTTTGCTCTCAGAGCCTAATTGCAAATGACCCGAAGATGGGGAGCAGGTCACTGGCATAATAGGCAAGAGCTAGAGCAATCGCTCCATCGCCGTGTCGCTTGATGCCGTCCTTGCCAAGGGTGTCAGCCTCGGGAAGTCTCGGCACGCCGCGAACCACTTCATTCGAGAGAAGGACGATCAGTTTTCCGTCTTCCAAGGCGTCCTTTTAATAAAATCACAGCTATAACGCTATTTGGCATTCTTAAACTCTGAGGCGTTTTGGATTAATTCTTTAGTTCTATCAACCAGCACCTGAATCGTTTCGATCGAAGGAAGAATTGGTTCATAGTCATCCGAATGATCATGGGAATTAATAACCCTACACAAATCATTGTATAGTTTATTTACATCAATATATAAGTCTTCGTTAAGAATGACATTAGGTAGTTTAGTCATCTTTATAACTTCATCCCACCTATTAATAACACCATTAAACAAAGTGGTGATTACAAAATTTTCAATAAAGCCTCGAAGCATATCCGCACAATGCCTTAATTGCTGAATAAATTCATTGTTATCGGTATATTCAGACTTGTGCTTTATTAAATGATTCAATTTATTTTCAATATATCCAAAAGTTTCAGTTTGACTTTTTGGATAATTATCTTTCTCAAATTTAATTTCTGTTGGTTCAGGTTTGTGCAACCAGTGCGTAGAAATTTTAATATTCATATTTTCGCTTAATTTTTTTAATTTATACAAAAATACAATGTCATGGGTAAATACAATAACCTGTCTTTTTGATGCTTCCGTCAGAATACGCTCTGCAATTTTCATCTTTCGCAGATGATCATATGAAACAACTGGGTCATCCAGAATAATAGAAGAAACATTGTTGCTAATATTTGTCTCGGTAAGAAAATCGGCAAATGCCAAAACCCTTTGTTCCCCCTCGCTAAATATTTGTTCTGGTTTAAAATTATCCTTTATGGTGAAGATTCGAGTACTCCGACCTTCTTTTACCCGATCCTTTAATTCATAAGGTAGGCGGAAATCTAAAATTTTCGACTCATTATCGAGGCAAGACTTATAGACATCAGTAATTGTTTTTTTGTATAAATCTTTAGCTTTTTTTGAGATGCTTGTTGTGATAAGTTCACTTAAAGCAGTATTTGCTCTATTTAACCACTGCAAACTAGAAATATAATCATCAACCTGAGTAATAAAATTATTTAACAAAATCAAATGCTCATTTTTTTTGATATTTCTACTTAGCTTTTCAATTTCAAGATTTACACCGTTTAAATTTAAAGCTTCTATTGATTTTTCAATTTCAGAAATAATGAGGCTTTTTTCTGTATCGTGAAAGTCGAATTCATTTTCTGGAAAATTAACATTATTCGTACCACTTAAATATAATACTAAAATATTCCTTCTTGTATTTAATTCTGCTACCAAAGTGTCGATATAAACCGAAGCTATTGAGCAATATTTGTCTAAAGTCATTTTTTTATTGGAATCTTGTCCAAATATATCAAAATTTGTTTCTTTTACTTCTAAAAGAATCTTATCAATTTCTGCATTTAATTTTTCAACTTCAGTTCTTACTTCACTATTGACAAAACCCCAAAACCTTTTTATAAGCGAAACGCTTGGAATAGTTAATGGTTGGTGACATAAAATGCAATCATCAGTTATTTGAGGATACGAAGGGTTTTCTAACTTTGCAAATTTTTGTGACGATTTGATAAAATCTACCCATTCTTCACTGTCCATTCTCACTGGACTGGTTACGCTATCATCTTGTGAAGGAAATTTCTCCGAATCTTTTGCCCTTAACTTTTCTTTAAGTTTATTCAAAAGTTCTTTATAGCTTGTACATGAATTAGTATTAAGAGTTTTATATTTTATTTTTAAACTGTCAACAGTTTCACCTAAAATCTTGATGCAGAATTTATATGATTGGACCAACATTTCTGGTGATTGTTCTTGAAGTTTAATTAACTTTTGTTTATCAGAATTTAATTCAGCATTAATGCTTTCGATGTCAATAATCTTAACACGGAAATCTTCTATGTTCGAGTTATGGGTTAGGTTTAGTAAGGATGTTTTAATTTCACTTTCACCTTGGAATACATCAATAAAGCTTTTTATTGGCTTCCTTGCACTTATTTCTTGTGTTAACTTATTATCTATAATCTTGTATACTCTGATCATTTCATCAAATACATCAAAACCAGCAGGAAGGAAACCAAGAGCATTTTCCTTTGTTAAGATAACTCTGGATTCATTTTGATCAAATACTCGAATATTTTGTAGTTCGGCAATTTTTGTATTTTCTGGTATAAATTTATAAGTGGTCTTAATACCATTTAGTTCAACTTCAATGTCACATTCAGGGACTTTTTTTTCTTCTGAATAAACATTTGAAAGTACATCAACTGGAACACGACTGAAACATGTAGACAGTAACAACCTAGCAATGCTTGATTTTCCTGATCCATTTAAGCCATAAATTAGCGTTAATTGATTGCTAAATTTGATTTCAGGAATGTCCGGTAATGCATTAATGTTTTTTAAATTCTTAAGTGCATTTAACTTCGTATTTTTACTTGCTTCATTCTCATTGCGTAGACCAAAACTCGAAGGAACAGTGGTCGAATCAAAATCATCGCCGCCAATTGCAGCTTGCTTCAAAAAGCATTGATAGGCTTCGTCGATCCGTTTGTCTGTTAATTTTCGTTCGTGTATGGCATAATATAAAATATATTTTTGCCAATCATTTAGTCGAGTCCCCCACTCATCAAGATTTTCCCAGATTGACTTGATGGGAGATTCTAAATTTTCAACATTTGATTCCATTTTTAACACCTTTGTATAATACCAGTTCAATTCATTAATACACAGAATTTTAAAATTTGCAAATCACCTTTTTGCGATTTGATGCTGCTATAGAGCTTGGCAATTCGCTCTGCCTGTTGTTTCTTGAAGCCCGACAGAAAATACGATTCAGCCCCCTTTCAATGGTTGGTTATCTGACACGCCATCGGTTCGGGCTCGGCAAAGGGTCGCGCACTTGCTGTAAACCACCACAGCAAAAGGCGACCTTTGCCGACCACTCACCTCTTGGCGAATGTCGGCAATCGCCGACGGGGCGGGCTAGCTTCGAGCTGGGCTTTGCCCAGACCCATTTAAGGCTTTGCCTTAAAAATCCAGCAAGGCGCTGCCTTGCATCCATTCAGGGGTGATTAATAAGGACGGCAAACGATTGTTTCTAAATCCCCCCTCTCTCTCCCTTGCCAGAAGCCTAGCAGACTGTGTATAAGAAGCCATCGACAGTTCTCCCGCCAACAATGATGGTTAGATTATGAAATTCTCCTTCTCCTCTCTGGTCAAACAAGGCCTGTCCGATCACCGCGGCTGGGGCGAGCAGTGGCGCGACCCTGCCCCTCAACCTTCCTATGATGTCATCATCATCGGCGCGGGTGGTCATGGCCTCGGCACCGCCTATTACCTCGCCAAAAAATACAAGGTCGGCAGAATTGCGGTGCTCGAGAAGGGCTGGCTCGGCGGTGGCAATACCGGCCGCAACACCACCATCATCCGCTCGAATTATCTGTGGGAAGCGTCAGAGGGAATCTATAACCACGCCCTCAACCTGTGGAAAGACCTGTCGAGCGAACTCAATTACAATGTTATGTATTCCCCCCGCGGAGTCCTGTCTCTGTCCCACACCATCCACGATGTCCAGGTCAGCAAAAGACATGTCCACGCCAACCGTCTGGCCGGGATTGATAACGAATGGCTGGAGCCCAATCAAATTGCCGAGTTCTGCCCGCAGATTAACCTTTCGCCCAAACTCCGCTATCCGGTGCTTGGCGGAGCCTTGCAGCGGCGCGGCGGCACTGCTCGCCACGATGCCGTCGCCTGGGGCTATGCCCGCGCGGCTGATGCCCTGGGAGTCGATATCATCCAAAACTGCGAAGTCACCGGCATCACCCGCGACAACAATGGCCAGGTCAGCGGAGTCGAAACCACCCGCGGCGCGATCAAGGCCGGTAAGATCGGAGTCGTCGCCGCCGGCCATACCAGCGTCGTCATGGCCATGGCCGGGGTGCGGATGCCGCTGGAATCCTATCCCTTGCAGGCATTGGTGTCGGAGCCCATCAAACCCGCCTTCCCCTGCGTGGTCATGAGCAGCACCATCCACGCCTATATGTCACAATCCGACAAGGGCGAACTGGTGATCGGGGCCGGGACCGATCAATATGTTTCCTATTCTCAGACTGGCGGGCTCTATATCGATTCCCACACCCTCGAGGCCATCTGCGAACTCTTCCCGATCTTCCGCCGCATGAGGATGCTGCGCAACTGGGGCGGAATTGTTGATGTCACGGCCGATCGCTCGCCGATTATCGGTACCACTCCCGTACCGGGACTCTTCGTCAATTGCGGCTGGGGCACCGGGGGATTCAAGGCCACCCCGGGCTCGGCCGATGTCTTTGCCGCGACTATCGCCAATGGCGAGCCTCACCCCATTGCCGCGCCATTCAGACTTGATCGGTTCCGCACCGGCAATCTGATCGACGAGGGAGCCGCCGCCGCTGTCGCCCATTAAACCTTGATTCATAAAGCAGATTCATCTATATTCTATATAGGTTGAATCTTGACGGGAACTAAACCATGGAAAAATTTGTCACCCTGACCGGAATTGCGGCCCCCTTGCCGATCATCAATGTCGATACCGACATGCTGATTCCCAAGCAGTTTTTAAAGACCATCAAGCGCAGTGGACTCGGTAAGAATCTATTTGCCGAAATGCGCTACGACGATGATGGCTACGAGAGGCCCGATTTTATCTTGAATCAGCCCGCCTATCGCCAGTCGCAGATTCTGATTGCCGGCGAGAATTTCGGCTGTGGCTCCAGCCGCGAACATGCACCCTGGGCCCTGCTCGACTTTGGTATTCGCGTCGTGATTGCCCCCAGCTTTGCCGATATTTTCCACAATAACTGCTTCAAGAATGGAATCTTGCCGATTACCCTGCCTCAGGCGGTGATTGATCAGCTGATGGCCGATGCGCGGAACGGGGCCAATGCGCGGCTGACGGTTGATCTGCCGAACCAACAGATTATCCGCCCTGATGGTCAGAAAATATCTTTTGATGTCAACCCCTTCCAAAAACAATGTCTGATTGAGGGACTCGACGAGATTGGCCTGACCCTAGCCAAGACCCGGGCCATCGATGAGTTCGAACGAAGGAATCGCACGGAAAAACCGTATCTCTGGTCGAGTCCGGCACAGTAATCCCTCCCCCCCCCAACTTCTCCTTCGTAATTTTAAACAGGATTTTTTTTAAATGAGTCATTCGCTTCTTATTCTTGCTGGCGACGGCATTGGCCCCGAGGTTATGCAGCAGGTGATTCGCCTGCTCGGTTGGTTTGAACGCAAGAGAGGCCTGAAGTTCGACATAACCGAGGCCCTGTGCGGCGGCTCGGCCATTGATGTCGAAGGGGCTCCCATTTCTGACGCGACCATGAAGATTGCCGCCTCGGTCGATGCGGTTCTATTGGGGGCGGTTGGCGGCCCGCGGTGGGATAGTCTAGCCTTTGATCAAAAGCCCGAACGGGGATTGTTGCGGCTGCGCAAGGAGCTTGGGCTTTTTGCCAATCTGCGGCCGGCGATGGTTTTTGAAGCCCTGGTCGATGCCAGTTCGCTCAAGCCCGATCTGGTGCGCGGCCTCGATATTATGATTCTGCGCGAACTGACCGGCGGAGTTTATTTTGGCGAGCCGCGCGGCATCACGACACTACCCGATGGACAAAAACGCGGGGTCAATACCCAGGTCTATACCACGCGCGAAATCGAGCGAATCGCGCGTGTCGGGTTTGAACTGGCGGCCAAAAGAAACGGCAAGGTCCATTCGGTCGAGAAGGCCAATGTCATGGAATCGGGAGTCCTGTGGCGCGAGGTCGTGACTCAGGTTCACCAGGCCGAGTTCAGCCATATCGAACTCCAGCACATGTATGCCGATAATTGCGCGATGCAGCTGGTGCGGAACCCTAAGCAATTTGATGTGATTGTTACCGATAATCTGTTTGGTGATCTGCTGTCCGACTGTGCCGCGATGCTGACCGGTTCCTTGGGGATGTTGCCCTCGGCCAGTCTGGGCGCGGTTGGCCCCAATGGCAAGCGACCGGCCATGTATGAACCGGTGCATGGTTCGGCCCCGGATATTGCCGGGCGGAATATCGCCAATCCGCTCGCGACGATTCTCAGCCTCGCCATGGCCTTCCGGCTGTCGTTCAACCTGCCGGAAGAGGCTCGGCAAATCGAGGAGGCCGTCAAGCGAGTCCTCGACAGCGGCATCCGCACGGCAGACATCTATTCCGACGGCATGGCCAAGGTATCGACCTCCACCATGGGCGAGGCCGTATTGCGCGAAATCGATAGGCTTTAGACAATCGGGGATGCGAGTCAGGGATCAATGAAAAAAATAGCCATATTGCAATCGAACTATATTCCGTGGAAGGGATATTTCGATATGATTGCCGCGGTCGATGAATTTATCATTTACGACGATATGCAATATACGCGGCGCGACTGGCGCAATCGTAACCTCATCAACACCAAAAACGGTCTGGTCTGGTTGACCATTCCGGTCGCCAACAAGGGGCAATATGAACAGAAGATCCGCGAGACCCTGGTCAGCGAACCTGACTGGGCCAAAAAACACTGGCGCTCGATTGAACTGACCTACGCGCGGGCGCGGCATTTTACCGAAATTGCCGAGTGGCTGGCACCGCTTTATCTCAACCAAACCGAGACCAACCTGTCGCTGATCAACCGCCAATTTATCGATGCGATCTGTAACTATCTGGGGATTAAAACCGTCATAAAAAACAGCTGGGATTACCAATTGATCGAGGGCAAGACCGAGCGGCTGGCTGATCTATGTGTCCAGGCGGGCGGCGGAGTCTATATCAGCGGGCCAGCCGCTAAAGACTATATCGACGAATCGATATTTACCGGTCATAGAATTGAGTTAATTTGGTTTGACTATTCGGGCTATGCTGAATATCCTCAGCTTCAGTCGGAATTTATTCACGGGGTATCCATTTTGGATCTGCTCTTTAACTGCGGGCAGGATTCACGAAGTTATATGAAGTTCTTAAAATGACCAAACTATCGATTGTCGCCACCCTTTATAACTCCGCGCCCTACCTGCATGAATTCCATGCCCGGTGCAGTCTGGCGGCAAAAAAACTGGTCAAGAATGACTACGAGATTATATTGGTCGATGATGGCTCCCCCGACAGCAGTTTGAGTCTGGCGGTAGATATCGCGGCGCAAGACCCTCATACCAAGGTCATTGAACTGTCGCGAAATTTCGGCCACCACAAGGCCATGATGACCGGACTCGCCCATGCTAAAGGGGAGCTGGTCTTCTTGATCGATAGCGATCTTGAAGAATCCCCCGAATGGCTGATTGATTTCCATGACCAGATGCAGGCAGTAGATTGCGATGTGGTTTACGGCGTCCAGGCCAAACGCCGTGGCGGGTGGTTTGAACGGATGAGCGGCCTGTTGTTCTATCGCCTCTATCGCCTGCTGACTGGGGTCAATCAACCGGATAACATTATAACGGCAAGATTGATGAGGCACGACTATGTCAAGGCCCTGTTGGGATTCCAAGAAAGAGAACTGAATATTGGTTCCTTGTGGATTGTTACCGGATTTAAGCAGAAAATTTACCCCGTGAGTAAACTATCCCATAGCAAGACCAACTATACCTTGAGCAAGAAGTTAGGGCATTTTGTCAATGCGATTACTTCCTTTAGCAATAAACCCCTTGCCTTTACCTTCTATTCAGGCTTGGTTATCAGTATTTCTGCCATTCTTTCTATATTTTTTATAATCATAAGACTAGCGGTTTTTGGCAAGTCCCCAGCCGGTTATTTGTCAATTGTGGTTTCGATTTGGTTCTTTTCGGGTCTGATCATTTTCTTCTTGGGCCTGCAAGGAATCTATCTGTCGAAGATATTTATCGAGGTCAAGCAAAGACCCTATTCGATCATCCGTAAAATTCACCACCAGGTAGGTAAATAATGACTAACCAGCCCAAAATTCCCGCCAAATCCTATGGCATTTTGCTGCGCAATTCTGTGCAAACCGAAATCCAAACCGTCGCCGAGCAGGTACGGATTCTCGGCTATGGTATTCTTGACAGTGGCTATAGCTCAACCGAAATCGCGGAATTATCAGATGAATTCAATCAAATTCAAAACCAATATCATGCCGAATTTGGGCTTGACAAACTGACCAAAATCAATGAACAGAATTCGATCCGCGCGATGGTGACCCGCTCTGATCGCTATTTGCAGATGGCACTAAACCCGAAACTTCTTGCTGTGATTCAAGAATTGATTTTAGGGAAATTTATTTTGAACCAGCAGAACGGGATTATCAATCCGCCGCAGCAGGACTATAATCAGGGTTCATGGCACCGCGATCTGCCCTATCAGCATTTTGTCAGCTCGCGGCCGCTGGCGATTAATGCATTGTTTTGTCTGGATGATTTTACGATCGATAATGGCGCGACCTTTGTCCTGCCCGCAAGTCACAAAAGCGAAGCCTTTCCTTCAGAAGAATTTATGGCTGCCAATGCCAAACAGATCGAGGCTAGGGCTGGCTCCTTTATTGTTCTCGACTGCATGACATATCATTCGGGTGGTTATAATTCAACCGCCAAGGTCAGGCGCGGCATCAACCATCTCTATACCATTCCATTTATTAAGCAGCAGATTCGTTTTGCCGATTCAATGGCTGAGGCAAGTCTCGATTCTGTAGCTAAAGATATTCTTGGGCTTAATTATCTTGAGCCAGATACGATTAGCCGCTATCTTGAAACCCGAAATAAAAATTCCTATTGATGGAGTTGAAGATGTCAATTTTACCACCCGAAACCATTGTGCAGTACCTTTATCTGCGAATGCCTCTCATTCCTATGTCAGAAAAGATTGATCGGCATATCACCATTTTATTTACTTGAAGTAAAATGAACCAAATGCTAATAACTAAATATTCTCAAACTGAGACAAGGAGGTTGGTAATGCAATTGACAAATAGTAATATTCAGAATTCATTTATCTGTCCAGTTTTAGCTACACCTCTTACCCTGGTAAAGGAAGGGTTTCGTAACCAAAATAACATTATTTATAAGAAAGTGGTCGAACAACCCATTGTTATTGACTTTGTAGAACCGCATTTAATGACTTCTCAAGATCAATTTAACCTTTCATTCTATAGCAATCCGGCAAGCCTTGACATTTACAGAAACTTTCTTGATTGGTTGTTTTTAACATTTGATACTGACGAATCAAGTTTTAGAAAGGATGTTCTTAATCGACTTAACATAAAGCCTAAGCAACGGATATTAATTGTTGGTTGTGGACTAGGTGAGGATATTACAGCCATAAAGTCAATTGTTGGTGACGATTGTGAAATTCATGCCCAAGATATTAGCAAATCGATGGTGTTGAATGCTGCATCAAATCCTAAATTAAACGATGTCACCTTTACAATTTCTAATGGATTAAATTTGCCTTATCAATCTGGCTATTTTGATATTGTTTATCATTTTGGCGGAATTAATCTGTTTGGCGACATGAAAAAAGCAATCGCCGAACTAGCAAGAGTGTGTAAAATTGGTGGGCAAGTTCTTTTTGGCGACGAAGGAATTTCTCCTCATTTGAGAGACAGTGAATATGCTAAAATTGCAATCAATAATAATCATCTTTGGTCAAACGAAGCCCCATTGAAATATTTGCCAATCTCGGCACAAAAACTTGAACTGACCTATGTTTTGGGAAATTGCTTTTATCTTATTCATTTTGAAGTTGGCGATGGATATCCAAAAATGAATATTGATATTCCGCACAAAGGCAGAAGGGGTGGAACAGCAAGAACAAGATATTTTGGTCAAGTTGAAGGGGTTGATCCCAAGTTAAAAGATTCTTTAAATCAAAGGGCGACTGAGTTAAACTGTTCCGCCCATGATTATTTGAATTCAATCCTGTCGGCTGCATTAGAAGATAAAAACAAATGAAAAACGGGATTTCTGATTCTCTCATAGATTCAGTTGCTATGTACTATAGTGATAAGTTACTTCAGCATGGCGAAACTCCGCAGGGGGTCGATTGGAATGGTGTGGAGAGTCAGGTTCTGCGATTTGTTCAACTCTGTCAGATCATAGCCCCAGCACAGGCCTTTACTCTGCTCGATTTTGGCTGTGGTTTTGGCTCCCTTTACGAATATCTTAGTCATAATTTCCGCGACTTTGCCTATCTTGGGCTGGATGTTTCACCCGATATGATTGCTGCGGCAAAGAATCGTTATCCTACCGCAAATGCCAAATTTGTTAACAGCAGCCAACCGCCTGAGCCATCCGACTATGCTCTGGCCAGTGGGATCTTTAATGTCCGGCTTGAACATACTGATACCGAATGGTTAAGCTATATTGAGGCGACAATAGCCAAACTCAATGCAGCGAGTCGCAAAGGATTTGCCTTTAACTGTTTGACATCCTATTCTGATCGGGATAAACAAAGGGATTATCTTTACTATGCCGAGCCGGGTTATTTATTTGACCTGTGTAAACGCCAATATTCACGCAATGTCGCCCTTCTCCATGATTATGAGCTTTATGAATTTACCATTTTAGTGAGAAAATAATGAGTAAAGAAAACCTAGTTATTTTTGGCACCGGAGACATTGCCGAACTAGCTCATTATTATTTTAGCCGCGATTCGGACTATCGGATTGTCGCCTTTACCGTCGATTCCGCCTTTAAAACCAGCGAGAGTTTTTGCGGTCTGCCGGTGGTCGCGTTTGATGAGATCACCCAGAAATTTCCGCCCGACCAAAACCAACTCTTTATCGCCCTCGCCTATGCCAAATTGAACCAGCTAAGGCGCGATAAATATGAGGCCGCTAAATCGCTGGGCTATAACCTAGCCAGTTTTATCAGCCCCGATGCCACGGTGCGCAATGATGGTAAGATCGGTGACAACTGTTTTATCTATGAAGACAATACCATCCAACCCTTTGTCACCATCGGCAATAATGTGACCCTGTGGAGTGGTAACCATATTGGCCATCATTCGATGATTCATGACCATTGTTTCATTGCTTCCCATGTCGTGATTTCGGGCGGCTGCGAGATTGGCGAACAGTCCTTTATCGGCGTCAATGCGACCCTGCGCGACCATATCAAGATCGGGGCCAAATGCGTGATCGGGGCTGGAGCCCTGATGCTCGCCGATGCCGAGGCCGAGGGGGTCTATCTCGGGGTCGCTACCGAGCGGTCACGGGTACCCAGTTCGCGCCTCAGGGGGATATGATGGCCAGGTGGCGCAAACTGGGTCTGCTCTACAGTCCCGAATCATCGGCACAGCCCCGTCATCCCAAGCTTCTGAGCCATGCCGCCAATCCCTTGCCCATTCATCTGGCGGGGGATGTTTTTCGCGTTTTTTACGATGGTCGTGATTCACAGAATCGGTCCTCGGTTGGCGGAGTCGATATTGATATTGTGCAGCGGCGAATTGTTTGTGATCATCCCCTACCCTTTATGGAATCAGGGGCTGAGGGGAGCTATTACAAGGACGGCATCAGCATCGGTAATGACTATTGGATTGGTGATAAAAGATATATTCTATTTATGGCCTGGCAGACTCCACCCGACCAACATTGGTTTGGTCAGATTGGTCGCATCGAGGTGCTTGATGGTCTATCCTTGCGACCCGATGGCGATAGGCCCTTTATGATATTGGATGAAACCGACCCGATCAGCCTTTCCTATCCGGCGGTTATCGCAAGTGCAACGGGCGGCTATGAAATGTGGTATGGATCGACCCTTACCTGGGCTGCGGAAAATGGCACGATGGTGCATATTCTTAAACAAGCCACCTCGGTTGATGGCAATCGATGGATCAAGTCGGGAGATTCTATTCCCTATCAGATCGGCACCGACCAGGCGAAGAGTCGACCAACCCTGCTTCGGGATGGTGATGGTCTGCACTGTTGGTTCTCCTATCGCGGAGTCCCGCCGCAAAAATACCGCATCGGCTATGCGGTTAAGGTGGCGGACGAACCATGGCAATTGGCATTGAACCGCAGCGGAATCACAGTATCCGAATCGGGTTGGGATAGCGAGATGATCGAATATCCCTTTGTCTTCGAGCATCGGGGTGATAGATATTTGCTTTACAATGGCAATGGCTATGGTAAAACTGGCTTTGGTCTGGCGATTTGGGAATAGAGACGAAAAGAAGTTTTTATGGACAGTTTGCACAAAAAAATCCCCTTTAACCGCCCCTATATGACGGGCAAGGAGCTGTTTTATATTGCTGAAGCCAAGTTTGGCGGAGCCTTGGCTGGCGACGGCCCCTTCACCAAAAAATGCCATCAGTGGCTGGAGTCGCAGTTTAACATCCCCAAGGCTCTGCTGACCCATTCCTGCACCGCGGCCCTCGAGATGGCGGCATTGCTGCTGGATATTGCCCCGGGCGATGAGGTGATTATGCCCAGCTTCACCTTTGTCTCGACCGCCAATGCCTTTGTGTTGCGCGGTGGTGTGCCGGTCTTTGTCGATATTCGCGCCGACACCTTGAACATCGATGAATCGCGGATCGAGGCGGCCATCACCCCGCGCACTCGCGCGATTGTGCCAGTCCATTATGCTGGGGTCTCCTGCAACATGACCGCGATCATGGACATAGCCCGCCGCCACGGCTTAAAGGTGGTAGAAGATGCCGCCCAGGGTGTCATGTCAAGATACCAGGGCAAGTCACTGGGGGCGATAGGCGACCTCGCGGCCTATTCTTTCCACGAGACCAAGAATGTCATATCAGGCGAAGGCGGTGCTCTCTTGATTAACGACCCTGAACTGGTGCAACGCGCCGAGATCATCCGCGAAAAGGGCACCGACCGCAGCCGATTTTTTCGCGGTCAGGTCGATAAATATACCTGGCAGGAGGTCGGCTCGTCGTTCTTGCCCGGGGAACTTACCGCGGCATTTTTGTGGGCGCAGCTGGAGGAGGCGGAGTTTATAACCTCCGCGCGGCTGGAGTCGTGGGACTATTACTATGCGGGTTTGCAGCCTCTGGCCGCGCGGGGGCTGATTCGCCTGCCGACCATTCCCGATGATTGCCAGCACAATGCCCATATGTTTTATATAGTGCTCGATAGGTCAATTGACAGGGCGGGATTGATAAACTATCTTCGTGAACAGAATATTATTACGGTTTTTCATTATGTCCCCCTGCACGCCTCCCCCGCCGGTCAAAGATATGGACGAGTGGTTGGGCCCATGACCACCACAGTCGAGGTGTCAGACCGCCTGCTCCGCCTGCCCTTGTATATGCGGTTAAAGACCCAAGACCAGGATCGAATCATCACCGCCATTAACCAATTTGTGAAATAGACCATGATTGAAGCCTTTGTACTCCGCAAGTTTTCTGACCTTTGGAACTGGTCAGTGGCCATGCGAAATCTTTTGATTTCGAATGGTTTTGGCGAGCCGAAACTCTGGAAGGGAATTCATCAATTTTTTATTGCCAAATGGAAACTCTGGACAGGCGTTGCGGTGTTTTTGGGGCTGCTGCTGGTTGGACTAAGTGTTTTTGCCCCCCGATTTGAACATAGGCTCGACCCCAGTAATATTACGCTGGTGTCGGAAATAAACCAGCCGCTTTACGCCTATCCGGTCAATGACAGGGTTAGTTTTCCTTGGCAAATAAGACGCGATAACCCCCCCCGCAAAGAATCAAGCGATGTTACGCTATTGATGGGTAATCTGCCTTTAAACCATAATCCTGATCTTTATTATGTTCTTGATCTCTCCGAGCCGGGATACTTCGCCCATTCCGGCTATAAGGGTTATCAGAGTAAATTGAATCTCATTAGTAAAAATGGTTTGATCCTCTTTACGACCCCAGACCGCTCAGACCCCAGAAAAACTGCGGATCAGTTTAGTTATAACATCAAGTCAAGCGTAAATTATTTCGTTGAATTAACCCTTATCGTTTTTATTGCTTTGACTATATTACCATTAATTCTAATCGTAATTTCAAAGATTATCGGTTTTCTGATTAATAGAACTGCAAATATAAATCAAAATACACTGTTTCTATCAATCGCCGCTCTGTCTTTGTTTTCTGTTTTTTTGATTATTATGTCTTCATTTGACATGAGGCCATCTCGAGACGATATTTACATTACAAACCAGTTTAAAAACCCTGATTTACTGACCCAATATGTCTTAAAACCATCGTGGAAAGATGGCAATTCCGATATGGCAAACCAGGTTGCAAACTCTGGATTATGGGAATTTCAGATCTGGTACTGGAAAAACTGGATTGGTACTTATTTTGGCGTCCTATTGAATAGTATTTTTATCGGCCTACCGATGATCTATCTGCCCTGGCACCTCTCCTCCGCCCTGCCTTTTTTGCTTACCCTTGCTTTGATTTCTCTCGCAACCACCCTGACGATAAGGCTTTTCTTTCAGCTATCGAGGCTTGAATCGCTTATGGTTTATCTCCTGGCGACGATTGGCTGGTGGGTGTTTTTGTGGACAAGGGATTCAATGTTTGAACCAAACTCTTCCAACGGACATATGGCCTATGGCGTTATTACCTGGCAAAACATCAATATTGGCTATTTAATGACCACGAGTTTGGTTCTGATCCTTGCCACGACTCTGTTTGGGCATGGTTTTAAAAACAAATATCTTAACATCCTGCTGGCGATTTTGGCTGGGATCATTTGTGGCAACCATTCCTATGTTGTTTCTTTGTCGGTTCTATTGGTTACAATCCTATTTAGTGTGGCCTATTATAGGGGAATGATTTCGCTCAAAAAACCTGATCTAGTCTATGCTAAATTTTTCTTCTTCAGTACATTGATTAACTTTATCATATTGGTTAGCGCTCCGGGTGGTGTTAAAAGATACAATGTGATGAGAGAATACAAATCTAAAATGGCAATTGATGAGACCGTAAAAACCAGTCTTTTGGATAGTGTGATTCCAGTTTTTTACGATCCTATTAAATTTATTTTTTCGAATATTTTTTCGCTGGCAAGCCTTTATGTATTTTTGCTAGGAATGATCGTTGGATTTTTTTACTATACCAAAATAAATCAAAGACTTCGTCCATATCTTTTTAACCTTTTGGTATTTTTGCTGGTCTTTATTATTGCTTCATCCTTTGCAATGAGATTGGCTGAGTTTTTTTCCTATCCAGGTTATTGGCATTATTTGAACTATGTGTTTTTGTTGTTTGTTTTTGTCCTCCTGTTTGGTATCTGGTCGGGCTCTCATCTGGGACTATATTTTAACAACCCTCATTGGCGAGCCGTAGTTTTTGCCACCATGACTCTGCTAATGATTGGTGCTTTCTTTGTTACCTATAACTCAGTCGTGATTGTTAAATCGCAGCACGATTATTGGGTGAAGGGCTTTAGAAATGAATATATTGTGCCAGGATATAGGAATCATTATCCAGCTGGCTATCTTGAAGAGAATCTAGCCTATTGGCATCATTTTGCTAAATTCTATCCCGATAAGGCCGTCAGATATTAATCGGGATCGAAACATCACCGCCATTAACCAATTTGTGAAATAGACCATGATCGAAGCCTTTCTATTGCGCAGATTTTATGACCTTTGGAACGGCTCTGTCTCATTGCGAAGTTTTTTGATGCGGAACTATATTGCCAAATGGAAACTCTGGACTGGGGTTGCGGTGTTTTTGGGGCTGGTGCTGGTTGGACTAAGTGTTTTTGCCCCCCGATTTGATCATAGGCTTGACCCCAGTAAGATTGCGCTGGTGTCGGATATAAACCAGCCGCTTTACGCCTATCCGGTCAATGACAGGGTTAGTTTTCCTTGGCAGATCCGGCGCGATAATCCCCCCCGCAAAGAAACCAGCGATGTTTCGTTTTTGATGGGTAATCGGCCTTTAAACCATAATCCCCACTATTACTATGTCATCGAACTTGCCGAGCCGGGATACTTCGCCCATTCCAGCTATAAGGGTTATCAGAGTAAATTGAATCTCATTAGTAATAATGGCTTGATCCTCTTTACGACTCCAGACCGCTCAGACCCCAGAAAAACTGCGGATCATTATAGTTATAATATCAACTCAAGCGTTAATTATTACTTAGAATTTACACTGATTTTTTGTCTTGTACTGGCTATTCTACCACTTGTTTGGACAATTATAGGAATCGTAAATCCAGGGATTATCGGTTTTTTGATTAATCGAACTGCAACTATAAACCCAAATATTCTGTTTCTATCAATCGCATCCCTGTCCTTGATTTCGGTTATTTTGATTGTTTTGTCTGCCTTTGACATGAGACCATCCAGAGACGATTTTTATATTGCCAACCAGTTTACAAATCCTGATTTACTGACCCAATATTCCTTAAATCAGCCATTGAATGATGGCGATACCGTTGCAGAATCTGGATTTTGGGAATTTCAGTTCTGGTACTGGAAAAACTGGATTGGCAGTTATTTTGGCATCCTCTTGAATAGTATTTTTATCGGCCTGCCTATGATCTTTCTGCCCTGGCACCTCTCCTCCGCTTTGCCTTTTTTGATTATCTTTGCTTTGATTTCTCTCGCAACTACCCTGACGGTAAGGCTTTTCTTGCAGCTCTCGAGGCTTGAATCGCTGATGGTTTATTTCTTGGCGACGATTGGCTGGTGGGTGTTTTTGTGGACAAGGGATTCAATGTTTGAACCAAACTCTTCTAACGGACATATGGCCTATGGCGTAATTACCTGGCAAACGGTTAATCTTGGCTATTTAATGACCACGGCCTTGATTCTGATTCTTGCCACGACTTTGTTTGGGCATGGTTTTAAAAACAAATATCTCAACATCCTGCTGGCGATCTTGGCTGGGGTCCTTTGTGGCAACCATTCCTATGTTGTTTCCTTGTCGGTTCTTTTGGTTACGATCCTATTTGGAGTTGGCTACTATAGGGGGATGATTTCGCTCAAGAAATCTGATCTGCTCTATGCTAAATGTTTTTTCTTCAGTGCAATGATCAACTTTATCATATTGGTTAGCGCTCCGGGAGCTGTCAAAAGATATAATGTTATTAAGGAAAACAACTCGACAAAACCAATTGATGAGACCGTAAAAACCAGTCTTTTGGATAGTGTGATTCCCGTTTTTTACGATCCGATTAGATTTATTTTTTCGAATATTTTTTCGCTGGCAAGCCTTTATGTATTTTTGCTGGGAATGATCGTTGGATTTTTTTACTATACCAAAATAAATCAAAGACTTCGTCCATATCTTTTTAACCTTTTGGTATTTTTACTGGTCTTTATTATTGCTTCATCCTTTGCAATGAGAATGGCTGAGGTTTTTGCCTATCCGGGTTATTGGCATTATTTGAACTATGTGTTTTTGTTGTTTGTTTTTGTCCTTTTGTTTGGGATCTGGTCAGGGTGTCAGCTCGGTTTAAAATTCAACAGTCTTGGTTTTCGGGCATATCTTTATGTCAACTTGACTCTGTTGATGATTGGCGGCCTATGGGTCACCTATAACAGTGTGGTGATTGTTAAGAATCAACAGGCGCAGTGGCTGACTGGATTCAAAAATGAATATATTTCGCCGCTCAATCGGCTGCAATTTCGAGACGCCTATTTTGAAGAGAATCAAGCCTATTGGCGTGATTTTGCCAAATTCTACCCCGATAAGGCCGTCAAATATTAATCTTGGTCGCCTCTTGTTTAGCTATTGTGTAATAGGTCTAACTTACATAGACTATTACTCTGTCGGTCTTTAATTCATGTCGGGAAGAGATCGGTACCGTAGACCCTTCAAACAACAAGAGGCAAAGAAATGAAACGAAAATTAACAAACAGGCTTGAATCCTTTGGTTTGAGTAAGATGATGATCTTCTCGGCTCTGGCCCTGGCCCTGGCGGTTGGGTTCTTACCGCGTAGTGCTGCGGCGGCTGAACCGATTAAGGTTGGTATCACTGGTCCCTTTACCGGTGGTTCGTCCTCGATGGGCGTCAGTATGCGCGACGGTATTCTGTTGGCGGCGGAGGAGATCAACCGGGCCGGTGGAATCCTCGGGCGGCCGCTGCAATTGGTGCTGCGCGATGACGAGGCCAAGAATGATATTGGCGTTCAGATTACGCAGGAATTGATCAACAAGGAAAAGGTCGTCGCCACCATCGGCTATGTCAATACCGGTGTTGCCCT
>JASGCE010000206.1 GCA_030054295.1 Minisyncoccota bacterium
ACGAACGAGGAGAGTTAATGAAATCTAAACAAAATTTTGAATTCTCAAGTGAACGCAGTATAATTTTATCCGTGGTTTAATAATACCGTAGGATTTAAAATGGGTTCGTTCTAACCCCGTTTCCTCTCCCGCAACCTGGCAAAGTAATCAAGCCTTTTCCGCACCTCCCGCTCGAAACCCCGCTCAAATGGCACATAGAATTCTCGCCTCGGCATTTCGTCAGGAAAATAATTCTGCCCCGAAAATCCATCCGCCTCATCATGATCATATTGATAGCCCACCCCATAACCAAGCTGCTTCATCAACCGCGTCGGAGCATTGCGAATAATGGCCGGAGGCATCAGCGATCCCGTCTCCCGCGCCGCCACCTGCGCCGCCTTAAAAGCAAGATAGGCCGCATTGGATTTCGGTGCCGTCGCCAAATATAATACAACCCCGGCCAAGGCAAGTTCCCCTTCCGGACTGCCGAGCCGCTCGTAAATATCCCACCCATTCAAGGCCACCGTCACCGCCTGAGGGTCGGCAAGGGCAATATCCTCGGTCGCAAACCGCACCAGCCGCCGCGCAATATAGAGCGGGTCATCCCCCCCCGCCAACATCCGCGCCAACCAATAGAGGGCAGCATCCGGATCAGAACCCCGCAGCGACTTATGCAGGGCCGAGATCAAATTATAATGTTCATCCCGATCCTTGTCATAGAGCGGAGCCCGCCTCTGCACCGCCGATAACAGTGCCGCCGAATCCAACGGAAGACCCTCGCCCTCTTGGGCATAGAGGGATTCGACCAGATTGAGCAAATAGCGGCCATCGCCATCGGCCAGAGTCACGAGCAGCTCCCGCGCCTCCGCCGTCACGGGCAGGTCGCGGCCGGTCAAACTCGCCGCCCGAGCCAAAATTAACTGCAAGGCCGATTCGTCCAGCCGCTTCAGCACAAAAACCTGACAACGACTAAGCAGGGCGCCGTTCAATTCAAAACTGGGATTCTCGGTCGTCGCCCCGACCAGGACCACCGTGCCATCCTCGACAAAGGGCAAGAATCCATCCTGCTGGGCGCGGTTAAATCGGTGAATTTCGTCGATGAATAACAGAGTCCCGCGACCAACCAGCCGCCGCGAACGCGCAGCATCAAAGATTTTGCGTAGATCAGCAACCCCGGTAAAGATGGCCGAAAGGGCGACAAATTCCAAATCACTCGCCGAAGCCAGTAACCGCGCCAGAGTCGTCTTGCCACAACCGGGCGGCCCCCACAGAATCATCGAGGTCAAATGCCGCTTGGCCACCATCCGCCCAATCGGTGCCGTCGCCGCCAACAGATGATCCTGACCGACAACCTCGGCAAGGTTCGCTGGTCGCAACCGATCCGCCAAGGGTCTTTGTTCCTGCGATTCGGGGGTGGCGGAAAATAGGGACTCCATCACAGTTCCTTCTGATGATTCGCGCCTTAAGACTGCAACAAAACTTCCCGCACTAGGTTCGGGTCAATCCCCTTAGCGACAAATGCCGCCAAGGGTTCCCGCAGCAGGACAAAATTCAATTTGCCGCCGGAATTCTTCTTGTCGTGAACCATCGCCGCCAGCAGGGAATCGGCAAGTTTTTCGAATGACTCCAAGGACTCTGGCGGGGCCACTTCGCTTAAAGAAACTGGCAATCCCACCGCCCTGAGATGGTTACTGATTCGGGCAATCCAATCTTCGGAACAATAGCCCAACCGCGCCGACAATCGCGCGGCCATGACCAGGCCTATTGCCACTGCCTCCCCATGAATCACCGAACCATAGCCCCAGACCGCTTCAATCGCATGGCCAAAGGTGTGGCCGAGGTTGAGCAGGGCGCGATTGCCCGCCTCCTTCTCATCACTCGCCACAATGGTCGCCTTGGTCTGACAGCTGTGGGCGATGATTTTCGCCAGACCCGTCGCATCGCCCTTAACACAGGCCTGTCCATGCTGCTCCATCCAGTCGAGCATGGCAAGGTCGCCCATGAGCAAGGCATGTTTGACGCATTCGGCATAGCCCGCCCGTAGTTCCCGAGAAGGCAGAGTCTGTAAAAGATCGAGATCGCTCAAGACCAATTTGGGTTGATGGAAGGCCCCGACCAGATTCTTGCCGGCCTTGACATTGATTCCCGTCTTGCCACCCACCGAACTATCGACCTGGGCCAACAGGCTGGTAGGAATCTGAATAAAATCCAAACCACGCAGAGTTATGGCGGCAATAAATCCCGCCAGATCGCCAATCACGCCGCCGCCAAAGGCGATAATCACCGTATGGCGATCGATCTGTAATTCCATCAAACCATCGATGATGCGGGTGACCATTTCCCATGATTTGCTGGATTCACCCGCTTCAATCGGCAGGGCATCGACCTTAAAGCCCGCACCATTCAAAGACTCAAGCAAGGCCTGACCGTGATAAGCAAATACCGTCCGGTCGCTGATCACCACCAGCCTTCTGTGATTGCCGAGCCGTTGCTGCAACCGCACGCCAGCCTCTGCCAGCAGTCCGCTGCCAATGACAATCTGGTATCCCTGCCCTCCGGGAAAATCGAGCTGCAACGATACAAGGCTTTGGTCGGACATGGGTTTCTCCCTTGGGGCTTATGATGGGTCTTGGCTGAGGTAGAGATCGAGCCTGTCCATCAGCGCATTGGTTGTACTGTCGGAACTTTCCAGTGAATCGATGATTATATCGGCGGCGGCATAAAAGGGTTCTCTCTCGCGGTGCAGCTGTTCGATTTTTTGGCGGCGGTCGGGGGTTTCCATCAAGGGGCGATTGTTTTTGCGGGCGACTCGCCTTTCGATCTCGTCGAGGTCAACGCGCAGCCAAACCGAGATGGCCAGTTTTTTGATTGCCGTTCGGCATTCTTCGGTGGTCAGGGCTCCGCCGCCGGTCGAGATAATCTGGTCGGGGGTTTCGAGGATTCTTAAGATAACCCGTTTCTCGAGGGCGCGAAACTCGACCTCGCCATATTTGGCAAATATATCGCTGATGGGCATTCGCGCTGACTCTTCGATCTCGCGGTCGCTATCGATGATCGGCATATTCAGGCGGCTAGCCAGTTTAAATCCCACCGCGGTTTTGCCAGCCCCCATCAGCCCTACCAGAACCAGGGGTCTGCCGCTGCGGGCTAGTTTACCTCTGAGCTCGAGGTAAAATTCTGATAGCTTGGCTTCGTTTTCCATAGTGCCTTGATAGCATTTTTAAGTGACTTCTGATAAAGGATTTTTATGGGTGGTTTTTTGGACTCTATTTGGAAGGTGGGAGAGGATTATGAACCTTGTCAAGATTGGCTCGCAGCTTGGGCCTCATCCGGTGGAGATTGCTCTAGCCTATGCGACGGCGGATAATTTTACCGGGGCTGCGGTCTATGGTCAGGCCCAGGCCTGGCTGCATAGTGCGGCCTATGCGGCATTGGAGCGAGCGGCTGACTATGCGGCTCCGCTTGGGTTTAGGTTGCGGTTGTTGGATGCCTATCGTCCGACCGAGGCGCAGTGGAAACTGTGGAACCATACGCCCGACCCGAATTTTCTGGCTGACCCGAACAAGGGTTCGCCCCATTCGCGCGGTGTGGCGATTGACCTGACCCTGCTGACCGAGGATAGTTCGGGGGTTTGGCGGGCGGTTGATATGGGGACGGATTTTGATGCCTTTACGCCCCTGTCTTATCATGGGGTGCTCGAGATTAGTCCGGAGGCGCAGAGGAATCGGTTGATTTTACTGGGGATTATGACCTCGGCGGGGTGGGATTTTTATCGTCATGAGTGGTGGCATTATCAGCTTTTTAACGCGCGGGACTATCCTTTGATTAGTGACTCGGAATTGCCTGAATCGATGATGTAGGGTTGGATGTTATTCTACAAAAAAAGATAAAGCGGTTTGGCGGCAGCCAATGCGCGAAGCGCAGGCGCGGCCTGTTCGCACGAAGGTCGTGTCCCATTCCTTATCAAATTGTTCTGAGTGAATTAATAAAACTGATAATTTATAAAATAAAAAGAAAAAAGCGGTTTGGCGGCAGCCAATGAGCGTAGCGAATGTGTGGGAGTCACAGACCGTTTTACAAATTGAAGCGTCGCAGACAAATAAGAATCCCGCGCAATTGGTTGTTAAAATTATGTTTATAGCGCGTTCGATTACTCCCATGAATTATTTATCCTTGCGAGCTTGCGAACAAA
>JASGCE010000207.1 GCA_030054295.1 Minisyncoccota bacterium
ATTCGCAAAGTCAAGCGCGACGACGCTCAGAGTGACAAAAAAGTGAGTTTTTCAGTCTTTCCCTTAGCAATCGCTTAAAGGGCTCAGGGCCCGCCACCATCGCCGCTGACCAGTGGGACAAACTGCACCGGGCCAAGGTCTTCGGTCACAAATTCGGCGGCTGAACTGGAGCGAGTCAGGCGCAGCAGCCTTTGATCCCGATCATTCTGGCGGGTCGCTACCGGAATGACCATGACTCCCTTGACGGCCAGCTGGGCCAGCAGGGGAGGCGGAACCTCGGCAAAGGCGGCGGCGGTGACGATGATCCGATCAAAGGGGGCCATAACCTTCCAGCCCTTTGATCCATCACCGGAAAGGCTGTTAAGGCTGGAATGGGGGGTTTTAAGCCGCGGTTGCAGTCGCGCCAAGGCCTCGCGCAGCAGAGTGGGATGCCGTTCAATCGTAAAGACGCGCTGCACCAGTTCCAGCAGAATCGCCGTTTGCCAGCCTGAGCCCGTGCCAACCTCCAAGACCTTGAGATTGGCGCGGTCGAGCCGCAGGGCCTCGGTCATTCGCGCCACTACGCTCGGCTGACTGATGGTCTGGCCCTGCCCAATCGGCAGGGCGGAATTGTGATAGGCATGGTGGCGCAGGGCCGAAGGGACAAAATATTCGCGCGGAGCCCTGACCATCGCCGCCAGCACAGTTTCGCTGATTGGATCGAGCGCGGCAATCTCAGCCATCAAGGCCTGATGAGGCCCTTCAATAATTTCTGGCAGGGCCTCGGATTCTCCCGCTTTTATAACAGAATTCATGGTTTTGCGGCTGGAAAACTTGGCATGGATGGGCTGGCCTGATGCAGCCTTTGCATCTCCGCCCGCGCCGTTAGATCAAGGCTGAGGGGCGTGACCGAAATATAGTTCTGCTGCACCGCAAATATGTCGGCCTCGGGGTCGCTGGATTTCTCCTCCCGCAGCGGAGCCAGCCAGAAATAGGGTTCGCCATAAAGATCGGTTCGCTCGCCCAGATGGTCGCCGATTTTACGAAATCCCTGATGGGTCACGCGAATCCCCTTGACCTGGTCGGGCAAACAGTCGGGAAAATTAACATTCATGACAATATCGACCGGCCAGCCGAGCCCCATAAGCCAACGCAATACTGCCTCCCCATGGCGCAGCGGCGTTTGCCACTTGACGGCACTGCCATAGCTTGCGCTCATCGACAATGCTACCGAAGGAATGCCGAGCAGTGCCCCCTCCATCGCCGCGGCAATGGTGCCGGAATAGGTCACATCTTCACCGAGATTCCCACCGCGGTTGACTCCCGACAGAAGCAGAGTGGGTTTTCGTTTGGCCATGACCTTATTGACCGCCAGCAAAACCGAATCGGTCGGGGTGCCATCAATCGCGTATTTCTTGGCTCCCCTTTTGTGCAGGCGCAAGGGCCGTCGCAGCGACAGGCTGTGGCCAGCGCCGCTCTGTTCACTCAGGGGGGCGCAGATGGTAATATCGTCGGTCAAGTGATGGGCAATTTTGCGGAGAACCTTGAGGCCCTCGGCATCAATGCCATCGTCGTTAGAGAGCAGAATGCGAGTGGGAAGGATCACGACTTCATATCCTGTGACTTGAGGCTGGTAATGATTTTGCGCCCCCCCATAAAGGGTTGCAGCACCGTCGGAATGGCAACCGTTCCATCGGCCTGTTGGTAATTCTCGAGGATCGCCACCATGGTGCGACCGACCGCCAGGCCTGAACCATTAAGAGTGTGGACAAAACGGGTTTCGCTCTTGCTGCCATCGTGGCTGTGCGGGCGGAATCGCGCCTTCATCCTTCTCGCCTGAAAATCGCCGCAGTTGGAGCAGCTCGATATCTCGCGGTAGGTTTTTTGCCCCGGCAGCCAGACCTCGATATCATAGGTTTTGCGCGCCGAAAATCCCATATCGCCTGTACAGAGCATCAGGGTGCGATAGGGCAGTTCGAGTCTTTTTAACACCGTCTCGGCGGCATCGGTCATTCTTTCGTGCTCGGCATCGGACTGGTCGGGGTGGGTGATCGATACCAGCTCGACCTTGCTGAACTGATGCTGGCGGATAAGGCCGCGGGTATCCTTGCCCGCCGCCCCGGCTTCGGAACGGAAACAGGGAGTCCAGGCAGTCATCCGCAAGGGAAGCTGTTCTTCGGTCAAGATAGTATCAGCGACCAGATTGGTCAGCGACACTTCGGCGGTGGGGATCAGCCAAAAACCATCGGTGGTATGGAACAGATCCTCGGCAAATTTGGGCAGTTGACCCGTGCCATACATGGTCTGGTCGCGCACCAGCAGTGGCACCTGATGCTCGGTATAGCCAAATTCGCTGGTATGGAGATCGAGCATAAAACTGGCGATGGCCCGTTCCAGCCGCGCCAGGTCTCCGCGCAGCACGACAAAGCGCGAACCCGAGAGTTTGGCCGCGGCTTCAAAATCCATCATCCCAAGGTCTTCACCGATGGTATAGTGTTCGCGGGCCTGATCGTTCAATCCGATGGTGCCGTGGCTGCGGACTTCGCGGTTGTCGCTTTCATTTTTGCCATTTGGCACTTCGGGCGCGGGCAGGTTGGGGATGGTCGAGAGCTGCTGTTCCAATTGCTGGGCGAGGGCGGCTTCAGTGGCTTCCCATTCGGGAATGGCGGATTTGATCTCGCTGACCTCGGCCATTAAATCGCTGGCATCTTCGCCCTTGGCCTTTAGGGTGCCGATCTGTTTTGACGCTTCGTTGCGTCTTTGCAGTTTGGTCTCGAGCAGGGTCTGGGCCTCTCGCCGCCGCTGATCGAGGGACAGAATATCGCTGGCCATCGGGGGCAGATTGCGTCTGTTTAAGCCAACATCAAAATCGTCGGGATGGCTGCGGATCTTTATAATATCGTGCATTTTATTGACCTTTATTTTAGTCTTAAATCAGCACTATATCGGTACTGGGGTTAAAAATCATCAGCATAATTTGAGTCGCCAGACGGTCTGTAAGCCGGGTTCTGTCCGGATGGTTGCTTGACCCGTGGCAACCATCGTAAAGAATCATTCCTCTGCGACGAAGGTTGCCCTTCGCCTGACGCGACCAACCCGAGCGACGGCGGAAAGACCCGCTGCCAACAACCAGTGACTGGCGATGGCTGCCGCTCCTATTCGGTCTTGCTCCCGGTGGGGTTTACCGTGCCGACTCTGTTGCCAGAGTCGCGGTGCGCTCTTACCGCACCCTTTCACCCTTGCCGCGGGTCTGCTCAGAGCCGTGGCGGTTTGCTTTCTGTGGCACTTTCCCTAAGGTCACCCTCGCCGGGCGTTACCCGGCACCGTGTCTTTCTGGAGCCCGGACTTTCCTCCCGCACTTTTGCAAGGGCGAGCGATCCTCCAACCGTCTGGCAGTTTATAGCTAGTGGTAAATTCGCGCGGGTGCAAGATAAAGATTGCTGCGAAATTTCTTTTGCAAATTGTAAATCAGGCTGGTATAGTGTGTAACAATAGAACTATGGAACTTCGTTAGGAGTAATGATCATGGATGGTTTTGATTCGGGCAGAATGATTGGTCGCAATCCGCGGGAAGTAAAGATTCCTGTCAATTCCAGCTTTACTGAGATGCCTTGGCTGTTGCGAAATGATCTTACCGATCCGCAGGTTCAGTTGGAACTTAGGCGGCAGATGGTGCTGGCCAAAAACTCTCCTGATGATCAGATTTGGGAGGATGAGATCGCCCAAGAGAATCAGGCCCTCTATCACAAGCTGGAAGCAAATGAAGCGCGGTGAGCTGTGGATTGGCTCCGCGACGGCCGATTTTGCCAAAAAACCAAGACCCCATTTAATTGTTCAAGCCAACCCATATTGCTCGGATGAAGCTGAGTCAGTAGTCATTTGTCCACTGACCAGCTTTATCCAGCCGCAAATTCGCTATCGGGTGATTTTAAACCCTAATCTAAACAATGGGTTAGAACAGCCGTCGCAATTGATGATTGATAAGATCACCCATCTCAATTTACAAAAACTATCCGCCGTTCATCTGACAATTCTAGATTATACTTCGTTCACTTGAGAATTCAAAAACTCAGACTCGAAATTTAGATTAAAATTTGTAGGGGGGGCGGATGCCCCCCCATCTCACTTCGTTCGATTCCCCCCCGCTGGATAGC
>JASGCE010000208.1 GCA_030054295.1 Minisyncoccota bacterium
TACAGAATTTTTTGTGTAAACAGAAGTAAAATACAATGTCAAACCGTAAAATAGATCTACCGCGGCACAACTTCCTCGATCAGCTGGAGGCTGAATCGATTCATATTTTCCGCGAAACCCTGGCCGAGGCCAGTAAACCAGTCATGCTCTATTCGATTGGCAAGGATTCGGCGGTGATGCTCCATCTGGCCCGCAAGGCCTTCTATCCGGCGCGGCTGCCCTTCCCTCTGCTCCATGTTGATACCGGTTGGAAATTCCGCGAGATGATCAGTTTCCGCGACCAGATGGTGCGCGACTATGATTTGAATCTTTTGGTCCATACCAACCCCGATGGACTGGCGCAGAATATCAACCCCATTACCCATGGTTCTGCCCTTCATACCGATGTGATGAAGACCCAAGGGTTAAAACAGGCCCTTGATCATTATAAATTCGACGCGGCCTTTGGCGGGGCGCGGCGGGACGAGGAAAAATCACGGGCCAAGGAACGGATATTCTCCTTCCGCACTGCCACCCACCGCTGGGAGCCAAAATCGCAAAGGCCGGAACTGTGGCAGCTCTATAATGTCCGCAAAAATCGCGGTGAATCGATGCGGGTTTTTCCCCTGTCCAACTGGACGGAATTGGATATCTGGTGCTATATTTACCGCGAAAAAATTCCGGTGGTTCCGCTCTATTTTGCCGCCCATCGCCCGATTGTCGAGCGCGACGGGGCCATGATTATGGTCGATGATCACCGCCTGCCGATCAATCCCGGCGAGACCCCCGAACAGAGATTGGTGCGGTTTCGTACCCTCGGTTGCTATCCCCTGACCGGGGCGATAGACAGTAGCGCAGGTTCAATTGCCGAGATCATCAGCGAGCTCCGCGCGGCGCAGAATTCCGAACGGCAGGGGCGGATGATCGACCGCGATTCGGCACAGAATCCCGGCGCCTCCATGGAACAAAAGAAGCAAGAAGGGTATTTTTAATCATGGATGGCACGGTTAATCGCGCGGCGGATCATGATGTTCAAAACTGGTTGGAGTCCGAGGTCGCAAAATCGATGCTGCGATTTATCACCTGCGGTTCGGTCGATGATGGCAAGTCATCCCTGCTCGGGCGGATGCTGTTCGACAGTAAGATGATCTTCAGCGACCAACTGGAATCGCTGGCCGGTGACTCGCGAAAATTCGGTACGCGAAATGAACAGATTGACTTTGCCCTGCTGGTCGATGGCCTGGCGGCCGAGCGCGAACAGGGAATCACCATCGATGTTGCCTGGCGATTCTTCTCGACTCCCAAACGCAAATTCATTGTCGCCGACACGCCTGGCCATGAACAATATACCCGCAATATGGTGACGGCCGCCTCGACCGCAGAACTGGCGGTGATCCTGATCGATGCCCGCAAAGGGGTGCTGACCCAGACGCGCCGCCACAGCCAGATTGTCCAGCTGCTGGGGGTGCGCGAAGTCGTGCTGGCGGTCAATAAGATGGATCTGATGGACTATAGTCAGGCGGTTTTTGACCAGATTGTCGCTGACTATCGCGCCTTTGCCCAGTCGATTGGCATAGGCAGTATAACCGCCATTCCACTGGTGGCCATTACGGGGGAGATGATTCTCGATCGTGGCGAGAATCTGAACTGGTATCGCGGTCGCACCCTGCTCGACCATCTCGAGACGGTGGAGATTGCCGAAGCGGCGCGGACGGGTGGCGAATCGCTGCGCTTTCCGGTGCAGTGGGTCAACCGCCCGCACCTTGACTTTAGGGGCTATGCCGGGACGGTCGCCGCCGGACGGTTGCGGGTGGGGGATCGGCTGCGCGCCCTGCCCTCAAACAAGGAATCGACGGTAGCCAAGATCGTGACATTCGATGGCGAGCTCGATAAGGCCAGCCGCGGTCAGGCCGTGACCCTGACCCTGAACGACGAGATCGACATCAGCCGCGGTGACCTGCTCTGCCACACCGATTTGCCGGCGATGGTAGGCCAGCAGTTTCTGGCGACTCTGATCTGGATGGACGAGACGGCCCTGGTGCCGCGCCGCTCCTACCTGCTCAAGATCGGCACCACCACCGTACCGGCGACGGTCGAGCCGCCAAACTATCGCATCAACCCCGACAGGGCCGAGCATCTGGCGACCGAGACCCTGGGGTTAAACGACATAGGCGTCGCGGTGGTCTCGACCGACCGCGCCATTGCCTTTGACCCCTATCTGGACAGCGCAAGCGGTGCCATCAACCGAGTCAGCGGCGGCTTTATCTTAATCGACCGCACCACCAATGCGACGGTAGCGGCGGGGTTAATCAACCAGCCGGTCGAGCTGACCCAGAATCTGTCCTGGCAAGACCTCGATATTGACCGCGCCGCCCGCGCCGCCCTGATGCAGCAGGAACCGATGGTGCTGTGGCTTACTGGTTTGTCGGGTTCGGGCAAGTCGACCATCGCCAACCAACTGGAGGCGCGGCTGCATCTTCAGGGTCGCCACACCTTTATCTTGGACGGCGATAATGTCCGCCATGGTTTGAACCACGACCTCGGCTTTAGCGAAACCGATCGGATCGAAAATATCCGCCGCGTTGCCCATGTTGCGCGGCTGATGATCGATGCGGGCTTGATTGTGATTGTCTCCTTCATCTCGCCCTTCCGCGCCGAGCGGGAGATGGCCAAACAGGTCATCGGCCCCGACCAGTTCCGCGAGGTCTACATCGATACGCCGCTGGCAGTGGCCGAATCACGCGACCCCAAGGGACTCTATGCCCGCGCCCGCAAGGGGGAGATCGCTAATTTTACGGGAATATCATCGCCTTACGAGCCGCCAATCACTCCCGACCTGCGGATCGATACGACTCTTCTGTCGGTGGAGGATTCAGTGCAGGAGATACTGACCCTGCTCGGCCGCGATGTCGGGGTGGGGATTTAGCTTGGCCTGTTAGCCGAACAGCCTATGACCATTGTTAGACCTGAAGGCCAGAACCGTTTCAATGACGAGCTTGCTGATTCGGGTGTTCATTCGAAAGAAGATTTGCTTTCCGCCTGTTTTTACTTGAGGTTCCTGAATTTCAATTTCTTTTGTTCGCTTGCTAATGACGAGCATTAAGAAAAGAATTGGAAAAACAAAAGAACCCATAATGATTCCAATAAAAGACCGTGAAAAAATCAACCAGTTGAGGGTTTTTCCAATTGATCGTAAATCGTCGGCAGCTAATTTTTGAATAAGCTGATTTTTACTTAAAGATTGAAATAGTCTGGGGTTAAACTTGAAGAAAATCAAGCAAACAATAAACTTAGAAACCGTTATAAATTTTAACGATTTGATTATAAGATCAAGCTTATCAACCAATTGATCCCTTTCTGTTTCAGAATATTTATTATAAAAACCCTCGCCTTGATAGATGTGGAATTTAAGGTTTGTGAGTTTAACCTGAGCAACCGTCAAAGCATGTAATCTTTGGAAAAATAACAGTCCAAAAAAGGAAATCACTAATGTTGCCTTCATCAAGGTCACATCCAGCAGATTGATCATTTCAAATCTTCCTTTGAATATTCTTAGATACTCTAAGAACTTGATTTAGTTCGGTTCTCAATTCCGCAAATTGCTGACTTGATGAGGTCATCGAAAGGATAGCATATACTAAAGAGCCAATGTTCATTAAGGACGATAGCCAAAATGCTGCGGGATTGCTAGGGAAATTTGAATAGGTAAAGCCTATAAAATCGACTACCGACCGCATTATCCTGATTGGAGGAATATCATAATCCCAAACTACATAAAAAATAGTAAATAATGTCATCATTGAAGCTAGTGTCACAGAAACCAGAGCTACAATCTGCAAGGAACGAATTAATCTATTGGTATCATTATCGTTCAGGTTTCTTCGATTAGTATTTAACTTCATGGTTATCTCCCTAAGCACAGTTTTACTTCTGATTTCTAAAGTTATATAAGTTGATAATTAATAGCCTGTCAAGTGTGTTTACAGTTTTTTTAAATTTTTTTATCTTTATTTCATAAAAAATTACGAGTAGATTACCCCCATGAACAGATCCTCATCACCGATTCAGGTTGGTTTACTTGGCTTTGGTTTGGCGGGTTCGGTATTTCA
>JASGCE010000209.1 GCA_030054295.1 Minisyncoccota bacterium
ATGCGGGGCAGTTCGCGTTTTGCAAGCCGAGCCCGAACCGATGGCGTTCGTTGGTCATTATCAGCGCGTTCTTATGAATTATTTACCCTTACTCGCTTTTTGCTCACTTTGTTCGCAAGCTCGCAAGGATAAATAATTCATTGGGAGTAATCGAACGCGCAACAAATCACACGATAAATTCGGGATTGCGCAGGGAGGGGAAGTACCTGCGGTGCTTCAAACTGTAAATCGGTCTGTGACCACCTCGTTGCGCTTCGCGCTTGGGCTTCGCCCAAACCCTTTTTTTTATTTTTTTGAATTTTGAAGTGAGTCACTTACTCAGAACAATTTGAAAAGGAATCGAACTGGCCGTGCCAGCGCATCGCCCATTAGCTTGCAGCCAAACCGCTTTTCTTTTTTCCTTTTTGTTTTGAAAAACCTAACCCTTCTCCACCTCATGGGCCTGCAACTGGCGATTCCACATGGTGGCATAGCGACCCTTCAGGGCCAGCAGCTGGCTATGTTTACCCCGCTCGACAATCGCCCCGGCCTCCAGCACCAGAATCTCGTCGGCGCGGACAATGGTCGAGAGACGGTGGGCAATGACCAGAGTCGAATGGTTTTCCGACACCTGATCGAGGCTCTCCTGAATCTCCCGCTCGGTCTTGGTATCCAGCGCACTGGTGGCCTCGTCAAAAATCAAAATATGGGGCCTTTTGAGAATGACTCGGGCAATGGCGACGCGCTGCTTCTCCCCCCCCGATAACTTCAAACCGCGCTCCCCCACCTTGGTCTGATAGCCATCGGGCAGGGCCATGATAAAATCGTGAATCCGCGCGAGCCTTGCCGCCTCCTCGACCTCAGAAGCCGTGGCATCAGGGCGACCATAGACGATATTGTAATAGATGGTATCGTTGAACAAGACCGTATCCTGCGGGACAATCCCAATCGCGCGGCGGAGACTCGATTGGGTAACACCGGTAATCGACTGACCATCGATCATGATCCTGCCCGAACTGGCCTCGTAAAAGCGATAGAGCAGCCGCGACAGAGTCGATTTACCGGCCCCGCTTGAACCAACAATCGCCACCGTCGAGCCGGGGGTCACGGTAAAGCTGATCCCCTGCAAAATCGGTCGGCGCGGGTCATAGGCAAAACCAACATTGTCGAACTCGATCAGGCCTTTGGTGACCTTTAATTCAGGGGCATTGGGCCTGTCGGCAATCTCTTGATCGACCCGCAACAACTTAAACATCTGCTCCATATCGCCCAGCGACTGGCGCATCTGGCGATAGACAAAGCCCAAAAAATTAAGCGGCAGATAGAGCTGAATCAAAAATGTATTGACCATGACAAAGTCACCGATGGTCATGCGATTGTTGCTGACTTCAAAGGCCGACAGACCCATGACTCCAATCAATCCTACGGCAATGATCAGGCCCTGACCAATATTGAGCAGCCCAAGACTGTTAAGACTGTGAACCGCGGCAGTTTCATAACCGCGCATGGCCTTGTCGAATCGATTGGCCTCGTGCTCTTCGTTGTTAAAATATTTGACCGTCTCGTAATTGAGCAGGGAATCGACGGCCTTGCTATTGGCTTCGGAATCCTTCTCGTTCATGTCGCGGCGAAACTGAGTCCGCCATTCGGTGATCATAATGGTAAAGGTGCCATAGACCAGAATCGTCCCGAGGGTAATGACCGCAAAGGGCCAGTCAAACATCATCAGCAAAAATATCGTCACCAAGGCAATCTCGAGAATCGTCGGCAAGATATTCAGCAGGGTAAATTGCAGAATATATTCGATGCCCTTGGTGCCGCGCTCGATGGTTCTCGATAGGCCGCCGGTCTGGCGGTCGAGGTGGAATCGCATCGACAGATTATGGATATGACGGAAGGTACTGACTCCGATGGATCTCACCGCCCGCTGCGAAACCTTGGCAAAGATCATGTCGCGGAATTCACCAAAGGCCTGGCTGGCGACTCGCGCCGCGCCATAGGCCACGACCAGTCCAACCGCGGTCAGCGACATGGCCCCGACCGCCGAACCCAGCCAAGCCCCTAAACCACTGGCTGGGGTAACCAAAGTGGTGGGGTTCAATGTGACCGACAGGGAATCGACCGCAAACTTGTAGAAGAAGGGAACCAACAGAGTAACAAACTTGGCCAGCAATAAAAACAACAGCGAGAATACGACCCGCGTGCGCAGCCCGGGTTGATCCCTGGGCCATAAATAGGGCAAAAGAATCTTAAAATTACTCTTTTGTAATTCGCTGCGGTTGGTGCTTGCCTTGGTCATAAAATAGTTTCCTTGTTTTGGCAGGGGTTTGGCGGATAATAACAGAAATGCTCAAGATTAAACGCAGTTTTTCCGAGAATTGCCGATAAATGAAAATTCTATCGAAACCCATTCCAATCCCTTGCCTAGCCCCGGCGGTCAAACTGGGTCGCGGCATTTTACGACTGGTTAGCCGACTCTATGATTATTTTATTCCGCCGCGATGTTATGGCTGTGGGATTATTCTACCCGACAGTCATGGACTCTGTGGCGACTGTTGGCGCGGTCTTGATTTTATCGTCAAGCCCTGGTGTAGCAGCTGTGGCCTTCCCTTTCCCTATCACCCGCAAACCATTCAGGGCAGTGAGAGTCTTTGTCCCCGTTGCAGCAGTCAGGAGGTTCGAGAGTTTAGCTGTCTTCGCGCGGTTCTGGTCTATAATGATGCCAGCCGCGCCTTAATCCTGCCCTTTAAACATGGCGATCGGATCGAGACCGTGCGGTTGTTTGCGCGGTGGCTGGTGCAATATGGCGGGGAGGCTTTGGTGGGAGTGGATATAATTGCTGCGGTGCCGCTTCATCCGCTGCGGCTGTGGCGCAGAAGATATAACCAGGCCGCCCTGATTGCCTGGGAGGTAGGAAGGCTTACGGGAATAAGGGTGCTGCCCGACCTGTTGGTAAGGCGGCGTGCGACTCGATCTCAGGGCGAGATGACGCGAACCGGACGGCAGATCAATGTTGCCGGGGCCTTTAAGGTCAAGGCGCGATTTCGATCCCGAATCGAGAACAAGACCATCCTTGTGATTGACGATGTTATGACGACTGGTGCTACCCTGAACGAGGTGGCGCGGGTTCTTAGCCGCCAACGAGTCAAGGCGGTCAATGGACTGGTTGTGGCAAGGGTCCTGTTGACTCGCTGAAGAGGTTCGGCTTTTCTAACCATAGATTTAACGCAAAGGGGTTTTTAAAATGGTTATGGGATTAAAAAAATTTGGTTTAGCGATCATGATTGTTTTTGGCATCGTGGCTTCATTGATGCCAGCCCTCAGCCATGCAGCCGAGAGCGGGTCAATCCAAGCAAAGGGGGAGTCCCATGCAAATCCCTATTGCCAGGCCCAGCAAATTTTAAAGCGGCTTAAGCTCTATGATGGGGCGATTACCTGTAGGAACGATGCCGCGACGCAAAAATCACTCGAACTGTACCAAAAACGCCATGGCCTCATCCAAAGTGGCGTGATGGATCCAACCACGGCAATGAGGCTGCAATCGGAGGTGGCGGATGGAGCCTTGCCACAGGGGTCAACCGCCTATGCCCCCGCAGACGAGATTCGCCCCGAAGCCCAGCCAGTGGCTCCGCTCGGGTCAAAGCAGGTCAATGATGCCAAGATGAAGCCAGCCGAGGTGAACCGTCAGCCCGCAACAGCCGATAACAACTATGGTGCCGACCGCGCCAAGTCGCACTGGGTCATGCCCATCCCAATCTGGCTGATGATTGTCTTGGCCCTGTTTGCCAGTATCGGGGCATTTTTGGTCATCAGATTTTTACGCGGGTCGAAAAACCGAAACTATTTTAATTAGGGTCGAGGGGGCGTCAGCCCGCTGTTTTCTGCGTTTGAAAAGTGGGGGGGCGGATGCCCCCCCATCGAGCTTCGCTCGATCCCCCCCGCTGGATCGCCTTGCTAACGCAACGCGATGAGGGGTTTTGTGAAGGTTGAACCCTCCCGACTCCTCACAGCCTTCGCGGTTGCCTTCCTAAAGGAAACCCTGAAAAACTCACTTTTTTGTCACTCTGAGCGTCGTCGCGCT
>JASGCE010000029.1 GCA_030054295.1 Minisyncoccota bacterium
AGGCTCAGAAACTCCTCGCCATTAGTTTAGAAGGAAGCGTGGGGTAGGGATGAAGTCTTTGCAATTCCAAGCTGAGAAATTAAGATTTATTACAAATCTTCAGCAGCTTATTACAAAAATTGACCTTGCTTCGCAAGATGCAGAGCGAAATTGGTTAATCAAGGGTTTTATTGACCGGCATAAAAATCTTTATGCGCTCTCGCATGATACTAAGGTTATATCGAAGATAATTGAGATTCAGATGCTTCCGCATTTGACTGTTTTTGCCGAGGAGAATGGTTACAATTTAATCTTGCCCGAACATCAAAACTATTATCCTGATTTGTCGTTTCAGAGTAAAGATGATTTGAATATTCTATTTGCATTGGATATTAAAACAACATTTAGAAAAAAGGATAAAGCATCTGGTTTTACTTTAGGAAGTCACGGAGGTTATTTTAAGGATCGCAAAAATCGCAAAAATATACAGTTTCCTTACGAAGACTATATTGCGCATTTTTGTCTAGGAGTCATCTATTCAAGAAACGAGTCAAGCGAGGCCGATATCACTAATAATTCCACCGCTGATTCTGTCTATAGATTAGAAAATCTTGAAGAAATCAGATCCGTTATAAAGGATTTAGATTTCTTCGTTGCAGAAAAATGGAAGATTGCCAGTGACAGTCGTGGTTCTGGTAATACTGCGAACATCGGTTCAATTACCGATATTGCTGATTTGAAGAATAGCCAAGGTGTTTTTAGCAAATTAGGGGAGGATTGGTTTGATGAATATTGGATGAACTATGGAAAGGTAAGACTAGTAAAGAACGGTGACTCTATCCTAGTAACCAACATTTGGGATTTTCTGAGATTTAAAGGTAGAGAAGACCTATTCTCGAGCGTTAATAGTAAAGGGGCTAAGGTAATAAAATGAAAACTGTTATTCCACCTTTAAAAAGTCAAGGAATCAAAACAAAACTGGTGCCTTTGATCGCAGATCTACTGCCTGATTATTCTGGAAATTGGATTGAACCTTTTCTGGGAACTGGAGTTGTTGCCTTTAATTTGGCGCATAACAAGGCGCAGTTAAATGATCTTAACCCTCATTTAATTAATTTTTACCGGGATATTCAAGACGGGAAGGTCACACCCAGTCGGGTTAAGGACTATTTGGTTGAACAGTCAGATTTTTTGTTAAATTCAGATTTAGGCAAGGATAGTTATTATTACGAGGTGCGCAAAAGATTTAATCATTCTCCTTCGTCACTCGATCTCTTGTTTTTGTCGCGGGCCGGATTTAACGGCATGATGCGATTTTCTAAAAAAGGTCATTGGAATATTCCGTTTTGCAAAAAACCTCAAAGGTTTCAACAGGCCTATGTTACGAAGATCGTAAATCAAGTTGCAGCAGTTACCCATAAGATGAAAAAAGGATGGGTCTTTTCTAACGGCGATTTTTCGAGTTTGATCGAGAATGCCACCGAATCTGATTTAATCTATTGCGATCCACCCTATTATGGCAGGCACACGGACTATTACAACAGTTGGAGCGAAGAGGATGAATATCGTTTATTCGAGTTATTAGACAGCACAAGGGCGAAATTTATAATTTCAACTTGGCACCATAATCGCTTTCGCGCAAATCCGATGATTAGTAAACTATGGTCGAGATATAATATGGTTACGAGAGAGCATTTCTATCACACTGGGGCAAGGATTGAAAACCGTCATGCTATGACCGAGGCCCTGATCATGAATTATGAGCCACCAAAAAAGCCAATCTCACCAACAGATATAGAGTTACAAGAATTTTCAATTCCACAAATAAAACCATTATTCGAGTTAGAAATTCGATAGTAATCGTCAAATAGAAGTAAAGAGGAAAATGATGAGTAGCAAAGGCAACCAAGTAATCGAAATCACAAATCTCCAGGTCTCGCTCGAGGCCGGGGTGGCCGGGGATCGCGGCAAGGCGATTTTGCGCGGGCTGAATTTATCGGTCGCGGCGGGCGAGGTTCACGCCATCATGGGCCCCAATGGTTCGGGCAAATCGACTCTGGCCAATGTTTTGGCGGGGCGGGAAGGCTATGATATCGTGGGTGGTTCGGTGGCCTTTCTCGGCCAGGATCTGCTGGCGATGGAGGCCGATGCGCGGGCGCGGCAGGGTCTATTTTTGGGCTTCCAATATCCGGTCGAGATTCCCGGGGTCAATACCATGGTGTTTTTGCGTTCAGCCTATAATGCCCAGCGGCGGGAGAAGGGCTTGGCCGAACTGGATGGCGGGCAGTTTATCAAATTTGCGCGCGCCCAGGTCAAGGCCTTGAATATGAACGACGATCTGTTGCAACGGAACCTCAATGTCGGCTATTCGGGCGGGGAGAAAAAACGCAACGAGATTTTCCAAATGGCGATTTTGGAACCACGGCTGGCGATCCTCGACGAGATTGATTCGGGGCTGGATATTGATGCCCTTAAACTCATCTCTGACGGAGTCAATCGCCTGCGCCGCCAAGACCGTTCGATGATTCTGATCACCCATTACCAAAGGCTGCTTACCACTATTGAACCCGATTTTGTTCATATTATGGTGGGGGGGCGGATTGTGGCCTCGGGGGATCGCAAACTCGCCTTGGAGCTGGAAAAATCGGGCTATGGTCATTACGAGGCCTTGGTAGCTTGATGGTGCGGCAGTCTTAACAGGAATGGTACATGATCAACCAACAGGAAATTGAAAGCTACCGCTTGCCCCTCTCGACCGAGGAGGATTGGCGATTGACCCCATTGTCGCGCCTTTACAGAACCGCCGAGATTGGCGGGATTCAGGCACTGTCGCCCACCAAGGTCAGCCATGAAGAGATTGCCCCCTATCTGATCGCCGGCTGTGACCATCTGGTGGTGGTTGATGGGCTGGTAGATCGGGAATTATCTGCCGCGGCACTCCATTACTTGGCGGCGGGAGAGAGCGAAACCATAGTGGCGGACTATACCGGCCTTGCTCGCCTGACCCGTGAATTCAATTCTCCCCTGACCCAATTGGCGATGAGGGCGGGGGGCAAAAACCGACCCTTGCAGCTGTTGCGGGTCACGACGGCAACAGCCCCGTCAACCCAGCACAGCCGCATGGTTCTGGCCATTGCGGCCGGGGTGACGGCGGAGCTGGTCGAGACAGAAATTAGTTTGGCTCCGCAAAACCGCACAGTGGGAGTCGCTTGGCACAATCACCAGCTGGAACTGCATCTGGGGGCAGGGGCAAAACTAAACTCCTACCACCAGTTTGGCCCGGCGGCGGGAAGGCAGGCCTTTGACACCCATGGGATTGCCGCGCGGCTCGACTCCGCCGCCCTTTGGCAAGCGACCAAGGTCATGAGGGCGGAGTCGGGGATGGAGTCGGGACAGGGTTTTATCCGCCACGATATAGGGGTCGAACTCACTGGCCCTGAGGCCGAATTTAACCTGCGGGCGATAGTTTTGGCCGAGAATTCCCAGCAGATTGGTCTTAGTACCCGCATTCAGCACCAGTCGCCCCACTGTCGTTCGCAACAGTCGATCAAGGCCATCAGCCGCGATCAGTCTGAAGTGGTGATGCAGGGCTTGATTTGGGTTCATCCCGATGCCCAGCAGACCCAGGCCCATTTACTGGCGCGGGGGATGATCTTGCCTCCGACCGATGGCTCGCCTGCAAGGGGTCAGATCACCTTCAAGCCCGAACTGAAGATCTTTGCCGATGATGTTAAATGTTCGCACGGAGCCACAGTGGGGGAGTTGGATCGAGAGGCATTGTTTTACCTGACCTCGCGCGGTTTGACGGCAATGGCGGCGCGGGAGATTCTCGTCGCGGCCTTTATCGCCAGTGCCTTAGAATCCTTGGATCAATTATCAGAACCCGCGATTGCCGCAGCGGCGCAAAGGGTTATTCTTGGGGGGGAAGACTATGCCCGATAGTTTAAACCCGTCGGCCAAGTCGGAAGGACAATCGCGCAAATCCGACTTTCCAATTTTTGCCAATAACCCGCGTGACCTGCCGCTCATCTATTTGGATTCGGGGGCCTCGACCCAGAAGCCGCAAGCGGTGATCGATGCGACCAGTCATTTCTATGCCCATGACTATGCCAATATTCATCGTGGAGTCTATCGGCTCAGTCAGGTTGCGACCCATGCCTATGAGATTGGGCGGGAAACCGTCGCGCGTTTTATCCACAGTCCCAGCCCCGATTCGATAGTCTTTACCCGTGGCGCGACCGAATCCTTTAACCTGCTGGCCGACTGTCTGGGGCGCAGTGGCCTCATCAAGGCCGGAGATCGGATTGTCCTGACCGAGGTTGAACACCATGCCAATATTATTCCCTGGCAGATGCTGCGGGATCGTTTGGGCCTGCAACTGGCGGTGGTGCCGCTGATGGATTCGGGTGCGCTCGATCTGGATGAGTTTGAAAGGCTGTTACAACCGCCAACCCGACTGGTCAGCTTTACCCATATCAGCAATGTCACTGGGCTGGTCAATCCGGTCGCGCGGATGGTTGCGGCAGCGGCGGCGCGGGGAGTCATGACGGTGATCGACGGCTGTCAGGCAGTGGCCCATCGCCCCGTCAATGTCGAGCAGCTCGGCTGTGATTTTTATATCTTCTCGGGCCATAAACTCTATGGCCCGACTGGTACGGGTGTGCTCTATGGACGGGGCGATCTGCTGGGCAAATTGCCGCCTTATCAGACCGGTGGGGATATGATTACGACGGTAACATTTGCCGAGACCCGTTTCCAGCCGCCGCCGCAGCGGTTTGAAGCCGGAACGCCGAATATTGCCGGGGTGGTTGGCTTGACGGCGGCGATTGGCTATGTCGAGTCACTGGGGTTTGACTGGATTGTGGCCCACGAGAAGCAATTACTCGAACTGGGGCTCAAGCGGCTGCAAACCATAGACAGGGTCAAGATTATTCCGGTGAGCGGCGATCGCAGTGGTGCAATCTCCTTTACCCTGGAGGGGATTCACCCCCATGATATTGCGACGGTTTTGGATGATCACAGTAATGTTGCGGTGCGGGCGGGACATCACTGCGCTCAACCCCTGATGCAGCGGCTGGGTCTGGCGGCTACGATTCGCGCCTCCCTTGGGGTCTATAATGACCGGGACTGTATCGAGGCCTTGGCGATGGGGCTCGAACAGGTCAATCGGATATTTAAGTAAGGGGCAAGGGCAGTCACCATGAATAATGAACTTAGGGAACTCTATCAGGATATCATCCTCGACCATGGTCGCCATCCGCGCAACTTTGGCGAGCTGGCCGGGGCGACTCACCATGCCCATGGACATAATCCGCTGTGCGGCGATACGGTGACGGTGTTTTTGATTATGGGGAGTGATGGACGGGTGCAGAGGGTGACTTTTATGGGCCATGGCTGCGCGATCTCGATGGCCTCGGCATCCATGATGACCGAGGTGGCGGTGGGCAAGACCGAGGCCGAGGTCGAGGCGATCTTCGGCGAGTTCCAAAACCGCGCCAAGGGGGACTTGACCCATGCCGCACCAAAGGGGTTCGAGGATGAGATCGAAAGGCTGGATGCCTTGACCGGAGTCAGTGCCTATCCCAGCCGGGTCAAATGCGCGGTTCTGCCGTGGCACGCCATGCGCTCGGCCCTGGCGGACGGGGCCGAGGTCACCAGCGATGGGGGGAAGGAATGAGCTTGTTTGACCAAAGCGATGCGATCAAGGTGCCGCCGCCGCCGCAGCAAGAACTGCGGGAGGCCGTGCGCGAAGCCCTGTCCGAGATATTTGACCCCGAGATTCCAGTCAATATCGTCGAGCTTGGCCTTATCTATGCCCTCGATTGCGACGAGTCTGGCCTGGTCAAGATCGAAATGACCCTGACCGCGCCCAACTGTCCGGTCGCCGAAGACCTGCCGATTCAGGTGCGGTCAAAGGCCATGGGAGTCGCGGGGGTAACCGATGCCACGGTCGAGCTGGTCTGGACTCCGCCCTGGACAATGGACAATATGACCGAGGCCGCAAAACTGCAACTGGGGATGATGTAGGGGCGTGTTTTAGAACTGCCCCCCCTCCCTTCAGGGAGCGGGGGGAAGGCTCTTGCCGCAGAATGCTGCGAGAGACAGGGGGGGTAGGTCGCGCAAACATCGCGGTGCCATTTTGTATTCTTTGGTTTTTAACTATAGTGTTATAAACCAAAGAATAAGGAATCGCTCAGGCCGTGCCTGCCTACCCCCCAAGAGGTTCTAAGTTTTCAGCTTCGCTGCGCTTGCTAAAAACCAAGAACCTCTTTCCCCCGCTCCCTAAAGGGAGGGGGGGACATTCTTTATTCACACCGCCCCTCTCAGACATTCATTTACCAGCCGCCACTCGTGGTTTACCATCAAGCCAGACTCGGTTATTATAACCCATGGATAAACAGATATCTTTACACGCCAGCTGCGTTGCCCTGGATGGTTTGGCGGTATTGTTGCGGGGCAGCTCGGGCAGTGGCAAGTCAGACCTGGCATTGCGACTCGTCGAGGCTGGCGGCATCCTGGTCGCTGACGATCAAACCAAACTCACGGTCACCGAAGATGGCCAGATTCTGACTTCCCCGCCGCCGATTCTGGCCGGGTTGTTGGAGGTTCGCGGGCTGGGTCTGATGCGGCTTCCCTATCGTAGTGCGGTTCCCCTTTTGACGGTTTTTGATCTGGTGCCGATGGCCCGAATTGAACGATATCCCGAACCGCAGTTTATCGATCTTTTGGGGGTTAAATTGCCCCTGTGGCAGATCGATCCCTTTACCGCCTCGGCGGTCGCCAAGATCAAGGTCTCGGTGCAAAACCAACTGAACCATCACAAGGAACCAGTGCCATGATCGGAGTCAATCGGAATGTCAGTTCGGGCACCGCAGCGGTAGTGGTGATCACCGGCATGAGTGGGGCAGGTCTGTCGCTCGCCTTGAAGTCGCTCGAGGATATTGGCTTCGAGGCGGTCGATAATATCCCGCTGGCTCTGGTGGCGGAACTGGTTCGCGGCCGAGACCCTGCTGGCCCCAGACTGGCCATCGGCATCGATAATCGCACCCGAGACTTTAGCAGCAATGGTCTCATCGAGACCCTGACCCGAGTCCAGACTGAGAGCGGCGAAAAACCCTTTTTGGTCTTTATCGAATGCGACGACGAGGTCTTGAGTCGCCGCTATACCGAGACTCGCCGCCGCCATCCGCTCGCCACGACCCAATCGGTCACGGCAGCGATTCAATCGGAACGAGATTTCTTGCAACCCATAAAGCAGCTGGCCGATCTCGTGATGGATACCAGCCTGCTGCCCGCTAAAATGTTGCAGCAGCAACTCGAACTGCGGTTTATGAATCGCGGCAGTCGTCACTTGACCCTGACCTTTGAATCCTTTTCCTACCGCTTTGGTTTGCCGCGCGAGGCTGATTTGGTTTTTGACCTGCGGTTTTTACGCAACCCCCATTGGGATCGGGATATTCGCCCCTATGATGGACGGGATACGCGGGTCGCGGCCTTCATTGCTGCCGATCCGATTTTTGGCGCGTTTTTTGCCAATTTAGAGAATTTGCTTTTGCCTTTACTGCCGCGCTGGCGGGCGGAGGGTCGTTCCTATCTGACCATCGCCTGCGGCTGTACCGGCGGGCGGCATAGGTCGGTTTTTGTCACCGAGAAACTCGCTAACCGCATCCGTCAAGCCGAGCAGAGCGAAGACCTGATCGTGCGAATTCTCCACCGCGATCTCGAGCGGCAGAGTCACCCGCCCGACACCCTGGGTTTGATTGTGAAGTGAGGTGCAAGTTTAGAAATAGAGCATTTTCGTTGCCTCCCCTTATACCTCCCCTTCCCCAGGAAGGGGAGGATAGAGAACCTTAGCGAAGACGAAGTCGAGCCTTAGGTTCTCTTGGAGGGGTTGGTTATTGTCTTTATAATCAACAGGTTAACCAACCCCTCCAAGTCTCGCTAGGCAGCAAGCTGCCAAGCTGCGACTATCCTCCCCTTCCTGTGGAAGGGGAGGTTTCATATATTGTGTCTACTAAATCTACAACTACCCTACCTCCCGCGGCGGCGTTCGACCGAGGAACCGATATTCATCGCCTCCCGATATTTGGCGACGGTGCGCCGCGCGATCACAATTCCCGATGAGCGCAGGACCGCGACAATCTGATCGTCGGACAGGGTATCCGTTCCATCCTCCTCCTCAATCATGGTTTTGATTCGGTGTTTAACCGCCGCCGCCGAATGCTGCACCTTGCCGCCAATCGAGCCGAGACTGGCGCTAAAAAAATACTTGAGTTCAAACATGCCGCGCGGGGTCAGCATAAATTTATTGGTGGTGACGCGGCTGATGGTGCTTTCGTGCAGTTCGGTTGACAAGGCGACCTCCCGCAGGACCAAGGGAGCCAAGGCCTGTGGCCCCTCGATAAAGAACCGATCCTGACGGCGGATGATTTCGCTGGCGACCTTTAACAGGGTTATGGCCCGCTGTTCCAATGTCTTGACCAGCCAATTGGCGGCACTCAGTTTCTCGGTCAAATAGCTGCGGGTCGCGGCATCGCTGGAGGCGCGGTTAATCGTGGTCACAAAATTACGGTTGACCAGAACCCGCGGCAGGGTTTGCGGATTGAGTTCCACCACCCAGCCCTGGCCATCGGAACCTTGGCGCATCAACAGATCGGGTAGAACCGTCACGGCTGGCTCGCCGCTAAATCGCAGGCCGGGTTTTGGGTCGAGGCTGCGCAGCTCCACCAACATCGAATCGAGTTCGCTCCGCGACACGCCACAGAGGCTTTGGAGCCTGTCAAGATTCCGCGCCGCCACCAGTGGCAGGTTGTTCAGCAACCGCTCCATCCAGGGGTCATAGTGGTTGCGATCCTGCAATTGCAGTTTAAGGCATTCCTGTAAGTCACGGGCAAATATTCCCGCTGGATCAAGGCCTTGCAGCCGATGCAGAATCGCCTCCACCTCGGTCTGGGGTTGATTTAAACGATCTGCGATCTCCTCCACCGACTGAGCGGGGAGATAGCCCGTAGGTTCCAAGGCCTCGAGAAAATTCTCGGCGATCAGCTGTTCCAGGGCGGTTTCAAACTCGAGGGGGATCTGCACGGCAATGTGATCCATCAGACTCTCGGGATGGGCGAGCTCGTCGTTAATATCGTCGGAATAGGATTCATCGCCGCCAGTTTGTCGCCCGCCGCTAAATGCCGAGGCATCATAGCCAAGGTCGGTGCCATCCTCTGCCACCGGGGTCAGGCTGTCGCTGTCGCGATTCTCTCCCGCCGTTTCGGATGATTTGAGCAGTTCACCACTCTCAAGCAGGCGGTCGGTTGAATCGCTGCCTTCGCCCAGTTCTGGGCTAGTCGGGGCTTCGCTATTGGTCTCTGGCTCTGCTCTCTCAGCCTCCCCATCTGCCAGTTCGAGCAGGGGATTCTCGGCGACAATCTCCTCGACCAGAGTCGCCAGGTCTTGGTTATTCAGCTGCAACAGTTTGATCGCCTGCTGCATCTGCGGCGTCATGACTAAGGATTGACTCTGACGGAGATCAATTTTTTGTGAAAGCGCAACCACTATAAATCCCCAAGTTGATAAGTCATTTTAGAGCAAATTAATGAATATTGGGAACAGTTTACCTCCCCTTCTTTAGAAGGGGAGGATAGGCGCGCTTGGATTTCTCGCCCGTTTGCGAATGGAAACATTCGCAAAAAGGCGAAAATCCTTAGCAAGCCTTGGAGGGGTTGGGTAAACAAATTTTAAAAATCCTATTAAACAACCCCTCCAAGAAAACCTAACGCTCGCCTTCGGCTTCGCTAAGGTTTTCTATCCTCCCCTTCTAAAGAAGGGGAGGTTTAATATAGTACCCCTCTATATTCTGCGACCATTCTAACCTAAATTCCCCTCTCGTAATTGCGAAATTTTTCCCATATCTATTTACACTCTACTTCAACGAAAAATCCCGGCCGAGATAGACGCGGCGCACTTCGGGATTGGCGACAATCTCCCTCGGGGTTCCCTCCATCATGACCTTACCATCGTGGAGGATATAGGCGCGATCGACAATCTCGAGGGTATCGCGGACATTATGGTCGGTAATCAGGACGCCGATTCCCCGATCCTTGAGGTGAACCACCAGATCACGAATATCCCCGACGGCAATTGGGTCGATGCCCGCCAATGGCTCGTCGAGCAGGATAAAGGCCGGGTTGCTGGCGAGGGCGCGGGCAATCTCGACCCGTCGCCGCTCTCCGCCCGACAGGGACAGGGCGTTGGAACGGCGGAGATGTTCAATGCCAAACTCGGCCAAGAGTTCATCCAGCACCAGCATTCTTTTATTAGAATTTGGCTCGACCAGTTCCAAAACCGAGAGGATATTATCGGCCACCGACATGCCCCGGAAGATCGACATTTCCTGCGGCAAATAGCCGATGCCCAGCCTTGCCCGCCGATACATGGGTAGTTTCGTGATCTCGGTACCGTCCAGGGCGATGGTGCCATAGTCGGGACTGATGAGGCCAGTAATCATGTAAAAACAGGTGGTCTTGCCCGCGCCATTTGGCCCCAGCAGGGCGACAATCTCCCCGCGATCGACCCGCAGCGATACGCCCCTGACGACCGGCCTTTGCTGGAACGACTTGCCAAGGTTGGCCGCCTCCAGCCCATGGGTCGGGGCGATGATCCCAGCCGTGGCCATCGCGCGACTAGCGCGACTAGCGCGACTGGAAGGGGGGTTCTTGGTAAGTAATTCGGTCATTTTGGCCTGACTGTAGGTTCGGTTGGAGTTTTGCTCCGAAGGTCATTGGGGACAATCACCGCACGGAGTTTTTGGCTGGCGGAACCGGCATCCTTGCCCATTAAAATTCGGGTAACGCCGCTGGTCATATCCATCTCGCCATAGTCGCCAACGAGAATATTAGCCCCTTGACCCAGCTTAACATTTCCGCTGAGAACCGCAAAGTTTTTAACCAAATCAAAGCTAGCGCGATCTCCGCTGGCGGCCTGGTCAGGGCTGGTGATAAAAACCTTGCCAAAGCCATTGATGCGGGTGAACTGTCGCTGCTGCGACGCGGGAGAGAGGCTGGCGGTGATGGTATCGGCAACCATGGTTCGCTCCCCCTGCACCGCCTTGGCATTGCCACGCGCCACAGCAAGCTGGGTGACATCCCGATATTCCAAGGAGCCGGTAGCGGTGATAACCTCCCCGCTGCTGGTGGTCAGGCTGAGGCCATTGCCGACCACCACCATCTCCATCGTATCAAGATAGATATTGGCACTGGTTCCCGTCAGGAGATTGCCCCTTTGATTAATCACAGTATTGCCACTGGTTGCAATCCGCGTAAAGACTGGCGAGGAGGAACTCTTGCCGGAACTCCCCTTTGCCTGGTCGTAAAAAATATAGATAAGGTCAGCCGCAATCGTCGAGTCGCCATTGCGAATGACCGCTCCGCCGCGCGCGATAAATAACCTCTGCAATTTTTCCCAATCTATGCCTTGATTGGCGGTGACGGTGATGATATTCGATTGGACGGTGGAATCAGGCTTGGCAGAATTGGCCAGAGTCGGAGTCGGAGTCGGACTCCTGTTGCTGGGGCTGGCGGGGCTGGGGGGAGGTGGTGGACGAAGGACGATTCCAGACTCCTGCGCCCAAACCAAGGGTAGAGTGAGCCAAAATGCCAAGCCGATAAAAAAACAGATTTGACGGGTCATGGCGAACTCGAAAAAGGCATTGCCTGGCCATCGGATGATTCGCTAGCCGCGGTGCGGAGGGTGACTTGGGATCTCCCCAGCAGCTTGATTAGATTACCTTCATAGAGCACCTTCATCCCTTCGCCCTCGAAGGATAGGGCTGGCCCCTGACCCTTAATCGGTTGGCTGGAATCGATGTCATTATAAACAAGATTAATGTTAAGGGACTCGGTATGGAATTCGAGGCCTTCGGAACTAAAGACTGATACCTTGCCCGTCATCTCGACCCGCTTCTCGAGGTTATATAATGTGCCTTGGTTGCTGGAGAGATAGAACCAGCTTCGATCCTTCATCCTGAGGTCGCTGACGGGATTGGTCAAAAGAACCGTATTGCTCTTGCTATCGGTTTGCTCGGCCCTGGTGCTGGTGATGGTATAGGTTTGGTTCTGGTCATCGACACCAATATAGCGCATCCCGTTCAACCGAGAATTTCGCTCCTCAAATTTAGGTGCCTCCTGCACCTCGATGCGGAATTTTTTCTCCTCTGGGACAAGATAGGGCCAGGACATTAACAGCACCATAATCACCAGGGCGACAAAGGGCAGGGTGCGTTTCCACAGGGCGATTTTGATGCTGCGGCGCAGGGCGCGGTGAAGCCCGATTCGCGACAGGCCTTGCCGCAGGTTAATCCCGCCCTGAGCAAATCTCAAATCATGACGAATAAGCAGCTTTTTTTTGGGTGCAGGCAAATCATTCATCCCGCCATTATCGCATAGTTTGGTTAAAAAATCATGGGGAAATGACTCGGGGGTTTAAGCCAACCCCACCCGCAGGCAGTCGTGAATATGGATGATCCCGACTGGCTTACCATCAGCCACGACAAAGAGCGCGGTGATGAGTTTTCTGCTGCCGTCATCGATCGAACCCTCGCGCGGCAGGCCATTCATCACCGCCAGGGCCTCGACCGCCAGGGCCTCGCGGTTGATGGTGCGTGGGTTCTCTGTCATGAGGCTCCGCGCCGGCTGCGCCAGCAGATTATCGGTCGCAATATGGCGACGGAGATCGCCATCGGTCAGGATTCCTTCCAGCCTTCCCGCCCCATCGACCAGACCCACGCAGCCGAATTTTTGCGAAGTCATGGCGACAATTGCCTCGGCCATGGTGGGATTGCCGCCCAGGATCGGAATGGCATTGCCGCTATGCATCAAATCCTGCACCGTCAGCAAATGCCGCCCGAGACTCCCGCCGGGGTGAAGATTCTTGAACTCGGCCGAGCTAAAGCGGCGAATCTCGATCATCGCCACCGCCAAAGCATCGCCCATCACCAGGGTCTGAGTGGTCGAGGTGGTCGGAGCCAGGCCATGGGGACAGGCCTCGGCCACCGCCGGCAGCAGCAACAGACAGTCGGCAGCGCGGGCGAGGCTCGAATCGGTTCCCCGCGTGATCGCAATGAGGGGAATGGCAAAGCGTTTAACATAGGCGATCAAATCCCCAAGCTCGGCTGTATTGCCCGAATTGGACAGGGCAATCACCAGATCGCTGTTCGTAATCATCCCGAGATCACCGTGGCTCGCCTCGGCAGGATGAACAAAGATTGCCGGCGTGCCAGTCGAGGCCAGAGTCGCCGCAATCTTGGTGCCAATATGACCGCTCTTGCCCATGCCCGAGACAATGACTCGACCGCCGCGGGGCAGGGCCGCCATCAAGGCCAGTGCCCGTTCAAATTCCCGCCCCGACAGAGCCGCCGATGGTGCAATCAAGGGGCGAATGGCGGCGATACCCTGTTCGGCGCGATCGATCAGGGTCAGGGCAGCCTCGAGGGCAAGCGGCAATTGGTCAGCAAAAGGAAGTTTGTGAGTCATGATCAATGGGCAAATATATCTTCTGGCCAGCCCGCATTGTCAAGCACGGCACGGTGTGGCAGGAAATCAAAACTGGCGGTCGCCAGTTCGCGGCGATTCTCGCGGATCAGCATCTCGTCGAGGATGGCCTGCAAACGGTGGAGGTAAATCACATCCTGCGCGGCATAGTTCATCTGTTCGTCGGTAAGGGAGTCGCGGCCCCAGTCCGATGCCTGTTGCTCCTTCGACAGTTCAATATTCAGCAGGTCTTTGCACAGGTGTTTTAACCCATGTTTATCGGTAAAGGTGCGGGCCAGGCGTGAAGCAATCTTGGTACAATAGACCGGAGTCGCCACTACCCCCAAATGTTTAGCCATCACTGCAATGTCAAACCGACCAAAATGAAAGAGTTTTAAATGGTCTGGACTGGTTAAAAGCTTGGCGAGATTCGGAGCCAAAATCCGAGCATTGCCATGGGCCGTGGCACTTGGCGGCGGGGCGGCAAACTTGACCAGATGGACACTATCGCTCCCGTCGCACAGCTGCACGAGACAAAGCCGATCCCGCCCAATCTGAAGCCCCATGGTTTCGGAATCTATCGCCACCACCTTGCCAAGGGTGAGACTGCTCGGTAAATCGCCGTGGTGGAGTTCGATCTGCATCTTATTGTTCCCGCCTTAAAACCCATTCTATCTTTTAACATGGTTAGGGGTAAAGACGGTAAGTGTTTTTGGGGAAAATACAATTGGAAGCTTTGCGAAAGCAGTTTGTTTAATGAATGTCCCCCCTCCCTTTAGGAAACACTGAAAAAGTCAATTTTTAAAGACAGTCAGGCAACCCCCCTTAGTCTCACTAGGCAGCAAGCTGCCAAGTTCGACTATTCCCCCCTTCTAGAGAAGGGGGGATAAAGTAGCAATGATTACAATAACTTACACCTCCCCTTCTTTAGAAGGGGAGGATAGCAAACCTTAGCGAAGACGAAGTCAAGCTTTAGGTTTGCTTGGAGGGGTTGCACTATTAATTTCGAGTTTTTCAGACCTTCCTTTAGGGAAGGGTGGGCAATAAAATAAAAGCGAATCCACTGAGCATCAAAATGCCTCCCCCCCCCACAATCTCGCTCGCCAGTTGCTCCATCAGGGTCGCGCGGTCATAGCGGGCCAGGAATTCGCGCCGTGAATCGCGATAGTCATAGAGGGCAAGGCTGGCCTGATCGATTGCCTTTAACCCGCCAATCGCATCGCAGGGATCAAAAACCACTACCCCCGCCAGCCCACGAACGATCCGTGAAGCCATGCCGCTCACCCCCGCCACGATAAATTTTCCGGTCGCGGCATATTCAAATATCTTCGATGGAATCACCGACTGCAAACTCGCATAGTCATTCAGATGCAAAAATAAAACATCGGCGGCGCGATAGTGGTCGAGCAACAATCGCCGCGGCAAGGGTGGCAAGAATTCGACATTGGGGAGTTGAACAGTTGCCTCGGCCAGGGCAACCGCACGGCCACCGTCGCCAATAATAATGAACTGGTGGCTAAAAAGCCGCGCCCGCGCCAGTTCAGGCAGGACCCGTTCCAGCCCCTGACCCTCGCCAATATTGCCAGCGTAAACCACGCGAATTTTAGTCCCTACCGCTGGTGGTGGTTTGGCAAAATCGGTCGTCAGAAATTTGCTATCGACACCATTCTCGATGACGATGATCGGCAGGTTGGGTCTCATGCGGCGATAATGGTCGGCGAAGGCCGGGGTCACAACCGACAGCAGACTCGCCTGGCGCAATGTCCAGGCCTCCATCATCTTAAAGATCGGCAGCAAAAAAAACCGCAGGGGCGGGGCAAAAAGCGAATGGAGATTCTCGACAAAAAGATCGCGAAGCTCCAAGACCAGGGGCAGGCGATAGAGTCTGGCCACCAGTGCCCCCAAAAATGCCGTTTGCAGCCGCGAGGATGTGGCAAAAACCTTGTCATGGTTTTTGCCGCGGTTTTTTTGTTGCTTCAGCCAGCCCACAACCTGTCGCCCATAGGCCAAAAACCCCAGGGCCTGGTGCAGGGCGCGACTATGGTGCGGCGGTAGTTTAAATCGGATGATCTCGACCGTGACTCCCCGCTCGGTGGTTGCGGACTCCCGCTCGCTGGCGGCGGCGCGGTGGCTGGTATAGCGGTTGGGTTCGGTGGTTAAAACGGTGATGGTCGAGCCGCTCGGCATTTTTTGAATCAAGGCCGCGACCAGGGCCTGACAACGGAATGAACCAGCCGAAAGATCGGGCGGATAGTAATAGCTCAGGATCAATAAATTCATCGGTTTAAAATCCAATTCACAGGGGACTCGGAATTATATAGACAGGGGCGGCGCGATTGGCTATATAAATCCTGCGCTGTGGAATGCCCAAGTAGCTCAGTTGGTAGAGCAGACGACTGAAAATCGTCGTGTCGGTGGTTCAATTCCGCCCTTGGGCACCACAGGCGTTTTGTTTGCACAATTGCCTCTGCTTGCGCCTTTTCCTCTTCCTTGTCATTCCCCGCCAGTTTGCCCCCGTTAGGGGGCAACCGCTCTATTTATTGTCATTCCCCGCCAGTTTGCCCCGTCAGGGGCAACCGCAGACGGGGAATGTCGCTTCCTTTTTTTATCACGGAAAGCAAAGCGAGATTACCCGTCTCGCCTCGTAAACGAGGCGGCGGGTAATGACAAAAAAGGGTGGTTTTGTAAACCAGCGCGTTCTTATGAATTATTTACCCTTACTCGCATTTTTGCTCACTTTGTTCGCAAGCTCGCAAGGATAAATAATTCATGGGAGTAATCGAACGCGCTGTTAAGCATTCTATAAATTTTTTGATCGTGTCGGGCGGGGAAATGCCTGCGGCGCTTCAAATTGTAGAAAACTTTTTTAACAACACCCAAAAACTGGTTGAGAATTTCAGTCTCAACAATTTGATATGGAATCGCTCAGGCCGCGCCTGCGCTTCGCGCTTGGCTTGCAGCCAAACCGCTTTTTCTTTTATCTTTTTTGAATTTTAGCTTGGGTAATTCACTCCGAACAATTTGAAAAAATGGGTCACGACCTTCGTGCGCTCAGGCCCTGCCTTCCCACTACTGACTCGCGGTTTTGCGCTCGACCGAATTGACCGCCGGATTGGCGCGCAGGGCCGTAATAATATGAGTCAAGTGCCGCAGGTCGCGCACCTCGATATCCAGCATCACCTCGTAATAGTCCGGCCATTTTTGAGTAATCTTCAAATTATTGATCTGAGCCTGATTCATCCCAATCACCGTGCAGAGATTCCCCATGGCCTCGGGCTGGTGGACAATGACCGCCGTAATCCGCCCAAGGTGTTTTGACTCCTCCGCCACCGCCATATTCCAACCGAGATCAAGCCACCGCTCAGGCTGGTCATCAAGTCCCGCCAGATTAGGACAGCCAATCATATGGATGGTGGCCCCAGTCCCCGGGGCGACTATCCCGATAATCCGATCCCCCGGCACCGGATGACAACAGCCGGCAATGTGATAGGGCATATTCGAGGGCAGCCCCCGAATCGGCAGACGAGACTCCACCGTGGCCGGCCGGTGGTCGTGAAGGCCAGCGGGCGGGGGCAATGCCGCACCATCCGGCCTGGCCCTTTTATGACTGATCTTGGTGCCCGGAAAAATCGCATGGAAAACATCCCGCGCCGAGATACGGTTGTCGCTGATCATCATATAGAGTTCATCAATCGACTTGGCGGCAAAGTTGCGCCGCGCCTTATCGACTGGTTTTTCGTTAAAGGGATAGTTCTCGGTCTCGAATTCGCGCTGGAGGGCAATCAGCCCGCGGCGGATTCTCTCCTCGCGGCTCGACTGTTCCTTGGCGCGGCGGACGCTCGATCGCACCTTGCTGGTCACGGCGTAGTTTTCCCATTCGACCCGCGGCGTCTGCTCGGGGGAGGTCAAGATCTCGACCTGATCACCATTGCGCAAAACCGTCCCCAAAGGCACAATTGAGCCATTGATCTTGGCCCCGACACAGTGATAGCCAATCTCGCTGTGCACCGCATAGGCAAAGTCAATCGCCGTCGCCCGCGCGGGCAGGGGATAGACCTCTCCCTTGGGGGTAAAGCAAAAAACCTGATCGGCATAGAGCGACAGGCGGGCATGGTCCAGGAACTCATCGGGATCGGCAGCCGAGTTAATCACCTCCACCAGATCGCGCAGCCAGATAAAACTCCGGTCGCTTT
>JASGCE010000210.1 GCA_030054295.1 Minisyncoccota bacterium
TAACCAAGACGATCAGAAATCCGATTATCTTACTCATCTGCCAAAACCGCGCGTTTTAAAAACGCTTTCATTTCGGCAACCGAATTAAAACTTCGAAGATTTTTACTCGCAAGGGTTTCTTCAATCGCCTTGATGGTCTCTGCATTGGGAATGTTTTTGCTGATGGGATAGTCTGGCTTGGCAATTTTTTTTGCCCTGTCTTTACCATCCGTTAGATTTGAAACTGAAGACTGTGTCATTTTAACTTCTCCGCCCTGAAGCCATCAATTCATTTGCCAAATATTTCAACATGGTTGCCGAGACGCAATAGAATGATTAAATCTTCGGTCTCTTGCCAAATCAAGAGCAAATCATGACGAACATGGCATTCCCATAGACCGTTATATTTACCAACAAGTTTATGCGGGCGGCAACGAACGGGGAGCTTCTCGTCTGATTCGAGCAACTCAACTATACGGTCTAATGCATCTTTATCAAATCCTCTTTTGGTCATTTTTTTAATGTCGGATAGATAAGACCTCTCAAATTCGACTCTCTTACTCATCCTCAAGAACCGCGCGTTTCAAAAATTCATTCATTTCGGCAACCGAATTGAAGCTGTAGCGATTTTTACTCGCAAGGGTTTCTTCAATCGCCTTGATGGTCTCGGCATTGGGGATGTTTTTGCTGATGGGGTAAATGTCCCTATCAGCGCGGGCTGAGTGCCGAACTGGAACATCCCTATCTTTTAACAGTGTCTGTGCCATTTTCAAAACCTACCTTCAGAAAAATTAATACCCAATCTGTTGCACTATATCATAACCAATCACAACTTGACAGATGATTTGACTTCACACTTAACACATCCTATCACAACCTATCCCAGGTTAAAACAACTTTATAGAAATTTGATTCTTGTCCACAAACGATTCCCCTATCAAAGGCGGTAAAACTATAGTACAAGCATCCTTAGCATTGGATTTGATTTTTTTTAGCCGTGAACAGGTGCCTGCTTAATGATTCTTGTGATAGACGCTGGTAATACCAATATTGTTTTTGCTCTGTACCGCGACGAGGAGATGATTGGCGAGTGGCGCACACAAACCGAGACGCGCCGCACCGCCGATGACTATGCGGTCTGGCTCAGCCAGTTGCTGCAACTGACCGAGGTACCGACCAAACTCAGCCAGATCAGCGGGGCGATCATCGCGACCGTGGTGCCGGAACTATTGTTTCCGCTAACCCAGCTGTGCCGTCGTTATCTTCGCACCCAGCCGATGGTGGTTGGTGAATCGGCTCTGACCATTCCGGTCAAGGCCCTGATCGACCGCCCCGAAGAACTGGGAGCCGACCGACTGGTCAATGCGGTTGCGGCCCATCTTCGCTATCCTGGGCCATTGTTGGTGGTTGATTTTGGCACGGCGACGACCTTTGATCTCATCGATAGGAATGGTAATTACTGTGGTGGAGTCATTGCCCCGGGAATTAATCTCTCGCTCCATGCCCTTTATCAAGCCGCTGCAAAACTGCCGCGGGTGGCCATCCGCCAGACCGAGAAGGTCATTGCCACCTCGACCATTGGGGCCATGCAGTCGGGGATATTTTGGGGCTATGTTGGTTTGATCGAAGGCTTGATTAGTCGGATTCGGCGGGAGCAAAATGAGCAATTGCCCGTGGTCGCAACCGGGGGTTTAGCCCCCCTATTTGCTAAAGCCACCGAATTTGATTATATCGATACTAATTTAACATTGTTTGGTCTGTACGAAATCTATAAAATCAACCGGGAATCTTTACCTTTTAAGAAATGAAGTCGAAATGTCTGAATATAAATTGAACAATGCGATCGCTGGTCGCAACGAATTGCTCTTTGTGCCGCTGGGTGGTTGTGGCGAGATTGGGATGAATCTCAATCTGTTTTTCTATGACGGCAAGTGGCTGATGGTCGATCTGGGCGTCAGCTTTGGCGAGAAACTGCCGGGAATAGATGTGGTCATGCCCGACCCCAGTTTTATCGAGGAACGGCGCGACAATCTGGTCGGGCTGGTCTTGACCCATGGTCACGAGGATCATATTGGGGCCATTCCCCATCTGTGGCGGCGGCTGCGCTGTCCCATCTATGCGACTCCCTTTACGGCGGCACTGGTGCGGCGCAAACTCGACGAGGCGGGAATTACCCGTGAAGTCAAGCTCCATATCATTCCGGCGGGGGGAAGTTTTGATCTCGCGCCCTTCTCGATTGAATATGTGCCTATGACTCATTCGATTGTCGAATCCCATGCTCTGGCGATTACGACTCCGGTGGGGACGGTGCTGCACAGCGGCGACTGGAAGTTTGATCCATCGCCGCAGCTGGGCGCGGTCAGCAATCGCAAACGGCTGGAGGAGATTGGCAAAAAAGGCGTGGTTGCCATGATCGGCGATTCGACCAATGTCTTTAAACAAGGGGTTGCCGGTTCCGAAGCCGATGTCAAGACGGCTCTGTTTGAAGTGGTCAAACAGGCCAAGGGGCGGGTGGCCATTGCCTGTTTCGCCAGCAATGTTGCGCGAGTCCAGTCTGCCGCTGAGGCTGGGCGAGCTGCGGGGCGACAGGTGGCTCTGGTCGGTAGATCGATGTGGCGGATCGATGAATGTGCGCGGGAAACGGGCTATTGGGCCAAGATGCCGCATTTTTTAAGCGAGGATGATATTATCGACCTGCCGCCCGAAAAGGTCTTGATGATCTGCACCGGCAGTCAGGGGGAGCCGCGGGCCGCCTTGGCGCGAATCGCCAATGGCACCCACCAGCGGGTTTTTGTCGAAGAGGGGGATACGGTCGTATTCTCCTCGAGAATCATCCCCGGGAACGAGAAGGAAATCTATCACCTCCAAGATCAATTGATCGATCGCGGGGTACATGTATTGTCGGATGAAGACCATCCGGGGATTCATGTCTCGGGTCATCCGGCCCGCGACGAACTGCTGGAGATGATGCAGCTGGTCAAGCCCTTGGCCCTCATTCCCGTCCATGGCGAGCCGCGCCACCTGGCCGAACATATTACCCTGGCTGAATCGGCGGGGATTAAACACCCGGTTCTGCTGCATAATGGCGAGGTGCTAAAACTTGCTCCCGGCGTTCCGACCATCATCGATCAGGTAAACTTTGGTCGCCTGGCCCTCGATGGTAATCGCCTTCTGTCAGACAGTGCCAAGCCCCTGCAAGAACGAAAGCGGATGAATGAATCGGGTCTGGCGGTTGTGACTCTGGTCATTGATGATGCGGGTGAATTGATTGCTGACCCCAGCGTCTCGCTCCATGGCCTCGCCGATCCGGCCGAGGTCGCCGCTCTGGTCGATCAGATTTCCGAAGCGGTTGGCCAATCGGTCGATGAAATGAGTCCCAAGGATGTGATGGTCGATCATCTGGTCATAGACCGGGCCAAAACCTCGCTCAGGCAGGTGATCAAAAGACAGATTGGACACCGCCCGCAGGTGGAGGTTCATCTGGTCAGGGTCTAGGGTTCAGCCGCGCAAGCCTTCTGATTGTTATTTTCGGTCGATTGTTTTAGGAAGGTCTGCAAAAGTAATTTTATAAAGACGGTCAGGCAAACCCCCTTAGTCTCACTAAGAAGTAAACTTCTAAGTGAGACTATTCCCCCCTTCTGAAGAAGGGGGGATGATGATAATTTACCTCCCCTTCTTTAGAAGGGGAGAGCCTGTCCCGCGGCCGCGAAGCGGAGCGCGGGAATAGAAAACCTTAGCGAAGCCGAAGGCAAGCGTTAGGTTTTCTTGGATGGGTTGCACTATAGAATTGCAGTTATTCAGACCTTCTAAAACAATGCGATGAGAGGTATCGAAAGGTTCAAACCTCCCCTAACCCCTCATAGCGTCGAGCCCCGTCAGCGAATGCTGACATTCGTCAGCGGGGCGAGAGGCTATCCAGCGGGGGTGAGTTGCGCAGCAACTCGGGGGGCCAGACTGTCTCAAAACGCTTGTAAGGGGTCAACACAGACCAAAAATTGTCATTCTGAGCTTAGAACAGTCCGAGCTTTAGCTCGG
>JASGCE010000211.1 GCA_030054295.1 Minisyncoccota bacterium
GAGTGACAAGTTTTTTGTTGAATTAGAACCACGAAATTCATTTTGAGACAGCCTGCCCCCGTCGCACTTCGTGCGACTCCCCCCGCTGGATAGCCTCTCGCTTCGCTCGACGCTATGAGGGGTTTTGGGAGGTTTTAACTTTTCGATACCCCTCATCGCCCCGTCTGCGGTTGCCCCTCAAACGGGGCAACCTTGCGGGGAATGACAATAGAAATTTATTCCATGTCATAACCTACTTCTGTTTATAACTTGGAAATTCAAAGCCGGTTTTTTTGGAATCGCTGCCCTGGTTGGTGCCAGACATAGTCGTAGTACTCGGGCGATCGGCCATGAGGGAGGAGAGAAGCTGCGCCCGCGCCGGCGTCATGGCCCCCAGAATCGGCGCAACCCGCAGTTCCTTCATCCGTTCCAAAACCCCAACCGCATCCTTAGTATCCATGCCCTGGAGAATCTGCGCCGCGAGGACAGGCTTCATCCCCTCGTAAATTTTAACCAATCGTCTCAGCCGATCATCATCGGCCTGGTTGCGACGGTTGATGAGTTGCATCAATTCGCCCTTCATTCCTTCCAAAGCGGCAGCCTTTTCCGCCAACCGCTTCTCCGCCGCATCCAGAGTCATTTGCCTTTGTTGCAGTTGCTGCTCCCGCGTGTCTAGACTATCGCGTCTTTGCGCCAGGGATTGCAGCAGGTCGATCTCCGACTGGCTAAAGCGAGTCGGGTCCTTGGGCAGTTCTGCCTTTGCCCCCAGCATGGTGTTGGTTGTGCCATCAGCAGCCGCTGGTTCGCTCATGCTGGTAGCCGTATTGGCGACGGTGGTTCCCGCCGGCACCACCGCGGTATTGCTCGCCGCTTGCCCGCCACCGGCCTTGGCCTTGGGCTCGGGCGACAGACCAACCATCGAGGTCAGGGACTGGAGGCTGGTCCTGGTCGGATCAGCCGCCTGGGCCGTGCCTCCCCAAAGTTTTTGCAGTCCGCTGCTGTTTGGATAGCTCACCACCAGGTCCGACAGTTTAAAGGTCAAACTGGCCCCGGCAGAGACGATCAAGATTGGTAAGAGTCTAATCCTCATCATTTTTATCCTGTTTCAGCCATTGCTATCTGTTATCTATCAGCGGTTACAAAACTATCTCTTAGCGCGTAGGGCCTCGAGCAGATCCTTCTCTGCCCGCGACCTTGGCACGGCCTCTGACCCCGCGCGATTCTCGGAACGGAGGCTGGCCCTTTCGCGCGGGCTGCGGTGGCTGCGCGGCTGAACCGAGGAATCCTCGGTATTGATATCTTCATTGGTCGGGGTGATTTCGCGGGCCTCCACCCGTTGCGATGGAGCAGCGGCTGGTGCTGCTGCCTCGGCCTGCGGGGCGGCAGCCGAACGGGCCTGGGCAGTGCCCCGCCGCGGAAAATCACCACCAGATGGGGCAGCAGCAGTCGATTGGTTTAAACCCTGACCTAACCCCTGTCCTAACCCCTGTCCTATTCCTTGGCCTTGGGCCTCGGTGCGGGCGGTGCGGACATTGCCTTCCAGACGATCCGCCAGGCCGGTACCGCGATCAATCAAAAAAGAAATATCATCGCGCAGAACCTGACCGCGGGTAAGATATTGTTGCAGGCGATGGGCCTCATCGGTAGCACTGCGAAGATTACGCACCCCAGCCTCAGCCCTCATACAGGCATCGTTAAAGGATTGAATCAAAACATCCAATTCTGCCTTGTTTGAACGCAATGCCCCGAGTTTGCGGTTCAAAATCGAACCATAGACAATGGTCGCCACCAACAGAACGGCAATAATAATATCTAAAAAAAAGGGAATCGGCAGAGCAGTCATTTTTTATTTTTCCTTCTCGATTTTCTCAAAGAGCTTGACGGCAATATTGCCGTTGCGCTGCCCCATCTGCGCCTTAAAGAGCGGTACCGTGCCAGCCCGCAAGGAGACCGTGGATTCCGGCGTGGCATTGAGCAGAATCTGACTCCCCACCTTCCATTCCAAGACATCCTTGAGGCTCGAGGATGATTCCTCCAGCACCGTGTCAATCGCAATGTCGGTGTGCCAGAGTTCATTGGCCAGGTGATTTTCCCAAATCGAATCGCGGCCGAATTTCTCGCCCATAAACATTTGCAGCAAAATCTCTCGCACCGGCTCAAGCGTCGCATTGGGCAGCAGCAGCTCCAAGCGGCCGCCGCGATCATCCATATCGATCCGCAGCCGCGCCAATACCGCAGCATTGGCCGGTCGAGCAATGGCGGCAAAGCGGGGATTGGTCTCCAGCCGATCAAAGCGGAAGGTCACCGGGCTTAAGGGGTCAAAACTGGCCGAGAGATCACCCAGCACCACCTGCACCATTCGCTCGACCAGATTGCGTTCGATGGTGGTATAGGGGCGACCTTCAATCCGCATCGCCGCCGTGCCGCGCCGCCCACCCAAAAGCACATCGACAATCGAATAGATGAGGGCCGAATCGATGGTTAGAAGGCCAAAATTATCCCATTCCTCGGCCTTAAAAACCGCCAACATCGCCGGCAAGGGAATCGAATTGAGATAGTCGCCAAAGCGAATCGAGGTCATGGAATCAAGCGTCACCTCAACATTGTCCGAGGTAAAGTTGCGCAGGCTGGTGGACATCATCCGCACCAGGCGATCAAAGACCACCTCGAGCATCGGCAGTCGTTCATAGGAGACCAGGGCCGAATTGACAATGGCGGCAATCCCCGAGCCATCGCTCATCCCCGAGCTGCCCTCGTCAAAGCCGAGCAGGGAATCGATCTCGTCTTGATTCAAGACCCGTGCCGAGCCGCCATCCTTGCCAAGCCCGCCAAAAATATCATCAGCGACGCTCTGACCACCGCCGCTGGTTTCGTTGGCCCATTGTTCAGCCAAAAGGTCTTGATTGTCTGTGTCTGCGGCCATGGTTAAATCTCCATCCGTCGCGCCTATTGAACCAACATTTCGCGGAACAGAACATCCCGAACCACCACCGGACTGACCGCGGCATTGATCCGTGACAAGAGTTCTTCGCGCAGTCGCAACATCCCCTCCGCCCCTTGCAGCTGATCAGGGTGAAGTTCACGGAGATAGACCTGGAAAGTATCGGTAATCCGCGGCAAAACATTGGTCAAGACAACCCGATCCTCCAGCCGATCAATCTCGAGACTGACCGAAAGCTTTAAAAAGGCCGGACGCGGCTGATCCGACCGAAGATTGATCAGCATTTCGGGCAGATCAAAAAAATTGGTTTGCGCAGGCCCGGCAATGTCGCTCAGTGACTTGGTGGCATCGCCCATCATCGTGGCGGCGTCGGAACCCTTGCCACCACCAGTTAGGAAGCGATAGCCGAAAAAAACTCCCGCCAGCAAAAGCAACAGGATGATCGCAAAGGTAATGATTTTGCGAACACTCAATTTGCGCCGCGAGAAGGCCCCGCGATTCCCCATATCCCCATCGTAGCTTTCGCTTGCCATCCTTAGCTCCCGTTTCTCGGCATCGCGCCGCATGACGATATTTACTTTTCAAATCAATGGCATAGAAGCAGGTTCCATACCTGTAATCGATTTGCTTTTAAGCAGCTGCTCTCAACATTGGTAACACTAGATTATAACCCATAAATTATCAAGGGCGAATGCTTTAGCAGCCTCTCAATTGCCAATAGAACCTATTCATAAATACGAGTTTTTGTCGCACAATAGCCCTCTAAAATTAACTATAGTCATTCTTAATCGACAAATGCAAATTCTTTTTTACTATCCAGTGATTGAGACGGTATTATTAAAGTCAAAACTTAATTGATATTGGCACAAAAACCACAGGCTCGACCATCGCGGACACTGCGTCAATAAGACTGGATTGGGTTTTGGTCAAAAGAACAGTTATTGTCTGTTTACTTGACGGTACAAAAATTTAAGAAAATCCCATTGCTATGATAATGAATGTCCCCCTTCCCTAAAGGAAGGTTGGAAAAACTTGAAATTAATTGTGCAACCCCTCCAAGCAAACCTAAAGCTCGACTTCGTCTTCGCT